>JAZMZT010000192.1:0-8800 GCA_045586125.1 Bacteroidaceae bacterium | reverse complement strand
ACGATCCGACTTGTACCAGACGTCAGCAAATCATTGATGAATTGAAGCGCTTGAAGCAGGAAGGCATAGAGCCTCGCATCAAATAACTTCAAATAAAGTATCTTTGTGGCTGAAAAAAGATATTGAACATGAAAACATTCGATGCCAAACAGGTAAAAGACCAGGTGGTTCAGTGGATCAGGGACTGGTTTGAAGTAAACGGAAAGGGCTGCAATGCCGTTATCGGTATATCGGGAGGTAAGGACAGCAGTGTCGTGGCTGCCTTGTGCGTGGAGGCGCTGGGCGTTGACCGCGTGATAGGCGTGACCATGCCTAACGGTGTGCAGAAGGATATATCGGACAGCATGAAACTGATAAATCATTTGAGAATACGCCACTACAACATAAACATAGCCGATACATACAACGCGCTGATGAACACCATAGGCGCTGAATTCAAGGCCGATGGTACCGAAATAAGCCGTCAGACAATCATAAATATGCCGCCGCGTCTCAGGATGACCACGCTATATGCAATATCGCAGTCTCTGAACGGTCGCGTGGCCAACACCTGCAATCTGTCCGAGGACTGGGTGGGCTATTCTACCCGTTACGGTGATGCTGCCGGTGATTTTGCTCCCCTGGGTGGACTGACCGTTGCCGAGGTCAAGGCAATCGGCCGTGAATTGGGTCTGCCTGAGGACCTGGTGGATAAGACTCCTTCAGACGGACTGAGCGGAAAGAGCGATGAGGATAACCTGGGCTTTACATATGCCGTTCTGGACCGATATATCCGTACCGGCGTATGTGACGATCCGGGGACCAAGGCTTCTATCGACGACAAGCATGTAAAGAATCTTTTCAAACTGCTGCCGATACCTCATTTTGACTATAAGGCCGAATAAATATACCAAGAAGAGGCTATTTTGATATAAATAGAGCCACTTTTTGGAATAATGTGTTGCAAAATTATGTAATTTCGCGCCGATATTTAAAAACACATACAATCATGAACGAAATGGTAGGCGAATTCGCCGGTCTTATCTGGCGCGCTCTGGAGGGTAAGAACGCCCTTTCACAGAAGGAAATTAAAAAGGCAACAAAGTTGAAGGACAAAGAGTTCTATCTCGGCCTGGGATGGCTGCTCCGTGAAGACAAAATCAACGTTACCGAAGGTGAGGAAGAGAACTACTACGCACTGAAGTAGTACCACTGGGGACGGTTCCGTTTGGTACCGTTTTCGTGATTTGAAAAGTTATTACCCCTTTCAGGATATTCTGAGAGGGGTTCTTTTATAAAACGGTACCAAACGGAACCGTCCCCAATGGTACTAAAAACCAATGAGCCGGACTTCACAGCCCAGCTCATTGCCTTATTAACCCTAAACTTATGAAAATCGTTTATTTGAAACTTACTTTGCTATGCGATTGTTGATATATTCCATTGAAATGCTGTTCATTGCAACCTCATTCTGCTCTGATACCAGGATCTCGCTGAACTTGTCAATGTAAACCTCCTTGATGTCCTCAATCTTGGCAGTCTTCTTGGCGTCATTGATATCGGCGCGGCATACTCCCTCAATCTCGGTGAGCATCTGCTGATACATGGGGATGAACTGAAGGGCGTCGGCCTGGCTGAGTTCTGCAACTACGTCGGCTACGGTAGCCTCATTCTCGTTAACACTCTGAGCGTTTGCGTTGATTCCGAAGAACAGTGCTGCAACGGCAGCGAAGAAAATCTTTTTCATAATTCTTATTTTTTTTGTTTTTACTTATTCGTTTTGTTCGTGGTCACCGTTCTTGTCGGTTTCCGTAGTTAAGAGTCAAAAAGTCGTCCGAAGTTAAGCGGGTAGTTAAAAATTTATCCTTCGTTAACATAACTCTTAACAAACTGGCATTTTTGAAAACATAGTTAACATAAAGAAAATCAGTGACAAACATAATTTGCCACTGATTCTCGCGTTTAACCTTAACTTATTATTTTATGAACTTTCTTTCGGTTTTAGATTTCTCTTTTCAAGAGATTGAACAGCGCCTTTTTTGTCGGTGTTCACATATAATAGTCAATAAATAAGGTAAAGTTAAGTCTTGGATTTTGATTATATTTGCGTTCTGATATTACATAACCCTAAATTAGATATGGAAAGAACATGGCGTTGGTTTGGCAAGAAAGACAAGATTACTCTTGCCATGCTTAAGCAGATTGGTGTTGAGGGCATCGTAACAGCCCTTCATGATGTACCCCTTGGTCAGGTGTGGACACGTGAGAAAATCCGTGACCTGCGCGAGTACATTGAGAGTTACGGAATGCGCTGGAGCGTGGTTGAGAGTCTGCCGGTTGTTGAGACCATCAAGTACGGCGGTCCGGACCGCGATCATCAGATTGAGGTTTACAAGGAGTCTCTGAGAAACCTTTCAGCCGAGGGTATCCACTGCATCTGCTACAACTTCATGCCGGTTCTGGACTGGGCCCGCACGGACCTGTTCCATATCAACCCCAACGGTTCAACCAACCTTTACTTCAACTACGCCGAGTTCGCCTACTTTGACATCTATATCCTTAAGCGCGAGGGCGCACGTGAGGAGTGGGCCAAGTTCCAGTTCCCTGAGGGTTGGGGCAAGGGCCGCAGTGTTTTGGCCGAGGCCGATGAGCTGGCCAAGACCATGACCCCCGAGGGCGAGCACAAGTTGGTTGAGACCATCATCATCAAGACCCAGGGATTTGTAAGCGGCAACTTCAGTGAGAACGATGAGGCTCCCATCCAGAAGTTCCGTGATTTCCTTAACCTCTACAAAGGCATTGACAAGGCACAGCTCCGTGCCAACATGAAATACTTCCTGGAGGCTATCATGCCTACCTGCGAGGAGTATAACATGAACATGTGCGTACATCCCGATGATCCCCCAATTGAGGTTCTGGGCCTGCCGCGCATAGTCCGCACTGAGGAGGATATCCAGTGGTTCCTGGATGCAGTGCCCAACAAGCACAATGGTCTGACATTCTGCGCAGGCTCATTATCGGCCGGTGCATATAACAATGTTGTGGAGATGGCTAAGAAGTTTGCGTCACGCACACATTTTGTACATCTGCGTTCATGCCACATATTCCCCAACGGTGACTTTACCGAGGCTTCACATCTGGGTGGCCGTGCTGATCTGATTGAGCTCTGCCGTATCTTTGAGAAGGAGAACCCGGCTCTGCCCATGCGCGTGGATCACGGTATGACGTTTACCGATGAGCCCGGCGGCATCATGGATGAGTCCAGCCACGGACACAACGCAGGCTACACCCTGTTGGGACGTATGTTCGCTATGGGTCAGGTGCAGGGAATACTTGCAACCGTTGACCGCGAGCTTGGAATTGAGTACAAACAACCCGGATTCTTTGATTGATTATGAAACTTACAGAAATAACAAGCGGCAAGTTCAACGCCGCAGAGTGGGAGAAGAAAGGATATCTGCTCCCCAAGTTTGATATAGAGGCTGTACGCCGCAAGACACATGATGAACCTACATGGGTACATTTTGGCGGTGGCAACATATTCCGCGCCTTCCCGGCTGCAATCATCAATGATGCTCTGAACACCGGTAAGTATGACCGTGGTGTAATTATGGCCGAGACCTTTGACTATGAGATCATAGACAAGGCTTACGCTCCTTATGACAATCTTTCACTCTTGGTAAGCCTGCAGTCAACAGGCACCATTGAGAAGAAGGTGATAGCATCTGTAACAGAAGCACTGAAGGCTGATCCGCAGTTCCCGGATTGGAATCGCCTGGTTGAGATTTTCCGCAACCCCTCACTCCAGATGATATCATTCACCATCACAGAGAAGGGTTATACATTCAATGAGGCTGATTTGGCACGCGGCCTTAAGCCCATATTTGCGATGGGTAAGGTCTGCGCCCTGCTGCTGGAGCGTTTCAATGCGGGCAAGCTGCCGCTTACCGTTCAGAGTATGGACAACTGCTCACATAACGGTGACAAGGTTAAGGCCGGCGTGATGGCATATGCCGAGCGTTGGGTGGCCGATAATCTGGTGCCCGCCGATTTCCTGGCATACCTCAAGGATGAGAAGAAGGTTACATTCCCGTGGTCAATGATTGACAAGATCACTCCGCGTCCGCATGAGAAGGTCAAGGAACTCCTTGCCAAAGACGGCTTTGAGGATAATGACTATATCGAGACCGAGAAGCATACCTTTACAGCACCTTTCGTTAACGCTGAGGAGGTGCAGTATCTGGTAATCGAGGACAATTATACGAACGGCCGTCCCCCGTTGGATCTGGGCGGCGCGCTCTACACCACACGCGAGACTGTGGATAAGGTTGAGACCATGAAGGTAACCACCTGTCTCAATCCGCTGCACACCGCAATGGCCATCTACGGCTGCATGCTGGGCTATACCCTTATATCGGCTGAGATGGCCGATGAGGATATCCGTCCTTTCATCCAGAAGATGGGTTACATGGAGGCAATGCCGGTTGTGGTAGATCCGGGAATCCTGAATCCGTACGAGTTTATAGGCGCCGTAATAAAACGTCGTTTGCCTAACCCGTTCATGCCTGATGCACCGCAGCGTATTGCATGCGATACCAGCCAGAAGATTCCAATCCGCTTTGGCGAGACCATTAAGAAATATATAGCCCGCGGACTTGATATGGACAACCTGGTGCTCATTCCGCTTGCACTCGCAGGCTGGGCACGTTATCTCAAAGGTATAAAGGATGACGGAACTCCGTTTGAGCCTTCACCCGATCCGCTGCTCCAGGAGATGCAGGCAATCGTTGCCCCGCTTGAGGTGGGTAAGGCTAATCAGGATTACTCATGCCTCAAGAAACTCTATAGCCGCAAGGACATATTCGCCGTAGATCTCTACGAGGCCGGTCTGGGTGAGCGTATAGAAGGAATGGTCAAGGAACTCTACGCCGGACCCGGTGCCGTCCGCAAGACCCTCCACAAATATGTTTTAGCTCGCTAAAACATACATTATCAGATTGAAGGAGCGTTGCAAAAACGTTGCAGAAAAATTGCAACGGTAATGCAACGCTCTTTTCTTGTACTGAGCCCAGACCCGCTCTACCTTTGTCGGCAGAACAAACAAAAAACCGACAACGATATGAAAAAGCTAGTCATTATTCTCATTTCACTAATGTGTGTGAGTGTGGCATACGCCCGCAAGGAAAAGAAGGTAAAGACCAATGAAACTGTTGAGTATCTGAATGGGGGCGGAGTACGGTTCCATCTTGAGGACAAAGACAGACCGACTAAACGGTTGGATCAGAAATCGGCTGCCGATTGCTGGGAAAAGATTCTTTATGAATCAGGTGTAGGGGTGCCTGACCAGAATATCAAGACCCAAAGCGCCGGCGATAAGGAACTTGTCTGCTTTAAACGTAACGCTTGCTTTGAGGGTTTCCTTACAGCATATGACAAGCACTATTCGCTGATACTGTCGCCCGATATAATCTGGCTGCTCATTAGTCAGGGCATAGCCACACAGATCAATGAGAACGCCGAGCAGTTGCGTGACCGTCTGGTGGATTTTGAAGGGCAAAAGACACTGACCATCAAATATGAAGGTGAAGATCTGATGAAGCGTGAAGATTACTGGGAATGGATAATCCCGGCTTTCAGTGATTCCATTGACAAAAACATGAAGGCGCAGTTCTCGGACCTTATGGTCTGCAATTTTACCACAACCGGTCTTGTGGAACGTATTTCATCTCAGATAACCATGATGGAGAGCGTCAAGAAGTATTTCAAATACGTGGTAATGGGTTCGGGCTGCGGCATTCCCGACATAACGGTTCTGGGTACTCCCGATGACTGGAAAAACATACGTTCACGCCTTTCAAGACTTGATGACCTGGATCTTGGATGGTGGCGAGAGGAACTGGAGCCTGTCATTGACGAGTTCGTGAACGCATCGGAAGGGAATATAAACAAAAAATTCTGGCTTGATATGGTGGATCAGTACGCTCCCGAAAAAAGGACAGCGGCTTTCTGTGGATGGGATGGCGTTACCCCTGCGGAGTATAACGGTTGGTTCACAGTATTTTTTCCGTTCATTAAAACAGACGTATATAACGGTACTAGTCGTATAGAGCGTACTCCTAAAACCGTTACCCATAATACCAAGGTTTGCCCGGAGATTAAGAAGGTCGATGTAAAATACATCTGGAATGATCCTATAACTCATACTGAGGAGATTCATTATCTGGAGTTGTGGGCCGGATTCATCGGCATGGAGATGGATTGGGATAATTACACCCTAAAGCCAGCCATAAGCTGGATGATGCGCGAAAAGAGCGGCAAGGACAGTGCATTGGAGAAACTGGACCCCGAAGATATTGCATTGCTCAAACGGTTTGGTGAGGATGGTGTACTTGATTATACACGAGGTGTCCCGTATCCTGAATACAGATATGAAAAGAATGGCGAGCTAACGCTTACAGCATGCCAGTTCCCTCTTGTTTCAATGTCTGAATGCTACAAGCAACTGCTTGAAAAGTGCAAAAGCTATATGATGATTTCTCTCAAGGAGGTTGTGGTTCCTGATGACCTGGGAGAATGGTGCCGTAAGTTCGGAATAGAGGAGGTTACCATCAAGGCTCCCCTGAGCAATGAACAGAAAGCCGATATCCTTCGCCAGGTTCCCACCGCTACAGTAGTCCAACTCTGATTGCCTTGTTTGTCACAGGGAAATGATACTATTGTGTCACTATTGCGTCATTTTGCTATATTTGCCAAAAATAGTCTGGTTATGAAAAGGATTTCAAAGTGGTTACTCACTCTCGTGATTGTTGGCTTCAGTACGGTATCGACGCTGGCCCAGAAGGCTAAGGATATTGTGATTCTGTATGAGAATGATGTGCATTGCAGTATTGACGGATATACCAGGTTGGCCGGACTGCGCGATGCCATTGCCAAGGCCGATACGTGTTATGTGGGTATTGTGAGCTGCGGTGATTTTGCAGCCGGAGCCGATGTGGGTAAGAACTCACAAGGTAAGTATATAGTGGATATCCTCCGTTCTGTGGGTTATGATGCCATCACGTTAGGCAACCATGAGTTAGACTATGGAGTACCTCATATCAAGGAACTGATGCAGCAGGCAGGTGCCCCGGTTATATGCTCCAACCTGTTTGATATGGAAGGCAATCAGATTTTCCCGTCATACACAATACATCAGTATGGAAGCAAGTGTGTGGCGTTCGTGGGTGCACTTACGCCACAGACCATGCAGATTGAACGGAGTGCATTCTATGACGCCAATCGCAACCAGCTTTATGACCTGAAGCGCGATGCGATCTATGACCTGGTTCAGCAAGCCGTGGATGAAGCTCGTGCCAAAGGAGCTGATTATGTGATCATGCTCTCACACCTTGGTGAAAGACCCGCCAGCCATGTTGACTCCCATGATCTTATAAGCAAGACCAATGGTATTGATGCATTGCTCGATGCCCACACCCATTCCACAGTACCCTGTGTTTATGTTGAGAACAAGGACGGCAAGCAAATCCCCATCACCCAGACCGGTATCCATTTTGCCAACATCGGCAAACTGATAATAACAACAAGCGGCAAGGTAAGCGTCCAGCTCATGCCCGTAGAGGAAATCACCTACACCAGCCCCCGGGTAACCGCCGTCACCGACAGCATAAAGTCTCTCCTCCCTTGACACAGGGAACCGATGACACAGGGAACCGATACTATTGTGCTCACCTTTTTCACGGATTATGGTTATTTCTACAATGTCAAGGTTGGGAAACGTTTTTCCAACCAGCTCGGTGATATATGGATAAAATGAATTAAGGGAAACAACTATCTTGTCTCCCTCTTTAGTTATGACATCAAATGACAGATTCATTATAACTGAATGCTGAAATTATGAGTCTTTTTATCCAGTAATTCCTTGCGCCGAGTCTCTTTGTCTCTACGCATCTTTTCAATGAAATCCAACACCTTCTTGGGCGGATTTTCAATTACTATTTTCTCATTGCTTTCCATAGTGTATGTTTTGATTTTTGGCAAAAGTATAAATCAAAAAACAATTTTCCAAATATAAATCTGAATATTATTGGTGACACAGGGAAACGATGTCACAGGGAAACGATACTATTGTGCCAGACACACTGTGTCATTAGAAAAAACCAAATGATTTGTTTTGATTGGATTTATATTATATATTTGTGGATGGCAAATGATAGTAAGACTGTTTCCTTAGGGTAAAGTCAATGGATTTTGCTGACATTTTTCATAGAAAGCGTATAGCTTTATTCCTGTGCAGAGAATCTGGACAATTCTTAAGCAAGACAGGGAGTAAGGATAAACGCTCACACTGGCTATAATTGAGCTTGGCTCACACTATAGACGGTCAGTGTGAGCCTATCACAAAACTTATTCCGTCTTGCGGCAGTCCAGAGCCCTCTGTAGGATAAGGGTTATGTGGGCTCACACTTTCATTTTGTTTTTCCGCATCAGGGCCTGGCGGACCATACATTGCCACTATTATGAGAAGGATCAGATTTGCGTTATGTTGCATAATGCTCTTTATTGCCAATCATCTGACAGCTCAGTCCTATTGGGACGGAACAGCAGATTGTAATTTCAATGGTTCTGGTACAGAAAATAATCCATACCTGATTTCTACCCCGGAACAGTTAGCAGGGATAGGGGCCCGTGTCAGAGACGGTGAAGACTTTAATGGCAAGTATTTTCGTCTTATCCAAGATATTTATTTGACAGATTATCTTGACCCGGATACCACTAATTGGAAGGAATGGGATCCAATAGGTGGTATTTGTTATGTACAGGA
>JAZMZT010000191.1:0-3882 GCA_045586125.1 Bacteroidaceae bacterium | reverse complement strand
GAGGGGCCCTCTCAAGTTCTTTGGCGAGCCCAATGATATGGTGAAGATGGCCAAGGACAAGGTATGGCTGTTTGACATTGAGGCTTCCCGTCTGGGTGAACTCGATGAAAAACTCATTGCCAACCACATCCAGGACGGCAGAATGATCAAGGTACGTTACATATCTCCCACATGCCCGTGGCCGGGTGCCGAACTGGCTGAGCCCAATCTGGAGGATGCATACCTTTGCCTATTGAAGAACCTTTAAAGAAGTAGACCGATGTCAGTATTACAGACAACAAAATCATTCGCCAAGTTGTGCGGTTACAATATGAGGATAATTTTTGCCGGCAAGTTCATATGGTTCCTGCTGGTGGGCCTGGTCCTGTTCTTCTTCCTCATGTACACCGCTGCAGCACGTGGTACGTCACTGAGTCACGGTATGGTATACAGCCAGCTTATCATACCGGGCCTTCTTCTGGTGTTCTATCCGTCATGTTTCGGCATTCAGAATGATGCCGATCACCGCATTCTGGAACTTCTTTTCGGTATCCCGAACTATATGTACAAGGTATGGCTGTTCCGCCTGGTGATGATATATGTCGAGGTATATCTGATTCTTGTGGTATATGCCTTCCTGGCCAGAATCCTGCTGTTCCCCGTAGAGCCATTCTCCATGGCGGCACAGCTTATGCTTCCGGTCACACTGTTCGGCAACCTGGCATTCCTGTACTCAACCCTTATACGCAACGGAAACGCCGCTGCCGTTATGTCGGTGCTCACGGTTATACTGGCTATGATCCTGGGCAATATTCCGCTGGTTGAGAACAAGATGTGGGATGTGACCATCAATCCATATGAGGAGCCTGAGAACATCAACGCTGCAATCTGGAGCCTTACTCTGCTCAAGAACCGCATCATAATGGCTGTTGCGGCCATCATTTTCCTGATGTCGGGATTGCTTGGCCTGCAGAACCGAGGCAAATTCCTTGGGTAAATATTTTTGGATAATAATCCAGTTAATATTAACTTTGGCATATCGGTCACGATTGTGACTGATATGCTTTTTTTACGTACATAACCATTTAATATTTGAGAATATGACTATCAAGGATTTAGAGCCCAAGATTGTTTGGGATAACTTTTATGGTATAACACGCCAGCCGCGTCCTTCAAAGCATGAGGAGAAGATCCGTGCATGGCTTCTGGACTGGGCCAAACAGCATAACATAGAGGCTTTTGCCGATGAGACCGGAAACGTGATCATGCGCAAGCCCGCTACTCCGGGTATGGAGAACCTGAAGGGCGTCATTATGCAGGGTCACATGGATATGGTTCCCCAGAAGAATGCCGATGTAAAGCATGACTTTGAGAAGGATCCCATTGAGACATGGGTAGACGGTGAGTGGCTCAAGGCTAAGGGTACCACTTTGGGTGCCGATAACGGCCTTGGCGTGGCTCTGGCTCTGTCGGTTCTTGAGTCAAACGATATCAAACACGGTCCGCTGGAACTGCTGGTTACCTATGATGAGGAGACCGGTATGACAGGTGCGCAGGCTCTTAAGCCAGGCGTTCTGAAGGGTGAGATCCTGCTTAACCTTGACTCTGAGACTGAGGGTGAGATCTATGTTGGTTGCGCCGGTGGTCTGGACGCATCAATCAAGGGCACATACGAGCGCAAGCCCGAGCCTAAGGGATGGCTCTGCTACAGCCTTGCTGTAAAGGGCTTCCAGGGTGGCCATTCAGGTATGGATATCATTCTGTGCCGCGCCAATGCAAATAAGGTAGGCGCGCGCGTAATGTACGCTCTGCTTACTAAGGCCGATGTCAAACTTATCGACATGGAAGGCGGAACACTGCGCAACGCAATCCCGCGTGAGTGCTTTGCCACCGTTTACGTTGATCCCGCCAAGGTGGATGTTGCCAAGAAGGTAGTGGCCGATGTGTTTGCCGAGGTCAAGGCCGAGTATGCCGCAACTGATCCCGGCTGCAAGTATGTATTTGAGCCTTACCAGTGCGCTCCGGGTGAGACCTGTGATCCCGATGAGTGCCTGTATGTAGAGGAGGGTACTGCACTGCGTTATATTCAGGCTATCCTGGCTTGCCCGGACGGTGTGGAGCGCATGAGTGACCAGATGCCGGGTCTTGTTGAGACATCCAACAACATGGCTATGGTCAAAATCTATAAGGGCGAGTTCTTTATCGGCAACCTGCTGCGCAGCTCGGTAGACAGCGCCAAGGAACTTCTGGCACTGCGCGTTCGCAGCGTCGCTGAGCTGGCCGGCTGCAGGATTGAGCTTACCGGCGGTTATTCAGGCTGGGCACCCAATGCCGCATCACCCATTCTGCACGTTATGAAGCAGGAGTATCAGAAGATGTTCGGCACCGAGCCCAAGGTTATGGCTATCCATGCCGGTCTGGAGTGCGGTATCCTGAGCGGAGCATACCCCAACTGGGATATGGTATCGTTCGGCCCCACACTTTTGAGCCCGCATTCACCTGATGAGCGCTGCTACATTCCCTCAGTCCAAAAAGTCTGGGACTACCTGAAAGCAGTTCTCGCAGCAATTCCTACTAAATAAAAGAAAGGCTTGCCAAACGGCAAGCCTTTCTTTTTATATTGATAATCCAAACGTTTTCTTGATGGGACTCATTACGAACATGGACTGGATGGAGCCTACGGTATCGGTGGTGCCCAGTACGTTCATGATGAACTCCTTGTAGGAACGCATATCGGGGCAGTAGACTTTGAGCAGGTAGTCAAACTCGCCGGAGATGTTGTAGCACTCGGCTACCTCTTTCATGTTGCGGGCGGCCTCCTCAAAGCTGTGGGCGGTATCGCGGGTCATTTCACGCAGTTTGACGCAGCAGAATACCACGAATCCCAGATTCAGTTTCTCGGGGTCCAGCACTGCTATATACTTCTTTATATAACCCTCGCGCTCCAGACGTTTCTGGCGCTCGAATACCGGGGTGGTGGACAGGTGTACCTTGGCGGCTAATTCCTTGGTAGTAAGGCGTGAATTGTCCTGCAGGCAAGTCAGGATCTTGATGTCTGTGGCATCCAGTTCACCGGCTTTGGGCTCAATCATAGTTGAAATATTCTCCTTTTCCATAGTTTATTACTGTTTTTGTTGGTTTATTTTCTTTGATTTTGCGCGAAGGTAGGAAGTTTTTCCTTAATAATGCAATGTGTTTGGTGGAATTTTCTAATGGCTGTAATTTTGCATCGACAAAAGAACAGAAACGATAACAAATAAAAATATAAGGAATATGGCAAACAACAAATTTCATCTTGAGACACTTGCACTCCATGTAGGCCAGGAACAGGCCGATCCCGCTTCAGACGCACGCGCAGTGCCTATTTATCAGACCACATCATACGTGTTCCGTAACTCACAGCATGCTGCCGACCGTTTTGGTCTGCGTGATGCCGGTAACATCTACGGCCGTCTGACCAACTCCACACAGGATGTACTTGAGAAGCGCATTGCCGCTCTTGAGGGTGGTGTAGCCGGTCTGGCAGTTGCATCGGGTGCAGCCGCAGTAACATACGCCCTGCAGAATATTGCTCAGGCCGGTGACCACATCGTAGCAGCCGACAACCTGTACGGCGGTTCATTCAACCTGATAACACACACACTTTCAACCCAGGGCGTGAGCAACACCATCGTTAAGGTGAATGACCTGGAGGCTCTTGAGGCAGCCATCCGCCCCAACACAAAGGCAATCTATGCCGAGACATTCGGTAACCCCAACAGCGATGTCACCAACCTGGAGGCTGTAGCCGAGATTGCTCACAAGCACGGCATCGTATTTATCGTGGACAACACATTCGCACCCATACTTATCCGTCCGCTGGAGCACGGAGCAGACATCGTGGTTCATTCCGCAACCAAGTTC
>JAZMZT010000190.1:0-2749 GCA_045586125.1 Bacteroidaceae bacterium | reverse complement strand
TATCCTTTATCCTTTTTATTTATTACCAATCGATATCTCCGCTTCCGGTCTTGACTTTCGTGATATGGTCATATGATATATGACCGGAGATATCACCTGAGCCTGCAACTTTTGCTGACACGTTGCCGGCATGACCGCTAGCCTGTATGTCACCGCTACCTGCGACGCTTGCTGACAGAACATCATAGATGTCAACGTTGGTTATATTAACGTCGCCTGATCCGGCTACAGTAATTGTCAGATTGTCTGCCTTGACGCGTGGTGAGTACCAGTCGCCGCTTCCGGCTACACTCACTTTGGCATCTTTTGCTTCAACTCGGCCCGCCTTAAGGTATCCGGAGCCTGATACAGAAGAGTTCAGGTCACCGCATGTGATCTTTTGAGTTACCAGGTCACCGCTTCCCGCTACCCTCAGGGCCAGTTCTTCGTCTGTAACTATATCTGATTTGCAGATTATGCTTCCGCTTCCGGCCATTGTAAGTTGGCTGATCTCAGGTGAGCCTACCCTTACTCTCAGACGTACGTTACGGTAACGTGCCGGATCAATTGAGATCTCAAGTACACCGCGCTTGACATCGGTATGGAGACGGTCAAACACCTCCTTGTCGCCCTCTACGATGACGTACATTTCATCGCACTGTTCATAATACACGTCAAACGGGCATTCATTTGATATTCCGTCAAACGGTCTTACATTGCGCTCCTCGACATCGCAGTCAGTGAAATCGGCATTCTTGGTTGAAAGCCACACCACCTGTGCGTCAACAAGGTTGCAGGAATACAAAAGTGCGCACAGCGAGTAAATCAGAAAAGATCTTGTTTTCATTTCTATAGTGTTTTTTGTTTTTGTTTTCCCAAATACACCATAAAGACGAAGCAACGTCTGAATTGTTAACCTATATCCTGCAAATTATACGGAGTTTCCTGATAAACGTAGTAATTGAGCCAGTTGGCGTAGAACAGATTTGCATGTGCACGCCAGCGGTCTCTAGGTCCCTTGGCCGGATCATCATCCTTATAATAGTGCTTGGGCATCTCAATGGGGAGTCCCTTGGCAAGATCCCGTTTGTACTCATTATCAAGGGTATACGGGGAATACTCCATATGCCCTGTTATGAATATCTCCCGACCCCCGCGGGCCGATACCATAAAGACGCCGGCCTCATCGGACTCTGACAGGAGTTTGAGTTCGGGATGTTTCAGGATATCCTCCCTGCGTACCTCCGAATGACGGCTGTGCGGGGCATAGAACTCATCGTCAAAGCCACGGAAAATAGGCAGCGGCTCATCAATTGTGGTATGCTTGAATATGCCGAACTTCTTTTCAGGCAGCGGGTACTTGGGCACGCCATAGAAATGGTACATTGCAGCCTGTGCGGCCCAGCATATATATAAGGTCGATGTCACATGGGTGCGGGCCCAATCAAAAATCTCCTTGAGCTCATCCCAGTAAGATACCTCCTCAAACTCCATCTGCTCCAGCGGGGCGCCGGTCACAATGAATCCGTCAAACTTCTGGTCACGCATGCTCTCAAAAGTCTCATAGAATACCTTCATATGCTCTACAGGGGTATTCTTTGATGTATGGCTGCGCAGTTTCATCAGCTTGAGCTCAATCTGAAGAGGCGTGTTGGAGAGCAGACGTATCAGGTCCGTCTCGGTTGTAATCTTGATGGGCATCAGGTTGAGCACCACAATGCGCAGCGGACGTATATCCTGGCTGGTGGCGCGGCTGTTGTCCATAACAAAGATATTCTCCCCTTTGAGAATCTCTATGGCAGGCAGTTTATCGGGTAATTTGAGAGGCATAATGGAACCTGATATTATAAAACCGAAATATCCACAGCCCCCGGAAAGGGACTGTGAATACGTCGGCAAAGTTAGCTAAACTTAAAACAACTTGGTATATAAATCATATTTTGGCAAAAGCCTGGTCAAGGTCTGCAATGATATCATCAATATGCTCTACACCGATTGACAGACGTACTGTCGTGGGAGTGATGTGCTGCTCGGCCAGCTCCTTTGAAGTCATCTGAGAGTGTGTGGTGGTGTAAGGATGTATAACAAGGCTCTTTACATCGGCCACGTTGGCCAGCAGTGAGAATATCTGCAGTGAGTCAATGAACTTCCATGTATCCTCCTGTGTGCCGTTGATCTCGAATGTGAAGATTGAACCGCCACCGTTGGGGAAATACTTCTTGTAGAGTTCATGATCGGGATGGTTGGGAAGTGAAGGATGGTTAACCTTGGCAACCTTGGGGTTCTTAGCCAGGTAGTCAACTACCTTGAGTGCGTTCTCAACGTGACGCTCTATACGCAGAGGCAGTGACTCAACACCCTGCAGCAGGATCCATGCGTTGAAGGGGCTGATGGCAGCACCGGTGTCACGCAGGATGACGGCGCGGATACGGGTTACGAATGCGGCAGCACCGGCTACATCGGCAAATACTGCACCGTGGTAAGAGGGATCGGGCTTGGCAAGTGTAGGATACTTGTCGGGGTTGGCCTTCCAGTTGAACGTTCCGCCATCAACGATAACGCCACCCAGTGATGAACCGTGACCGCCTATGAACTTGGTTGCGGAGTGCACCACAATGTCTGCTCCATGCTCCAGCGGACGGATAAGGATAGGTGCAAACGTGTTGTCCACGATGAATACGATACCGTGCTTGTGGGCAATCTCAGCTACAGCCTCCAGATTGGTGACATCACTGTTGGGATTACCGAATGTCTCGGCATAGATTGCCTT
>JAZMZT010000189.1:0-2334 GCA_045586125.1 Bacteroidaceae bacterium | reverse complement strand
ATATCATCAACACCATCTACTCCATGCAACAGCAGCAGATGGCTCCCGGTCAGGAGAACAGCATGAAGATGATGCGCTGGATGATGTACGCAATGCCGGTAATATTCTTCTTCTCATTCAACACCTACTCATCAGGACTTTGCTACTACTACTTCATATCAGGTCTGGTAGGTATCATCACCATGATCTGGCTGCGTCGCTCGACCGATGAAAAGGCCATTCTGGCCAAGCTTGAGGCCGATTATGAAGCCAGCCGTAACGATCCCAGCAAGCGTAAGGCCGGAGGCAACAGCATGATGGCCCGTCTGGAGGCCCTGCAGAAAGAGCAGGAACGTCTGCAGAAGCAGCAACAGAAGAGATAAAAAAAGAGAGCCCCGCGGGGCTCTTTTTTATTTGTTGCGCTCCAACCATTGGGTTGGCGTCTCGTTGTAGAACAGTTTAAAGTATCGGTAGAAAGTCTGTATTGAACCGCATCCGCACTGCAAGGCGATATTCTGAATCACGATATCATCCTTGGGAGTGTTCTTCATCAACTCAACCGCATAGTCAAGTCTGAAACGGTTTACATAATCCGAGAAATTGCATCCTTTGGCATCCTTTATGGCCTTTGAGGCATAAGTACGGTTGGTACCCACCCTTTCACACAGGGATATCAGTGACAGTTCCGGCTTCAGGAACAGATTCTCATTGATCATTACGTAATCAATCTTCTCCATGAGTGTTGATGGCATCGGATCCTTCTTTACTGCGGCAGCAGCCGGCATTCCGGCAGGAGCAGTGACACCCGGACGGGCTACAACGACAGGCCGCACCGGAGCGACAGGCTCCTCGGTATACTCATGCATCTCTTCGGCCGAATACTCCAGTTTCATGACGTATGATACTATCAGTGAAACCATTATTACCTGGCCGGTCACCGCAAATACCACAAGAAGTATATGATCCGTTCCCTCGGAGATAGGTATTGAAGACATCACCAGACCGGTAGCCACAATCAGGATGGTAAGGACATGAATGCCGCGCATCTTGATGGTAGTACCCGATGAATATGTACTGTAATCCTGCAGCATCCTGGTATAGGTATTCAGACGGAACTCGCCGTATACCACCACAAGGATACCCTGGGCCGGCATGAACACGCTGAATATCTGCTTGGCTACGAGCACCATCCATGTATATGCCACAGATGCCTCCAACTGAATGTTTTGTCCGTAAATCTCATTGCAGATATATGCATGACGTTCGTCGCCGTTCATAAGAATCTGGGCCGATACCAGCAGCACTCCGTATATGACCGACGGAAGGAACATGGCCACATTCAATGCCGGACGGCGTTTTATGTCAGTCAGACAGTTTATGAACACATAATAGAGCGGCGCACAGAACGGGGTAATCAGACCGTAAAGGAAATCAAAGCCCCATGAGTATCTTGCCCCAAGTGACTGGTTAAAGAACTGCGCATATGAGAGCATGCTTATCGCAACCACAAGAAGCATGGCGGTCATAGACCTCCTTATCCTGAGTGAGCATTTGCCCCTGACATTCAGGATAACGGTTGCCAGTACTATAGTCAGTCCCGGAATCGAGAACAGTATGTATATCAGTTCTTCAGCCATTTGTCAAGCCAGTTGAAATATGTCCTCTGCCACAGGACTCCGTTCTGCGGTTTCAGTACCCAGTGGTTCTCATCCGGGAAGAGCAGAAGTTCTGCCGGAACGCCCCTGAGACGGGCAGCCTGGAAGGCCGATACGGCCTGTGAGTAGAGTATGCGGTAATCCTTCTCTCCGTGTATGCAGAGAATAGGGGTATCCCATTTGTCGGCATACAGATGCGGTGATGTGGCATAAGTGCTCTCCGTAACCTTGTTCTTATCCCAGAACGGACCGCCCAGATCCCACTGCGGGAACCACATCTCCTCAGTCTCAAGATACTGCTGCTCAAGATTGAATATACCGTCATGTGCAATGAAGCACTTGAAACGTCCCTCATGATGGCCTGCCAGCCAGTATACTGAGTAGCCGCCGAAACTTGCACCTACGCAACCCAGGCGGTCCTTATCCACATAAGGCTCCTTGCAGACGTCATCTATGGCAGAGAGCAGGTCCTTCATGCACTGGCCGCCATAATCACCGCTTATCTCCTCAAGCCATTTCTTGCCGAATCCGGGCAGGCCGCGACGGTTGGGGGCAACTACTATATATCCCTGTGCTGCCATGATACGGAAATTCCAGCGATAACTCCAGAACTGTGAAACCATACTCTGGGGACCGCCCTCGCAGAACAGTATCGTGGGGTATTTCTTTGTCTCGTCAAAGTTTGGTGGGAATACCACCC
>JAZMZT010000188.1:0-15755 GCA_045586125.1 Bacteroidaceae bacterium | reverse complement strand
AGACTGATATGAGATTCGATATAGATTCATTCCGTGAAACGGCCGATTCACTGACACGTAACCGCCGCCGTACCATACTTACCGGATTCGGAGTATTCTGGGGCCTGTTCATGCTGCTCTTCATGATTGGCGGCGGACAGGGTCTGAAAGGACTGCTTGAGGAGAACTTCGGAGGATTTGCCAGCAACACCATAGTCCTGATATCGTCCAACACCTCAAAGCCCTACAAGGGACTGCCCGAGGGCCGATACTGGAACTTTACCCGCACAGACATAGACCGTCTCAAGCAGATGATCCCCGAGCTGGACGTTGTATCACCCATGATCAGCGGATGGGGCAGTACGGTGGAATACGGAGAATACTCCACATCGGCCGCCATCAAGGGCGTAAGTGCAGACTACTGCAAGATAGAACAGCCCAAGTTGCGTTACGGACGCTATATAAACCAGACCGATATCAATATGGAACGTAAGGTCTGCGTCATAGGCCGAAGAGTCTATCAGAGCCTCTTCCCCGACGGCGGTGACCCCTGCGGCAAATTCGTAAAGTACGGCGACCTTTACTTCCGTATTGTAGGAGTTGACATGTCTTCAAGCAACATATCAATCAACAGCAACTCCAGCTATTCAATCATAATCCCCGAGACACTGGCCGCTACCATATACAATCGCGGTAACATAGTAGACATCATCTGCGTAACCGCCAAGGGAGGCATCCATACCAGCATGCTGGAATCGCGCATACGCTCCATCATGGCACGTCAGCACTCGTTTGACCCCGAAGACCTTGAGGCCATGCAGATACTCAACACCGAGGAGATCTTCATGCTGGTTGACAACCTGTTCCGCGGACTCAACTTCCTTATCTGGCTGGTTGGTCTGGGCACCCTGCTGGCAGGCTGCATAGGAGTAAGCAACATTATGATGGTAACCGTCAAGGAGCGCACCACCGAGATAGGCATACGCCGCGCCATAGGTGCAATGCCCGGTGAGATACTGACCCAGATCATAATGGAGAGCGTAGCCCTGACCCTGGCCGCAGGAACTGCCGGAATAGTGTTTGCGGTATTCCTGCTCAATATATTCCAGAAAATAGCATCCGATGCCCAGTTCCTGATATCATTCAACACCGCCATAATGGCAGCACTGCTGCTGGCCGTACTTGGAGCCGTTGCAGGACTGGCTCCGGCACTCAGGGCGATGGCAGTGAAACCGGTGGATGCAATGCGTGACGAATAACAATAATTGAAAATTGAAAAAATAAAACAGATATGAAAAAAGTAATCAAGTACATCGTAGTAGCACTCATAGCAGTAGTGTTTATAGGAACATTCGTATTCCTGTACAAGAACTCACAGCCTGAGGAGATCCGTTACCAGGAACTCCCCGCTCAGAAGCAGGATGTGGCACGCAGCACCGTCCTTACCGGTAAGATAGTACCCCGCAACGAGGTCAACATCAAACCCCAGATCAACGGTATCATAGCCGAAATCTACAAGGAGGCCGGCCAGATGGTACAGCAGGGTGAAGTCATTGCACGTCTGACCGTAATTCCCGATATGAACTCACTCTCCGCAGCCCAGAGCCGCGTACGCTTATCGGAAATCAACCTGAAGCAGGCACAGACCAATTTTGACCGCGAGAAGGCCCTCTATGAGAAGAACCTCATCAGCGCCGAGGAGTATGAAAAGACCGAGCAGGCACTGAGCCAGGCCAAGGAGGAATACGCAGCATCACAGGAGTCACTCGAGGTTATCCGTGACGGCGTATCATCCAAGAACGCAACCTCAAGCTCAACCCTTATCCGCTCAACCATCACCGGTCTGATACTGGACATCCCCGTAAAGGTTGGTAACTCGGTCATCCAGGCCAACACCCTTAACGACGGTACCACAGTTGCAACCGTTGCCAACATGAACGACCTGATATTTGAGGGCCAGATCGATGAGACCGAGGTTGGTTCACTCTACGAGGGAATGCCCCTGACCATCACCATCGGCGCCCTTAAGGATTACACCTTCGATGCCGACCTGGAGTATATCTCACCTAAGGCAGTCGAGAACAACGGAGCCAACCAGTTCAAGGTGAAGGCAGCCGTAAAGGTAGACTCGGAGCACACAATCCGCTCAGGTTACAGCGCAAACGCCCAGATTGACCTGGAGAAGGCAACAAACGTACTGACCGTTCCCGAGAGCGCACTTGAGTTCGTAAAGGAGGAGTCATACGTTTACAAGAAGGGTGAGGACGGCACCTACACCATGACCAAGGTACAGACCGGACTCAGCGACGGAGTGAACATTGAGATCAAGGAGGGTCTGAGTGAAGGCGATACCGTTCGCGGACCGCGCATCATTGAGGATGAGACCGCTCAGGAAACAACTGACACAACTGAGACCGCAGAGCAGGAAGAATCAACCGATAACGCCGAATAATTATGAAAGCAATAACATTGACTCTGGCAGCACTTGCACTTGCAGGATCCATCCGCGCCCAGCAGGGCTGGACACTTGACCGGTGCATAAACTACGCCTTAGAGAACAACATACAGATACGTCAGAGCGACATAGCCGCCCAGACCCGTGATGTGGACCTGAACTCAGCACGCAGCAACCGCCTGCCGGGAGTATCGGCCAGCGCCTCACAGAGTTGGTCATTCGGCCGAAGCCTGACCATTGACAACACTTACGCCAACACCAACACCGCCAGCACATCGTTCAGCATCGGAGCCGATATGACTCTGTTTGCCGGCGGACGTGTATCGGGCAACATACATAATGCCCAGTTGGGACTTGAGGCCGCCAAGGCCGACCTGGAGCGCATCAAGGACGATGTCCGCGTGCAGGTGGCTCAGGCATTCATACAGATTGTGTACAACCGCAGCATACTGGATGTGGCCCGCAACCAGGTAACCATAGACTCAATGCAGGTAGAGCGCCTGGACGCACTTGCCGCCATAGGTAAGGCCAGCAGCGCCGAGGTAGCATCACAGCGCGCCACACTGGCCCAGAGCCAGCTCTCTGTAACCCAGGCGCAGAACAACCTGAGCATGAGCATCCTTACCCTTACCCAACTGCTGGAACTGCCCTCACCCGAAGGTTTTGACGTAATCCAGCCCGATGCCGATGACATAGAGTTCAGCATCCCCGACAGCCCCGAGCAGATCTACGCCCAGGCGCTTGACATCAAGCCCGCCGTCAAGAGTGAGGAGATCCGTCTGCAGCAGGCCTCAAACAGCATTGACATAGCCAAGGGCGGCTACTACCCCACCCTGAGCCTGAGCGCAGGCGCCGGAACTGGCTACTACACCAGTTCCAACCGTACGTCCGATAACTTTGGCAGTCAGATGAAGAACAACTTCGGCCCGCACGTAGGACTCAACCTGAGCATCCCCATATTCTCACGCAACAACAACCGCAACAGCGTACGCAGCGCTCAGCTGAGCATGATGAATCAGGAGATGCAACTGGACAACGTAAAGAAACAGCTTTACAAAGAGATACAGCAGGCATACTACAATACCGTATCCTCCAAGAGCCGCTACGAGAGCAGCCAGGAGGTACAGACCAGCGCCCAGGAGTCATTTGAACTCATGCAGGCCAAGTATGAAGGCGGCAAAGCCAGCATCACGGAATTCAACGAATCCAAGAACCGTCTGGTAACAGCCCAGGCCGATGTCATCAAGTACCGCTACGAGTACCTGTTCAACACCGCCCTGCTGGAATTCTACCGCAACAGCTCGTTTGAGCTTTAATGTGATCCCAAATTAATTTGAGATAATAGGACAATAGTTTAGTAATTCATGGGATGGCACCGCCTGCTGAAGGTAGTGCCATCTGTCTTTTAAAAGAGTACCATTGGGGTCAGACCCCATTGGTACCTTTTTAGTAGTACCGGTAGAAGAGAGCGATGCTCTCCATGCCCCCAAAGAACTGCTTGAGCAGGTAACTCTCGTTGGGGCTGTGAATGGTGTCACGCTCCAGGCCGAATCCCATGAGGAGCGGATCCAGGCCCAGCACCTTCTGGAACTCTGCCAGGATGGGGATGCTTCCTCCGCCTCGGCTGGGAACGGGTTCTATGCCGTAAACCTCACCGATTGCTTTCGATGCAGCCTTGTAGGCATCGGACGAGATGGGGATAAGGAATCCGTCACCGCTCTCGTAGGGGGTTACCTCAACCTTGACGTAAGGGGGTGCTATTTTGAGGAAATGGTCGGTAAAGAGTTTTGAAATCTCGGCGCTGGTCTGTCTGGGTACCAGGCGCATGGAGATTTTGGCGTGTGCCTCGCTGGGCAGAACGGTCTTGGCGCCCTGACCGGTGTAACCGCCCCAGATACCGCACACATCAAGCGACGGACGGATTCCGGTGCGCTCCATTGTGGTGTAACCCTTCTCACCCTTGACCTCGTTTATATCCAGGAATGCCTTGTACTCATCGATATCGAACGGGGCGCGGGCCAGCATCTTGCGCTCATCGGGGGTAAGTTCAACCACCTTGTCGTAGAATCCGGGCACGGTTATGCGGCCGTCCTTGTCTATGAGTGATGATATCATGTCGCACAGCACGTTGATGGGGTTGGCAACCGCACCGCCGTAATGGCCTGAGTGCAGGTCCTTGTTGGGGCCGATAACCTTGACTTCCAGATAGGCCAGACCGCGCATTCCGCAGTTGATTGAGGGCACTTTGTCCGATATCATCGTAGTGTCCGATACCAGGCAGATATCGGCCTTGAGCAACTCTTTGTTGGCCTTGATGAATTCGGGCAGCGAAGGACTGCCTATCTCCTCCTCTCCCTCGAAAATAAACTTTACATTATGCTTCAACTGACCGGCACGTACCAGGAACTCAAACGCCTTGATGTGCATGAACAACTGACCCTTGTCATCGTTGGCTCCGCGACACCAGATTGCGTCATCGTGAATTACCGGCTCAAAGGGATCGGTCTTCCATTTTTCAAGCGGTTCGGGCGGCTGGACATCATAGTGGCCGTACACCAGAATGGTCTTGTATGAGGGGTCTATGATCTTGCGGCCGAAAACAACTGGATTGCCGCTTGTGGGCATTACCTCTGCCATATCGGCCCCGGCCTCAAGCAGGAGTTGCTTAAGACGCTCGGCGCAGCGCACCATATCGGGCTTGTTCTCGGGTTTGGCACTGATTGAAGGGATTCTCAGGATTGAAAAGAGTTCCTCAAAGAAGCGCTCTTTGTTCTGCTCTATATATTGATTCATTTTATTTGGGTTAGTGTCTCGGATGTATCCAGTTTGCCGTTTATATAGGTGTCGTGACGCACCATTCCTATGCCTTTGCAATACCAGGTGTGGTTCAGGACGTCGCGGTTGTGGCCCGGGCCTGTCTCCAACTTATGCTCTTCCAGTACTATGCAGTCAAACGTGCCGGCGGGCAGCGAGATGGTCTCACGGCGCAGCACCTTGCGGTCCCAGATGCGGTACGAGAATGTCAGCAGGCTCACCTTGCCCTTGCCCGAAACCTGCGGCAGCGTATCACCAGGAGCCATATCGGCCGGAATTATTGACGGGGCGGCATCGGCCGATGCGTTCAGCCCGAAGCGTCCTTTCACGTAATTTATCGTGACCGCTTCCATATCGACCCAGACATCGTTGTTGGGCTTTAGTACCACCTCCTCTATGATATCGCCTTTGTAATAGGGTTTGCCGTTGGCCTTGAGGAATGTGGAGACCGATGTGACTTTGGTGTCATCGGACCCTTTTGTGACCTCTTTTACGTTTACCGTGTGGCGCCATTCGGTGCTTCCGTCCTTTATATTTTTCCTTACATATTCAAGCCTGGCGCCCTGACGGTCACAGCAATAGCCCTGGGCTCCGGCCGACTGCCAGACGATTAAAAACAGAATCAATATGCAAAACGCCCTTCTGGTCATACGTAGGTCATATTTCTGCAAAAATAAACCTTTTAGTGAATAAATGCTAAATAATATAACTACTTTTGTCGCTACTAACTATTGTTTTTCACCTTATGAAGAAATCATTCCTTCTGTTATTTGTAGCAGCATTGTTTACAGTTCCTTCCAATGCACAGTTACTTAACCGTCTGGCCGATAAAGCCGTAAAGGCTGCCGAAAGGGGCGTGACCAAAGCCGTTGAGAAATCGGTCGAAAAGACTACCGAAAAGGCTACCGAGAAAGCCCTCAACTCAGCCGAGAAAGCAGTCGAGGCTCAGGTTGACCGCGGACTTAACGAACTCAACGCAACCACCAACGAACTTAACCGTTACAACGACTCACTGGCCGCAGCCAATGCCGAATTTGCCGCACAGAACGGCGGATCAGCCGGCGCCGGCGTGCAGGGTCTGATGGGTTCATACATGACTCTGATGGGTATCGCTGCCCCCACTTATGAGGACAAGGGCGACGAGGTCCTGCTCTCATGGGACTACGTATCGTTCAAGCTGGAGTGGCTGGCCAAGTTCAAGAAAGACGAATGCAACGAATCCAAGATGATGTACACTTTCCAGACTCCGGAGTTGGCAACCCAGTACTACCGTGAGCAGATTGCCGACCTTGAAAAGGACGATGCCAAACTCTGGTCAGTTGACGGCAAGACCGTAACCCAGGACAACACCGCCGAGTACAAAGGCCAGGACAAGGTAGCCGTAAAGGCCTCCATGCAGCAGATTGTGCTCTCTATGGGTGGCAAACTTGAATAATTCACTAATCTATTTTTATAAAAAGGAAAAATGAAAAAGACTCTGTTTTTCAGCCTTATACTGGCTGCAGGTGTGTGTGCTTTAAACTCTTGTGATGCAATTGAGGACGCCATTGACGAGGCTCAGTCAACTGTCGATGACATCCAGAATGATCACGATCCGGAATTCAAGGACAATGGTCTGACCGTAACCCTTTCATACAAGCAGTCAGGTCTGGGCTACTACTACGAGGCCGGCTTCAAGGCACAGCCCGATTCAGCCCTCTTTGATACCGTCTGCACATCATTTATTCTCAAGGAGACATTTGCATTCAAGACTCTAGCCAAGATTGCTTACGATGAGATGGTTGAGAACAACCGCACTGCTGACTCCACTGAAATTGTGATCATTAACTATGATGATGACAAGATTATCACGGTTGATATGACCAAGCAGCATAAGGATCTGCCTAAGGCTGTTGTGGTTCAGGAACTTAAGCTTAATGAGGCTGCTTATTGGAAGGCTAAGAATGCTCTCCAAGGTGACAGTATACAATAAGAACGCTGAATAAAAAACGCCGCATTGGGGTCGTTTCCTAATGCGGCGTTTTTTTACTTTTTGATCAGGATGCAGGCTCCGCCGCCGGGCGCAAGATTTATTGTCAGGGCCGATTTGCGATTGACCGATACGGGGTCTTGCGTTATTAAGGTCTCGCGGTTGGTGCGGTAGTGTGTATCTTCTGCGTCTGTAGTGACTGTTGCAGTGTATTTGCCTTTACCTAAGAAGGTTAGCGGGATGCTAATGGTGCGAGCTTCCTCATTTGTTGCGGCGCCGATGAGCCAGTCACCGTCCTTGTTCTGGCGCGCCATCACGATATACTCGCCAATCTCGCCCGCCAGCGTGATGCTCTCCTGCCAAGGCTGCTTCTCGGCGCTGAGGAATTCCAGCAGCGTGGGATACTTCTGATAATACTCGGGGATATCGGGAATTACAGTCGCACCCGACCAGGTAATCAGCGTGCGCGCAATCTCACCGGTTACGGTCGATGGAACCTCCTGATTGTTATCCTTACGGGTTGTGCGGCCCTGATGAAGTTCCAGGAAACCGTTGTTCTGGTCAATCGGGCCAGCCACCATATTGACAAAGGCCGATGTCACAAACGTTTTGGGCTGGAAAATCTGCCGGCCGTCCAGCTGCGCCTTGCAATACTCACGGGTTACCGCGTTGGGCCAGGTGCGCATCTGACCGAACGGATGCACGGGATAGTCGTGATAATCAACCATCAGATGATGCTTGGCGCACAGGGCTGTAATCTCCTGTGTCTTGCGGTTCTTCTCCTGCGGATTGCCGTTCATAAAGCCGTACTTTACTCCCGATGCACCCCACTCCTCATACTGCGCCAGAGTCTCCTCAATGGGATAGTTGGTGCCGGCCACATCGTTCAGGTAGAGCCACACGCCCACTCCCTTGTCCTTGCCGTATTTAATTATGCGCTGCACATCGCGTGCCTTATCGCCCTTGGTGGGATCGGAATCCTTCTCAAACTCCGGGCCGTACCAGTTGGCGTCGAGCACCAGGCCCTGGAAGCCTTGTTTTGCGGCAAAGTCTATCATTTTGACCCAGGAGTCATAGTTCATGCCGTAGCGGTAACCCTCCCAGACTGCGCCGTCTATTCGCCAGTCCCAGAGATAGATGCCGGGACGGACCCAGCTGAAATCACCCTGGGGCTCGGGGTTGAGGAGTTCCAGCAAATGGGAATCCACCAGGTCGCCGGGGGTTTGGCCTACCATCAGGACTCGCCAGGCACCGGTATATTCGCCTTTAAAACCTGAGATCTTCTCTGGGATGATGCTCATCTTGGTTGAACCGGTTTCCGAACGCAAGCGCATCGGCCATCCTTCCGCTTTGAGATCGGCCTCATGCAAACCCAGGTAAAGGTCATCGGCCGCCTTGATAATCATAATGGGCAGACGCTCGCCGCCTGCATCGGACAGTTTCTCGGGGCCGATGTTATGACGTTCGCCGTTGTAGTACCACGCGGTGTAGTCATCGGCAAAATTAAATTCCGTCTTTTCATAAACAGTTTCAGGCAAAGCACTCAATCTGAAAGCTACACCCTCATTATAGACACGCACATCAAGATCAAGCATTCCCACATTACCCGGAATATTGAATGACATCCAGTTAAAGATATCCTTGACTTCTGAACGTTTACCCCATAAAGGACTCCAGATGTCTTTGGATCTTTGCGGACGCCTGGTGATTGAGTTGATATCCAATAAAAACGGGGTCTCATCCGGGTTACTGGCATAACCTAAAGCAGACCAATCCACTACATCCTTGCCATCCACTGAAATCTTGTACATAAGACGTTGATGAATATCCAGATTAAGGCTGAAACAGATCTTCTTATTGGGTGATTTTACCTCATAGGCCTTGACTTGTGCGCTAATTTGGCATAGGAATGTTGAAACGGCAAACGCTGCCAGCAGAAGGATTCTTTTCATTGTTGCAAATTGGTTAATCGGCTTCAAAGATAGTAAAAACGACGCATTGGGGTCGTTTCCCTTTGCGGCGTTTTTTGCTATTTTCGCCGCATTGGGGTCGTTTCCTAATGCGTCACTTTTTCAGGAAAAGGATGGCGGCAGTGAGCAGCGCCGGACCCAGGCCGCTGTAGAAAGATGCAGTGAATGCTACAGGCACGCCGATGATCTTAAGCGCCATTCCCAGGCACATCATGAAGATCACAATCACCCATCCGCGCACCGGAAAAGTCTTTAGGACCGATGTGCGCTCGGGTTGCTCCTGAATAAACCAGCAATATTTGGCTACAATACGCCTGAACATGAATATGAATCCCGTCAGGACCAGAGCGGTTATGAGCAAAAGCCACCACAATTGTGACTTATCGGCTGCAAAATAGGCCGATACACCCTTCACTGTAATTATAACTCCCGGAATGCCCCAGATAACGGAGGCAATGTAATAAAGGCTGGAACGATTAATCATGCCGCAAAGATACACATTTACCAAATTCTGTGCAGTCATCAAAAATGAGTATATTTGTGACGCATTGGGGTCGTTTCCCTTTGCGGCGTTTTTTAACATAAATTGAAAAGGAAATGAAGAAAATGAACATCCCACTGATGGCGGCGTTGCTGGCGCTCTCCATCATCGTCTGCCCCATCCTGTATTTTACCGTCGGCCCTGAACTGGACAGCGCGCAGATTGAAGTGATCAAAATCCTGCTGATCATAGCCGGCTGCAGCGCCGCATTCTGCTTTATCGTAGGCGAACTGACCGGCAACAACAGCCAGATGGACAAACTCTGGAGCCTGCTGCCCATAGCCTACACCTGGGTGATTGCAGCCAAAGGCGGAATGAGCGCCCGACTCGTGGTGATGGCCGTTCTGGCAACCCTGTGGGGCCTCAGACTCACCTTCAATTTCGCCCGCAAAGGAGCCTACAAACTCAAGTTCTGGGAGGGCGTCGAGGATTACCGATGGGCCGTTCTGCGCTCCGGACCGGCATTCAGCAAACGCTGGAAATGGACGCTGTTTGACTTTGGGTTCATATCCATTTACCAGAACGCGCTGGTGCTCATGACCACACTCCCCGCGCTTGTGGCAATGAGGTCCGATGCCCCATTCGGCCTGACAGACTGGATTGCAGCCGTTCTGATGCTGGGATTCATCATCTGGGAGACAGTGGCCGATGAGCAGCAATGGGCGTTCCAGACCCGCAAGTGGGCAATGATAAATCAGGGAAAGAAGCTCGATGAATTGCCCGTACCTTATAATAAAGGATTCAACACCAACGGTTTATGGGGCCGAAGCAGACACCCCAATTATCTTGGCGAACAGGGAATATGGATATGTTTTTACATATTCTCAATTGGCGCGGGCATCGGAATAATCAACTGGAGCGTGATTGGTGCTTTGCTGCTTGTTGTGATGTTCCAGGGCAGCTCGGCTTTGGCTGAAGAGATAAGCGGCGGAAAATATCCTGAATATCTGCAGTACTGCCAAACCGTTCCTCGATTTTTTCCCTTTAAACGCCGCATTGGGGTCGTTTCCTAATGCGTCGTTTTTTGGTTAAATCGCCGCATTGGGGTCGTTTCCCTTTGCGGCGTTTTTCACATTTTTCCCTGAAAACGCATTCAAAATCGGCACGAATGCGTACATTTGTAAAAATAGTATTGTTTGCAAAATGTTTTATTTAATACCTAAATATAAATATCATGAGCCGAAGAAACCGAGAATCCAGTCCCACTGGAGTCTATCATGTCATGTTGCGAGGCAACAACAAGCAGGACATTTTTGAAAACAGTGATGATTATTTCAAGTTACTCACTTTAATCCATCAGAAGTGCTATCCAATTGATAATCAGCATCATCCGTTACCGCCGTGTTGCGTAGTATTCTCCTATTGCCTCATGACCAACCACATCCACCTGCTCATCCAGGAGAAGGAGGAGCGGATATCGGACACAATAAAAAGCATCACCATATCGTACGCCCAATACTACAACCTCAAGTACGGGCACTCGGGGCACCTGTTTCAGGGCCGATTCCGCAGCGAGCCGGTTAACGATTGGGCTTATTTTCAGACACTTATGCGTTACATACACCAGAATCCGGTGGCCGGCGGACTGGTAAAATGGGCCGATGATTACGAATGGAGCAGCTGGCGCGAGTATCTGAATAAGTTCTGCCACATCAGGCTATGCCCCATCGATCAGATACTATCACGGATTCCCATAAAAACGCTTAAGGAGATGGTTGACGAGCCGATGCCCAAGGCCCAGCGGATTCTGGATATAGACAACGAGACGCCTTTCAGGCTTAGCGATGACATGGTACGCACGTTTATACTTTTGGATTGTAAGGTGGTGCATATCAAGGATATACAGGCTTATTCCAAGCCTCAGAAGGTGGCGGTTTTAAAGGAGATTTATGCTTTTGGGGCTAGCAAGCGGCAGATGGCTCGGATTACTGGGATTAGCGAGAGTATAATTCGCAGAATACTTAAAATGTGACGCATTGGGAAACGACCCTAATGCGGCGTTTTTTGCTCAAATCGACGCATTGGGGTCGTTTCCTAATGCGGCGTTTTTCACAAAAATTAACACCTTTGAGACTGGCAAAAGACAAAACGATGGTTGCACTAATAACAGGAGGCAGTTCCGGCATGGGCCTGGAATATGCACGCCAACTAGCAGAAAAAGGCTACGATCTCATCCTGGTAAGTAATCGGCAGGACGAGTTGGACAATGCGGTTCAATCATTGTCAAATCAGTTCCAGATTAGCGTCAGAGGCCGATTCCAAGACCTCGCGCTCCCGTTATCGGCCGATGAACTTTACAACTGGTGCAAGCAAGAGGGCATTCTGCCCGACATCCTGATCAACAACGCCGGAATGTTCTTTTTCAAGGAGTTGGAGGCGGCCGATATGGATCGCGTGCAGGCAATGGTGAACCTCCATGTATGCACCGTAACCCGTCTGAGCCTGCTATTTGGGCTGGCCATGAAGGAACGAGGCAGCGGAAACATCCTGATAGTATCGTCCATGACGGCCAGAATCCCCGCACCCGGCATCACAATTTACTCAGCCACAAAGGCTTACCTCAAGAGTTTCGGCCGTTCCCTATCCTATGAATTAGGAGCGTATGGTGTTGGTGTAACCACAGTCTGCCCTGCCGCGATTGCAACTCCGCTGTACCGGATGAGCCCCAGGATGATGAGCTGGGGCTTGAAAACGGGGCTGGTTCACACGCCTAAATGGCTGGTGAAACGTGCATTAAGAGCAATGTTCAGGCATCGGCGGGTAATAAGTCCTTCACTGATGAACTTTTGGCTGCCGGGTGTAATTGCACTTCTCCCCGGGTTTTTGGTATTGGCTATTTGGAAAAAGTTAAAAAAGTGACGCATTGGGGTCGTTTCCCAATGCGGCGATTTAGGCAAAAAACGACGCAAAGGGAAACGACCCCAATGCGGCGTTTTTTCTATATTTGCAAAATATGAAACTGTTTAGAGTACTTGCTGTCATCATGCTAAGTGTGCTGATGTCAGCGCCCACACAAGCCCAGAACGGCTTTGAGATTAAACGCGGAGTGAACGTGAGCCATTGGCTGAGCCAGTCGCAGGCCCGGGGCCAGGCGCGCGCAAACCATATCAAGGAACAGGACATGATCCGAATCAAAGAACTCGGATTCGACCACATCCGCCTGCCCATCGACGAGGTCCAGTTCTGGGACGAGCAGGGTAACCGCCTGGACGAGGCCTGGCAGCTCCTGACCAACGCTCTGGATTGGGCCGTCAAGCACAATCTGCGCGTAATCGTGGACCTGCACACCCTCCGCTCCCACAGTTTCGTGCTGCAGGAAGGCCAGAAAAACGCCCTCTATGAGGACCCCGCCGAGCTGCAGAAACTCATCGACATGTGGACGCAGTTATCGGCCGTCTTAAAAAAATACCCCGTCAGCATGGTGGCCTACGAGTTCATGAACGAACCCGTGGCCGATGACCCCGAACAGTGGAATCAGGTAGTCGAAAAGGTACACGCCGCCCTACGCAAACTGGAACCCGACCGCAAGCTGGTAATCGGCTCCAACCGCTGGCAGAGCGTCGGCACATTCAAGGATTTAAGAATCCCCGCCGGCGACAAGAACATCATCCTGAGTTTCCACTACTACAACCCCATGTTCGTGACCCACTACCGCGCATCGTGGACCGATGTGGGCCGATACACGGGCACCGTCGACTACCCCGGACAGCTCATCTCACAGGCCGATTATGAGCAGGCCACCCCGCAGTTACAGAAGATTATCCGCGACAACGAAGGCCTGACCGTCTGGAACCGCGAACGCATTAAAAATGATATGGCCGATGCAATCAAACTGGCTGGCGACCTTGGTCTGCAGCTCTTTTGCGGCGAATGGGGAGCCTACCAGCGCACACCCCGCGATTTGGCCTACGCCTGGATGACTGACATGATCTCAATCTTCAACGAGTGCAACATAGCCTGGACCCTCTGGTGCTACGACGCCGACTTTGGCTTCTGGGACCAGCGCACCCAGGACTTCAAGGACAAAGGAATGTTCGACATTCTGATGAAGTGACGCATTGGGGTCGTTTCCCTTTGCGTCGTTTTTAACAATTATGGAAGTAACCAACCTGCTTGACATACATACTCGCCAGGAATTGTATCGGTGGTATCAGGACAATCACGACAAAGTGAGTGATTTCTGGCTCCGGATAAACCGCGCGGAGGCCGATTATCCCGGCGTGGTGCGTTACGTGGACGCCGTCGAGGTGGCGCTCTGTTTCGGCTGGATTGACAGCACGATGAAGCGGATCGATGACGGCAAGCTCATCCAGCATTTCACCCCACGCCGCAAACGCAGCAACTGGTGCGAGCAGAACCTGGAGCGCTGCAGGAGGCTTGTCCGCCTTGGCGAAATGACCCCCGCCGGACTGGCTGTGGCGCCAAATTTGGACCCCACCCTGTTTGTCTTTGAAGACTGGTTGATCCATGCAATTAAGGCCGATAAGCAAGCGTGGAAGCATTGGCAGTCATTCCCCCTGGTCTACAAGCGCATAAAAGCGGACCGGATCCAGCACTATCAGCACACCAACCGCCCCGAATACGCCCAAAAGACTCTGGATAAACTGATTCAAGATACTCACAACGGCAAACTTCAATCCGGCTGGAATGATTTTGGCCGGTTGAAATGACGCATTAGGGTCGTTTCCTAATGCGGCGTTTTTTATATCTTTGCTCTCAATATGAAACACATACAGTATCAGACAGAAGGAACCTGCTCACTACTGATAGACGTAGTGGCCAGCGATGACGACGTGATCCAGCAGGTAGCGTTCCTGGGTGGCTGCAACGGCAACTTACAGGGAATCAGCCGCTTAGTAACCGGTCAGAAAATAGACGATGTCATAGCCCGCTTAAACGGAATAGACTGCGGCGGCAAAGGCACATCCTGCCCCGACCAATTGTGCCGCGCCCTGGAACAACTAAAAAAGTGACGCATTAGGAAACGACCCCAATGCGGCGTTTTTAACATGGAAGAGATACACAACAGCGCCGAAATGGTAGACCTGATAGACCAAATCGGGTTCCTACCCCTCCTGGACAGCGGGATCCCAAACTACTGCGCCGAAGCCATAGTAGATGAGGACTGCCGATACGTAGTCTACCCCGATGGCGGATGGGACTGGCCCATGTGGAAATGGAAAGGCGAGATCATCACCGAAGGCGGTCACGTTTACGGCAAGTTCTTTAACGGCAAGGCCGGATTCATAAGCCGGCGGTGGTGGCCCGATTTCTGCAACTACCGGCGCAGCGTACACCCCAAACCGCAGGAAGGAAGCATCGAGGAGGCCATTCTGATGATTCTCGCCGAACACGGAAGCCTGATCACACGTGACCTGCGTGCCCTGTGCGGATTTGACGGCCGCGGGATGAGAAGCCGCTTTGACGGTTATGTAACCCGCCTTCAGATGGCCACACGCATCGTGACAGAGGATTTTGTGTATCCCCGTGACAAGCACGGAAGCGAGTACGGCTGGGGCTGGTCCCTCCTCACAACCCCCGAGCAGCTTTACGGCCACGAAGCAGTCCAATGCGACCATACGCCCCAGGAATCATACGACCTAATTATAAAACAACTGCAAACCATCTGCCCCCAAGCCACCCTTTTCCAACTCCAGAAACTGATAAAGTGACGCATTAGGAAACGACCCCAATGCGGCGAAAAAAGCAAAAAACGACGCAAAGGGAAACGACCCCAATGCGTCGTTTTTGATGTTAAGGGGTTAGAGTTTTGCTATCTGATCAGGGGTTAGACCGGTAATGTCAGATATCAGAGCGGTATCCATACCTCGGGTTTTCATTGCACGAGCAGTTTCTGCGCGGCCACGAGCCTCACCACGGGCTTCGCCTTCGGCAATGCCGTCCTGGCGAGCCGTGCGCATACGGCTCTTCTGGTCCATCTCATACATGAACTCGCGGAAATATCGGTCTTGCTGTTCTTGTGTCATGTTTGCAAACATACTTGTTTCAAATAACTTGTCCAAATTT
>JAZMZT010000187.1:0-6184 GCA_045586125.1 Bacteroidaceae bacterium | reverse complement strand
GTCATGAGTGATTACGAACGATGTGTTCTCACGTGCCGGACTGGCGGTGACGTCAATAGAGAACTTGGGCTTGAGATCATTTACCACCTTGAATCCCAGATAGACGGTGGTTGAGTTGTTCATCACATCCCATGCGCGCAGCATCAGTTCATGCTTGCCCTCGGGCAGTTCAGGAAGTGTAAACATCACCCTGCCGGCAGTATAGTCACCCTCGGCATTCTCAAACAGGCTGTTGAGCACCCATGTCCAGTTGGGGTTGTTGTCAATAACCAGCAATATGTCATGTCCCAGACCGTTTCCGGAGGTATTCAGTCCGGAGGTGTCGCGGAGTTCGGCAACCAGCGTCGGGGTGGCATTCACACTTGCTCCGTACTGGAAGGTGGGAGTATTCAGGTAAAGGTTTATTTCCGGACCCACAGAGTCCCTGGAGAGACCGTCAGCAGTTCCTCCTACTGTAAAGTTGTCATAGACACCGTTAGCGCTCAGGCCGTCATTACCCTTTGCGTACAGCAGGATCTGTCCATTCTGATTGGAGTAGTTTATATCCAGCGGCACAGGGAAACTGAAACGGAACTCACCGTTACGTACCGAGTCGGTACCCGAATAGAGGATACGGTCGCGGTATCTGAATGTGAAAGGCTCATCAGCCAGATGCTGATTGTCACGGCAGGTTATCAGACGCTCGTTGTCAAAGACGGTGCTGGAGAGCATGCCCCTGTAATCAGTCACGCGTTCTCCGTTACACTCTATGTGACCGCTTACGGTGACTACTGATCCGGCCTTGGCGGCACCGGTGACAGTGGTATCGGCCCCATTGAAACTGTCCACGACTGCCTTGAGTTCAGCAACGGCCAAACGCAGGGCGGGATCACCCAGCAGCACGAAATGGATCTTGTTCTCAGTGCGGTCATTCTCCCCCACTCCTGACGTAACCAGTTCGTTCTTGGCCAGACGCAAGGCGTCACCGAGCGTATTGAAACGGCCGTCGGCAGAGCGTGAAAGCATATATTTGCTGAAACTGCGGTTCATGCAACCGTTCAGGCTTGCGTATACCGTCCTGGTGGTACCCAGCAGACCTATCGCACCGCCCTCGGTATTGCTTAACAGGTTCATGCCGATGCTCTCCAACGGAGAGTCAAAGGGCGCAATGTCACATGAGGCGGTAATCCAGAAAGGCAGGCGTTTGGACTTGAGGGCCGACATGTCATTCTTCTTGAGAACCAGTTCATGTGACAGGTCCTCAGTGCTGCCGTGACCGGAGTAGTTCACTATGAGGGCACCCTCTTCAAACTGCTCCAGCAGGAGTTTGCGAACCGACGGATATCCGATTGATGAGGATGTGACCTCCATCTGGAAGTTATCCCAGTATATCTTGCGCACATCGACCGCAGGATTGACATTCTGATAGATACCCGCAATCTTATCGGCATCATCCATATGGGTATTGTTGTCACCGTCATCGCCCAGCACGAGGATGCGGTTGCACCATGCCCCGGAGTTGGTGCCCTGCATATAATCAATTATCCTGTCCACCATTGCCCTTGCCTGGGATGCCGACTCCAAAGGCAGACGGCCCACGCCCAAATCCACCTTCTCAGTCAGAAGCGACCTGCCTTCTGTATCGTCAAGCAGTCCGAAATAGTCCTCCATGACGTATGACGCGGTATGGCTCAATGACTCGTAAGACTCATAGCACAGCAGGTAATCATCAGGATTCTGACCTGCCCAGTCCGATACATGCATGCGGTTGTCCCACGCTCCGTTACCCATCAGCAACAGATATCTGGGGGCCGATGACACATCGCCGCGGTCATAAAGCATCTTCATGAAACGACGGATTGCGGTGGCATCGGGAGTACCTGAAGAGAACTCGTTGTATATCATGTCGGCCCTGACCACGGCAACACTCAGGCTGTCAATGGTACTGTGTGCAGCGGCCAGGCGCTCGGCTGACGGTGTGAGTTTATCGGATGCAGGCACCACGATTACCATATCCAGACCCTCAAGTTCATGCAGGTTCTGGTTCTTTATGTCACCGGCCTTCTGAGGCTCCGGGAAACTGCCCGTTACATTCACTGCCACCAGGATGTCATCGGTACGATAAGAGGCCCTCATGGTAACGGTCTTTCCGTCCCGGTAGACCGAGGGCACGATGGCGCTTGTTCCGTCAGGTGACAGTCTCCATATCTGGACATCGGCATTTGATGACGATACGCTGAAACATACGTCACTCATGTCACGGTCCACACGGAACAGGGTGCTTGAGCCGTACAAAGCCAGCCTGCGGATATAGTTCAGGCGTATGTAGTCAAGGTGGCCCGACACCCCCGACTCCCTGTCATGCACCAGTTTAACGGTACTCTGTTCAGTAAACTGGCCACGGCTCACGAATGATTTCTCACTGACATAAGCCAGTTCATTGGCACCCTGCTGACGGACATTCATCTGTCCCGTCTCAGTGCCGTTGACGCTTATCCTGACCTTGGTTGTGCGGGCCGATGAAGCCGAGAAGGCAACCTTGACTGCCACGCTGTCACTGGCCAGGCCCTTCAGGTCAAATTCATATGATCTGGTATTGCCGTTGGCGTAGTCATACTTTTCAAACATACGGCGGCCTGAGCGGAACCAACTGAACTCATCGGGATCATAGACCGCATAGTCGGGATAGGTGTCTATGGTGTCACCGGGAAGTGAATCGGCAGCCAATGTTGCAAATGAGGCACAAATTGAGTCTGTACGGTCTGTCAGGAAATAAAAGCCCCAATCCGAGTAGGTATTGACCTCGTGCTCATATCCGGCTGATGTCTTTTTCCAACTTACAGGTCCCTGGCCATAGAACAGCATATAGCCGTCACCTCTCCAGAGCGGCTGCTCCGGCAGGTCATCGGCCAGGTTCTGGATATCGGTCTCAGGCAATACGGCTCCTCCGTATCCAAAGAGGCGCACCTTTGAGGGATCGCTGAAACCCATTGAACGCAGTGACTGGTAGGTCAGTTTGAATATGCCGGACTCAGCAATCCTTATCTTGACCCATTTGCCTTCAGACAGTACTGAACGGCGTGTGTACCGGTCCTGGACGGCTGCAGGTTCCCTGCGGGTTGCCGGCTTGGCCTGCAGCGTGGCTTTGTATGAGAGTATGGCGTAATAAGCGCCGTCACGCTTTATGATAGGCAGGAATCCGGCGTCAAGGGTGGCGCTGCCATGTGATACGCCTACCGATGCCTCTACATCGGGCCACTGCGGTATGTCATCGGCCGAAAGATTCCAGCGTTTAAGGTCTGAAGCGCTGATTCTGGAGAGTTCGGGATACTCAATCGCGGCTGTGTACAGAGAGTCCTGCCAGTTGCCCTTAAGGTCTGTGCCGAAACCGCTCCACGGACGCACTGAATCCGTTTTCATGGCTGTCCAGTCAACATCCACAAATCCGGTCCTTTGCGCACGCAGACCTGCGCCCGCGCACAAAAGCAATATCAGAATTAAGGCCGACTTTCTGTTCAAGTCTATCTAATATGAAAATCCAAAACGTTCTTGTCCTCAAGGAATCCCTGCAGATGCTGTCCTATGCTCACCGGGCCCACTCCAACCGGAGTTCCGGTAAATATCAGGTCACCTGTCTTAAGAGTGCAGAAGCCGCTCACATACTCTATTATCCTTGCAACGGGAAATATCATATCGGCTGTATGTCCCTCCTGAACGGCGTTACCGTCAATATCCAGACGGAAATGCAGGTTCTGCAGGTCTCCTATCTTATCCTTCGGAATCCAGTCACCCACTACCGCCGACTGGTCAAATCCCTTGCAGAGTTCCCACGGCAGACCTTTCTTGCGGAAATCATTCTGCATATCGCGTGCCGTGAAATCAATGCCCAGCGTGACTGCATCTATGTAGCGGTCAGCAAACCTGGCGCTGATGCTCTTGCCCAGACGGTTTATCCTCACCACAAGTTCCGTCTCGTAATCCACCCTACCTAGATGGTCAGGCAGGAAAAACGGACGGCGGTTCCTCAGGATCGCAGAGTCCGGCTTCATGAAAATGACCGGATTCTCCGGAGTTAATAACGTTTCCCCCAGTTCTTTATTGTGCCTGGAGTAGTTCATTCCAACGCAGATGATTTTCATATCGGGCCTCTTAAATGTGTTACAAAGTTAGTAATTTTAAAGCTTCGCTTTGAATATAGGCTTCGCCTCGGGATAAAAACGAGTAAACTCTTTTTTCTCCTCTCGGCTTGCACTATATTTGTCTTCGTTATGGGAAAGAATACTGGAAACGATTGGAAGGACAGGCTGGGAGTCATGTACTCCACCAATCCTGATTTCAACTACGAGACCGATGATGAGCCGGAGCAGGAACTTCTGCCTCCCCAGCAGCAGAAACTACGCCTCAGGATGGAAAAGAACGGCCGAGGCGGCAAGACAGTTACCGTTATAAGCGGATTTACAGGACCTCAGGCCGATATGGACGCGCTTGCCCGCACCCTCAAGACATTCTGCGGCTGCGGCGGATCAGCCAAGGACGGTGAAATAATCATTCAGGGCGATTTCCGCGAAAAGCTCAAGGCCAAGCTGCTATCGCTTGGTTACACACAGACCAAAGGATAAAAAAAGAGGTTCCCGCTATGGAAACCTCTTTTTTAGTATGGAGAAATCTTGAATTACTCAGACTTCAGAGTGAATCTGCGGAAGGCAGTTACGGTGAGGTCCTTATCCAGAGCCTTCAGATACTCGGCAACGGTCTTCTTCTCGTCAACGATGTACTTCTGGTTCAGGAGGCAGCTCTCATCGTAGAACTTCTTCATACGACCTTCAGCAATGCGCTCGATCATGTTCTCGGGCTTGCCCTCCTCGCGAGCCTTATCGGCAGCGATTTCCTTCTCACGTGCCACGATGTCGGCGGGAACCTCCTCGGGCTTAACGGCGATAGGATTCTGAGCGGCAACCTGAAGAGCGATCTCATGAACATACTCCTTGTCGGCAACCTCCTTGTTGAAGGCAACCAGGCAGCAGAGGAAGTTCTTACCCTGGTGGTTGTAAGAAGCGATCTCAGGAGCCTCAAGATAGTTGTAACCATCAAGCTCAAGCTTCTCACCTACAATACCGGTACGCTCCAGCACGATGTCAGCAACGGTCTTGCCCTCAAAAGGCAGAGCCTTAACCTCGTCAAGTGACTTGGCCTTAGCAGCAACAGCAGCATCCAGAATGCTCTGGGTAAGAGCAACGAAATCCTTGTTGTTGGCTACGAAGTCGGTCTCGCACTTAAGAGCGATGGTAGCACCGAAGTTGCCGTCAACCTTAACCAGAACGCAACCCTCAGAAGCCTCACGGTCAGAACGCTTTGCAGCAACTGCCAGACCCTTCTTGCGGATTATCTCGATAGCTTTCTCAAAATCGCCTTCAGCCTCAGTCAGGGCCTTCTTGCAATCTGACATACCGGCACCGGTCTTGGTGCGCAGAGCTTTAATATCATCAAGTGTTACAGCCATTTTCTTTAATGTTTTACGGTTAATGAAAATCAAGCCTCAGCTTCGCCCTCTGCCTTGGGAGCAGCAGCCTTGCGTGTACGCTTGGGTTTTGCAGGAGCCTCCTCAGCGGGAGCCTCAGCAGGAGCTTCAGCAGCGGGAGCTTCCTCAGCAGCAGCCTCGGCGGGAGCCTCATCAAGAGTCTCTTCCTTCTTGGCTACCTTGCGGATGCGCTCGCGGCGGGGCTTCTCAGCCTTCTCAGCACCCTCCTCATCGGCAGCCTCGTCACCCTTCTCAGCCTTGCGCTCAGCCAGACCCTCGGCGATAGCCTCGCAGCAAGCGGTCAGGATAGCGTCAACAGACTTGGTAGCGTCATCGTTGGCAGGAATAACGTAGTCGATGTTTGAAGGATCGCTGTTGGTATCAACGATAGCGAATACGGGGATACCCAGACGGTTGGCCTCACGTACGGCGATGTTCTCCTTGAGAACGTCAATAACGAACAGAGCGGCCGGCAGACGTGACAGGTCGGCGATAGAACCAAGGTTCTTCTCCAGCTTGGCGCGCTGACGTGTGATCTGAAGGATCTCACGCTTTGAAAGGTTTGAATATGTACCGTCCTGAGTCAGCTTGTCGATAGTGGCCATCTTCTTCACAGCCTTGCGGATTGTGGGGAAGTTTGTGAGCATAAGTCGGATCGTAGCCATGTCGTTCTGTGAGCCAAGGAGT
>JAZMZT010000186.1:0-13767 GCA_045586125.1 Bacteroidaceae bacterium | reverse complement strand
CCCTAAGGTGAGCGGAAAATACGCCCGTACCTGCGTTGCCCCCTGACCTTGGGGAGCCAGAACGCAGGTGCAGCCATTTTCTTCCCTAAGGTGAAGTCGGATCGTAGCCATGTCGTTCTGTGAGCCAAGGAGTTGAATTACTAAGTTGTCTTCCTAAGACCGCTTGGCCTCCGACTTCCCTAAGGTGAGCGGAAAATACGCCCGTACCTGCGTTGCCCCCTGACCTTGGGGAGCCAGAACGCAGGTGCAGCCATTTTCTTCCCTAAGGTGAGTAGGAAAAATGCGCTTTCCTAGTATGCGCGGAACTTCCTGGGACGGTATTCATCGGGCAGCATGGATACTGGAATCGCGACGCAGCGGGCAGCCTGGATGGCGTTGATGTGACAATCCTGTATGAGCTCCAAAGCGATCTGGCATCGGCGCTTATCACTTAACTGATAGATACTCTTGGTCTTGTATCGGCCAAGAATATCGTTATCCACCACTGAGCAAACCTCCATATCATTCATGTTCACCACCGATGCCCGGCCGCCCATCTCATTCTTGAGCATATCGGACTCCGAATCAAACTGCACGCCTTTTTCTATGATTTTCAGCGTGATAGGATCGGCTGTAACATCATCCTTCTCCTGTTCCTTTATCCAATCTTCGGTGGTACGGCGATTCATATTGTATATGTAATTGGTGGGCGTACCGTACCAAGACTCGGCCAACCTAATCTCCTGAAATGTACTCCTTGATATAACGCCCTGATTATCAATGGCAAAATTGTCTGGAAAGTCGGCATTTTTAGGCAGATACGATTGAATTTCGGCCCGATTGTATGACAAACCAGGATTCTGAATACCCCTTGCGCGGGAGAAAATGTAATTGCAGGTGCTGAACGGGTAAGCAAAAGCGGTCTCACTCTGGCCGTGGTGCAAACCATTCCTGAGGCAATAGTTTATTGCCATCTGGATATGCTTAGTCCCCTCCAACTTCCTGATAAACACTCTTTTATCAAAAAGTCTGCCCGTCCTTCCGTACATGTAGTTGAAATGTTTGGTCAAAGAATACCGGAGCGAGAGCGAAAATTTCTTGGGCGACTCGGACAGAACAATAAAATGGACGTGGTTAGACATCACGGAGTCCGCAAGAATGCTGGTGTCATTTCTGAACGCAGCCAATGCCATAAGATTAGTGAAATCGCGAGCGTCGTCAAAATTTCTGATCATGACCTCTTTGTGCGCGGTCATGCAAACATGGAAAAGATCCTTCATAGTATTTATGGTTTAGGTTTAGTTGCAAACAAATGTGTTAGTCACATATCATTCGCAAAAATAAGTATTTAGTCCGATTCCCGATACGTCCGATGAAGTATTTTCCTCCCTAATGCTCGCAGGAAATACACTATCCCACAAGCTCCCCCCTCACCTTAGGGAATCAGAACGCAGGTGTAGCCATTTCTCTCCCTAAGGTCAGCAGGAAATACGCTTGTACCTGCGTTGCCCCCTTACCTTGGGGAGCCACAACGCACGTAGGGCCTTTTCTCTCCCTAAGGTGAGCGGAAAATACGCCCGTACCTGCGTTACCCTCTCACCTTAGGGAGCTAGAACGCAGGTGCAGCCATTTCTCTCCCTAAGGTGAAGCAGAAATACGCCTGTACCTGCGTCACCCCCCTCACCTTAGGGAACCACAACGCAGGTGCAAACGATTTCTTCCCTAAGGTGGGTGGGGGCTTGCAATTGTTGATAATTTTTTTTGAGGGTAAATTATAATATGTGGGGTGATTTTATAACTTTGCCTACAGAGCGTCAAAGAGGCGCTTTGCTGAAGTGGTGATACCTTGGAGAACACGCTTCGGGATTAGCTAATTTAATTACAGTCATATTATGGCAAAGAAAGAGATTGAGGGCGTGTCAGGCCCTCAGAATGCAGGTTTGAGCGAGAAACTCAAGGCTTTGCAGGCAGCAACAGACAAGATTGAGAAGAGCTTCGGTAAGGGCTCAATCATGAAACTGGGTGACGAGAGCATTGAGAATGTGGAAGTTATCCCCACCGGCTCCATCGGCCTTAACGCCGCGCTTGGCGTGGGCGGTTATCCCCGCGGCAGGATAATTGAGATTTACGGTCCTGAGTCATCGGGTAAGACCACTCTGGCCATTCACGCCATCGCCGAGGCCCAGAAAGCCGGCGGTATTGCAGCGTTCATTGACGCCGAGCATGCTTTTGACCGTTTCTACGCCGCTAAACTTGGGGTTGATATCGACAATCTGTGGATTTCACAGCCCGATAACGGCGAGCAGGCACTGGAGATTGCCGAGCAACTTATACGTTCTAGCGCGATTGACATTATCGTGATCGATAGCGTCGCTGCACTTACTCCCAAGGCTGAGATTGAGGGCGATATGGGCGACAACAAGGTGGGTCTGCAGGCTCGACTCATGAGCCAGGCTCTGCGCAAGTTGACATCGACCATAAACAAGACCAATACTACTTGCATCTTTATCAACCAGTTGCGTGAAAAAATCGGTATCATGTTCGGTAACCCCGAGACAACCACCGGCGGTAACGCGCTCAAGTTCTATGCATCGGTCCGTCTGGATATCCGTCGCGTGACCCAGCTCAAGGACGGTGACAGCGTGGTTGGTAACCAGGTACGCGTCAAGGTCGTTAAGAACAAGGTTGCGCCTCCTTTCCGCAAGGCCGAGTTCGACATCATGTTCGGCGAGGGCATTTCTAAGTCCGGCGAGATTGTGGATCTGGGCGTTGAGTACGGCATCCTCAAGAAGAGCGGCTCATGGTTCAGCTACGGCGACACCCGCCTGGCACAGGGCCGAGACGCCACCAAGCAGCTCATGCAGGACAACCCCGAGCTGGCCGAGGAGCTGGAGCAGAAAATCATGGCAGCCATCCTGGGCAACCCCCAGGAACCCGCGCCTGATGATGACTCCGAAATGATGAACGACTGATTAGTCAGAGATTTCAAGTTAAAAGCGATCCATACCGGGTCGCTTTTTTTTTTGCAGTTGCTCCGCCCCCTCACCTTAGGGAGAAAAATGGCCGCACCTGCGTTCTAGCTCCCTAAGGTCAGGGGGGCAACGCAGGTACGGGCGTATTTCTGCTTCACCTTAGGGAGAAAAATGGCTGCACCTGCGTTCTCACTCCCTAAGGTGAGAGGGCAACGCAGGTACGGGCGTTTTTTCCGTTCACCTTAGGGAGAGAAATGGCCCCACCTGCGTTCTGACTCCCTAAGGTCACGGGGGTCACGGGGTGAGGTCACGCGCCACCCCGTGCAAGAATTGCAGAAAACGTGCTATATTTGCTGAAAGAATACAATCATATGAACAAGGAATACGTAAGCATAATCGTGCGCGAGACCGGCCTGCGCGAGAATCAGGTGGAGAACACGCTGAAGCTGCTGGAGAACGGCGCCACGATACCTTTTATAAGCCGATACCGCAAGGAATCCACGGGCGGAATGGATGAGGTCCAGGTGACTGAGGTGAGCGATGCGCTGGAGCGGCTGGAGGCGCTGGCCAAGCGCAAGGAGACGATCATCGGCACCATAGAGGGGCTGGAAAAACTCACTCCGGAACTTAAGGAACGCATTGAGCACTGCTGGGATGCAACGGAACTGGAGGATATCTACGCGCCCTACAAGCCTCATAGAAAGACCCGTGCCGATGCCGCCCGCGAAAAAGGCCTGGAGCCACTGGCGGAGTTCGTGATGAAGCAGAACCAGTACGTGCCGCTGGACCGCGAGGCCAAGAAATACATAAATAAAGAGAAAGGTGTAACATCAGTTGATGACGCGCTTCAGGGTGCCATGGACATAATAGCCGAGCAGGTCTCAATGGATGAGGGTACGCGCAATCAGGTGCGCAACGCATACCGCCGCACTGCCCGCATATACAGCAAGGTGGTCAAGAGCAAGGAGGCCGATGCACAGAAGTTCCGCGACTGGTTTGACTTTAACGAGCCTTTGAGCCGATGCGCATCACACCGTCTGCTGGCCATGCGTCGCGGCGAGGCTGAAGGAGTGCTGCGCGTATCGATAGAGATTGAGGATGACAAGGCGGTTGAATCACTCTCCCGACACTATGTGCGCGGCAAATCCGAGGTGTCTCAACTGGTCGATGAGGCGGTTGAGGACTCTTACTACCGCCTGCTGCAGCCTTCAATTGAGAATGAATTCGCGGCATCGTCGAAGGAACTTGCCGATGCGGAGGCGATACGCATATTCGCGCGTAACCTGGAACAGTTGCTGATGGCCTCTCCACTGGGTCAGAAGGCCGTTATGGGTATAGATCCGGGATTCCGGACCGGCTGTAAGGTGGTCTGTCTGGATCAGCAGGGAAACCTCCTCCACAATGAGGCAATATTCCCCCACCCGCCCCACAATGAGGCTCGTCAGGCTGCTGCAAAAATCCAGACTCTTGTTGAGCAGTATCATATCGAGGCCATAGCCATCGGCAACGGAACCGCAGGCCGTGAAACCAAGGATTTCGTGGAGCATCTGCATCTTCCAAAAACAGTTCAGATTTTCAGCGTAAACGAGGACGGAGCATCAATCTATTCGGCCTCCAAGACCGCCCGTGACGAGTTCCCCGATTATGACGTGACGGTACGCGGTGCCGTGTCCATCGGCCGCCGACTTATGGATCCTTTGGCAGAACTTGTTAAGATTGATCCGTCATCAATCGGTGTAGGACAATATCAGAAGGATGTCAATCAGACCGATCTGAAACACTCGCTGGACCAGACGGTGATAAGCTGCGTCAACCGCGTGGGTGTGAACCTGAATACCGCCAGCACACACCTTCTTACATATATAAGCGGTCTGGGGCCGCAGTTGGCGCAAAATATCGTGGATTACCGTACGGCAAACGGCCCGTTCCACAACCGCAAGGAACTGCTCAAGGTGCCGCGTCTGGGCGCCAAGGCGTTTGAGCAGGCGGCCGGATTCCTGCGCGTGCCGGACAGCGACCAGCCGTTGGACAACAGCGCCGTTCACCCTGAGAGTTACGGCATCGTGGAGCGTATGGCCAAGGACCTTAAGTGCACCGTTCAGGAACTCATGAAGAGCCCCGAACTACGCGCCAAGATCGATATCAACAAATACGTGACCGATAAGGTTGGACTACCCACCCTGACCGATATCATGCAGGAACTTGAAAAACCGGGCCGTGACCCGCGCGGACCGCTCAGGAAATTCGAGTTCTCAAATGAGGTCCACACCATTGAGGACGTAAAAGCCGGAATGGAACTTCCCGGAATCATAAGCAATATAACCAACTTTGGCGCGTTTGTAGATATAGGAGTGCACGTTAAGGGTCTCATCCACATTTCGCAACTATCTCCCGGAAAATTTATCAAAGATCCGACACAAGTTGTATCTTTACAGCAGCAGGTGATGGTGAAGGTCCTCAGCGTGGACCTGGAGCGCCAAAGAATAAGCCTTGCAATGGCAAAGTGACGCAAAGGGAAACGACCCCAATGCGGCGTTTTTGGAAACCTTTTTACTAACTAAAAAAGATATTTATGAAAAAGTACTTAGCAGAAATGATCGGAACCATGGTTCTGGTTCTTATGGGTTGCGGCGCAGCCGTCAGCCTGGGTTGCACACCTGCCGGCATCGGCGTTCCCGGCGTAGTCGGAACGGCTCTTGCATTCGGTCTTGCAGTAGTTGCAATGGCTTATGCCATCGGCGGCATTTCGGGCTGCCACATCAATCCCGCCATCACACTGGGCGTATGGCTCTCAGGACGCATGAGCGGTAAGGACGCTATCTGGTACGTGATTTTCCAGATCATCGGCGCAATCATCGGCGCAGCAATCCTCTTTGCCATCACACCCGGCGGACTGGGTGAAAACGTTTGCCAGCAGGGCATATCAACCGGCGTAGGCTTTGTTGCCGAGTTGGTATTCACATGCGTATTCGTACTGGTTGTTCTGGGTACCACCGATGCCAAGAAGGGTGCCGGTAACTTTGCCGGACTTGCAATCGGTCTGACACTGGTGCTTGTTCATCTGGTTTGCATCCGATACACAGGCACATCAGTCAATCCCGCCCGCTCAATCGGCCCCGCCATATTTGCAGGCGGTGCTGCCCTGAGCCAGCTCTGGATATTCATCGTCGCTCCTCTGTGCGGCGCTGCCGTTGCTGCCGGCCTCTGGAAGATGATAGGCTGCGACTGCGAGAAATAAAGTCAGAGCAGTTTTATACAATTGATTATACGACCGCACTTTGTCCCCTCCCTGCGAGCGGAAAAGTAGCGGTCGTTATTTTTATACGTGCAGATGCCGGCCACCTGAATATCTGACACACCTGCCTCCTGCAAAAGCCACTCATTTGCGCGCCACAGGTCAATGTGCAGACCGCCCGCCATAGGATCTGAGGCCGTAGGAGCCTTGAGACCACGGTCAGAGAGAATCTCATCCATGGGGAATCCGGCAACGGCAAAAGCATCGGCCACCTCCTGCCCCACCTGAAAACTGTCAGGTCCGATACCAGGTCCGATAACCGCCAACACATCGGCCGCACAAGTGCCGTACCTGTCGTGCATGAATGCAATCACCTTCTGACTCAAACGCTGAACCGTACCCCGCCATCCGTCATGGACCGCCGCAACCGCCTTATGCACAGGGTCATACATCAGCACCGGGATGCAATCGGCCGTACGTACCGATATTGCCACGCCCGGCACATCGGTCACCAGGGCATCCACCCCTTCCAACTCATCACGTGTAGTAAAAGGATCAGTAACCTCGCGGATTACACACCCGTGCACCTGATGCGGCTGCACCACGTAATAAGGCAGCACGGCATTACGCTCCGTGCTGAACGCCTCCACATTGGGGGATATTTTGTATCTATTTAGGAAATTCATGTATACATAGGTAGAATTTGGTTCCAAAAAAAAGTTAATGGTAGCAGGTGTAAAAATATAAAAATTATATTTGCTACAAATAGTCCTAACCCTATTATTAACTATTCCATTAATGAAAAAATCATTCTTGTTTTCACTTGCCGCACTGGCTTTTGCCGTCTCTTGCGACAAGTCATCAGAGAGTTTTTACGTTCAGACAGAACAGAGTAGCAACCTGACAGCCGATGAGCTCAAGGCTTTATCGTGGTACAATGCCGATCCCCGCATATCGGCCGATGAGGCAACCGCGAATGCCCAGTCAATCATCCGGTTCCTGGATGAAGGTCATAAGACCAAAGCCTCCGCTCCCAGAACAATCTCCGGAATACAGCCCGTAACCAGGTCTAGAATGACAAAATCGGGCGATGAGGCTAATCCCGACACCGTGGCATACGTTTTCAATTTCGGTCAGGACGAGGGTTACGCCATCCTGTCGGCCGACAGAAGGACGGACCAGATATTCGCGCTTGTTCCTGACGGGCATATCGACTTTGAGGAGGAAATCGATGAAGCCGTGCTGTCCACAGGCGTGATGGAATTCTACGGCAACCTGGAGGCCGCTTATGACCGTCAGGTAGAGTATGCCGTACGAATGCAGGATTCACTGATACTCAGCGCGTTGGCCAAACTTGAGTCTATGACCGATAGTGTCGGAACCAAGGCCAGGGTACCCAGAGAAGAAGAAGCTCTGCAGACGGAGATAGTATACGGCAGTACATATTATGTAACCGTTGTCGCTCCGTTGATCAGCGTCAGATGGGGCCAGTTAAATCCCTACAACCTGTACACGCCGGTTATATCGGGCGATCATGCACCGACGGGATGCGCCGCAACTGCAGTGGCACAGCTTATGTCTTATTGGAGATACCCCAGTTCTTACAACTGGAACATCATGATGCCTCCCAGCGGAAATGAGAGTCTCAGTACTTTCCAGACCATCTCACACCTTATGTCCGATGTAGGTGCAGGTCTCAATGTAAGCTACGGCAAGACCCAAAGCAGCGCAAATTTTGGAGATATCCCGGGATATCTGACCAATCTGGGATACAATCCCGGCACTTACAAGGCATACAACTCTACAGGGGTTAAACAATCACTTTCCAACAACCGCCCGGTTCTTATAGCCGGCCATTCTATCAAGAAAGATGTATATAAAAACTATCTAGTTTTCTGGGAAAAATACAGCCACACATATTATGAAGGCGGTCATGCCTGGCTCATTGACGGTTATATCAATGCTAAAACCCCGGTATATGTTATGGTAAACGGAAGAATAACATCAACATCTTATATTACCACTCCCCTGGTACATTGCAACTGGGGCTGGCCGGAACTTGGAATAGACGGTTATTACAATGATGGATCATTCAACAGTAACAACGGACCTGTAACAAGGGCGCATACCGAGACTTCCGGTACAGAGGGCAATTTTCAATATAATATTGAATGTATAATTAATATTTACAAATAATTATGTACCTTTGCAGATCTAAATTCAAAAAGTAATGAAACGTATTGTTTATTTACCGTTTCTGTTGTCGGCGTTTGCGTTCTTTTCCTGCGACAGAAACGAGGTCCTTGTGAACACATCATGCGCCGATGGCCCTGATGCTGCTTTTGAGACAATACAGTTCAATCCGGACGGTGGAAAGGACACTGTTGATATTCCGTTCGAGAACTGTTATCTGCATTATGTGAGGAACAATGATTCGGTCCTCTTCTTCTATCTGATGGAACCCGATTATGCGGTAATGGACAGCATTATTGAAGCCCGTTCCATAATTGTTGAACCCAAAGAGGTTGACCCCACAAAAGGATTCAACTATTTTGAATGGGATTGGTTCTCGATAGAACTGAAAGAGAACAAGGCATTCCTCTCCGTTAAAGAGAACAATTCCGGGTCTGCAAGAATAGCCGAATTCATTCTACCCAACAAGAATCGGGACAGGCTGGAAATCAGAATCAGCCAGAACAACTGATTGACATTAATAAAACAGGGTCGGAACTTATCCGACCCTGTTTCGTTACGAATCAAACTTTAATAAATATATTCTGATTATCAGATTTTAATCTCGTTTCCTACCTTACGGGCACGGTTGGGATGATCCAGATCCATTCCGGTAGCGATACCAATCTCAACCAGCACGTTCCAGCCTGCGCACAGATATACGTAGGGGTTGAAATCGCCAGCGGCGGGAGTCTTGATTGTGGGGAACGGAGTGTCGTGATCGGCAATTGCAACCACCTTCACGCCTGCGCCCTTGATGAGGCACTCCTGAATCTTCTCGTACTCATCGGCAATGGGATCAACCCAGAAGATGATGTCACCCTCTTTCATTACCTCCTCGATTCCGTGCAGTGCGTATGTGCCCTCCAGGAAGTCCGATTTGCGGCGGGTAATCTCATTGGTCTTGAGTGTGAGCTCTTCGGCCACACCGTCGTTGTAACCGGCAAAGTAGATGGTCTCGGCCTTCTTTACCCACTCTACAATCTCGGCGGGAACCTGAAGTGTCAGAGCCTTCTCAATCTGGGCTGGCAGAGCGGCCAGACCGGCCTTTACGTCACAACCGGCAATGTTCCACAGAACTGACTCGTAGTAGAGAGCCTGCTCAACAACGCTCTTGGTGGCGGCAACAGCCTGCTCCCAACCGCAGTTGAGAACATGAGTGTTTGCGCAGAATGTAGACAGTATTGTATCCTGGTTGGCGGTGAGGCCAAAGCGCAGTGCGTTGCCCTCCTCTTTCAGCTTCTTGGCCAGCAGGGTAACCTCCTTGGTGCGGCCTGAGTTGGAAGCCAAGAATACGGCAAACTTGCTCAGGTCATACTCGCGTGACTGCCATGAGCCGTCAGTCTGGGCGTTCAGGTCCAGGCCCCAGCGCTTGGTCTTGCGCAGAGCATTCTTGGCGGGGAAGATTCGGCTTGAACCCTCACCGGTAAAGTATGCCTTTCCGGCCTTGGAAACCTTGGCGGCAATCTCCTTGGTGCAGGCGGGATCAAACTTCTTTACTGTCTCAACAGTGTCCATCATCTCCTGTACTAAAGCGTACTGGGAATACTTTTTGTCTGTAAGATTCATATAATTTGTTTTAAGGTTATTTCAATTCAGTACCATTAGGGACGGTTCCGTTTGGTACTGTTTTACCAAAACGATACCAAACGGAACCGTCCCTAATGGTATCATTTTTGGATTAAGCGCTTGCGGACATTCTGAACACGCTCGGTAAATTCCTTGAGTTCCTTGCGCTGGTTCAGAATGAAACTGTTCTCGTCCAGTTTGCCCCATGCGGCAATCATCTCCTCCTCGCTCAGGAAGGTTGCCTGGCGGAACTTGTTCTGATAGTCCTTCTTGCGGGTCTCATAAACCTGGTCAAAGATATACTGCTGCAGGTCAATACCCTTGTTCAGGGCGTTGTTCCAATCATCGACCGTAAGTGTCTCAACACCAAGCATATGCTTGAGCGACATATAAGCGTGACGCAGTTTGTCTATGGGATATTTCTTCCATATCTCGTTGTAGCGGTGGTGAATCTCCTTCCAGGTATTCAGCGTACCGTCCTTGATATCGGAACGAAGTTGGTCAACATCCTCCATTGACATCAACTGACCACCCAGATTGAACCAAACGCGGGCGCGGTCACCGTCAAAACGCTGGCTGATGCTCTGGAATGTCTCATCCTCATGATCCTCAAGATAAGCCACGATATTCTTTACTGCATAATAGATCAGCATGTCACCGTAAGCGTGGTAAGCCTTATAGGGATGCAGGATTACAACCTTGCGGTGTGATTTCTCCATATCCTCACCCAGAACCTCCAGATCTGCAATCTTCTCAGGATCACCGTTAAGAAGGTTTCGGCCGATATCCATAAGTGCGTCATCGGTCATACCGTCCACGCTCTTGCCCTCGCGGCGCAGCCAAGCCTTGGCTGTCCACTTGTCAAGCAACTTGCGGGCGGCGATAGCCTCCTCCATCGTATCAGGTGCGTAGGCATCGAACTCGATGTTCTGAACCTTGAATACACGGGTATCGCGTGTGGCGTATTTCCAGTTGTTGCGGGCCATGGCAAACATGTTGTAAAGCCATGAGAATGCGGGCATTACGTGAAGTTCGCCGTGAACCTCGTCGTTGCTGATGAGCGCAAACGGGAACGGGTTGATCATCTCGGCCGGATAAGCGCCCTTGGCCAGCATGGTGAATGAAGCAAACTTGCAAGAGTGCTTTACGCTCACGCAAAGACCGGGCCAGAATCCGCGTCCAGCCTCAATCTCGTTGTCATTTGTACGGGAATTATGATTTGAGCCGATGGTCGCGCCGGCAGCCAGATTGGACTGACCCTTGACCACGCTTGCAATCAGGAACGAGTTGTTGTGATGCTGCTCATGAGCCGGGAAAATCAGGTTGTGAAGCACCTCACAGCATGATATTGTGGAGTTATCGCCCATGAACGAGTTCATGAGTCTGGCACCGTATTTCAGGTTTGAGTGGCTGCCCAGAACAAAACGGACAGCGATTACGGAGTAGAACAGACGGCAGCCGTAGCCGATGATACCGTTCACCAGAACCACATTCTCACCAATCTGAGTGGGATCCACCTCCGATGAGTTGATGGTTATGTTCTTAAGTTTGCTGGCACCCTTTATGTAGCAGCAGTTGCCAATCTTAACGTCCTTTATGATCCAGCAGTTCTTGATCACATTGCCGTAACCGATGGTTCCGTAGAATCCGCGGCGGCTGTCAAACGAGCTCTGAGTGATAGCCTTGAGGCGGTCCTGCAGGCGACGGTCATCGATAAACTTGGCCCACATGTATGCATCGGCCGCAATCATTCCGTCAAACGGGAGCACCTTGCGGCAGCCGGTCTCATTCATGAGTTCCAGCCATACGCGAACGTCCTCAGCCTCACCCTCCTTTACAATACCATTACCGAACTTGGCGTGGTCAGTGCAGGACATCTCCTGAATATTGAAGAGCATGCATCGGTCACCTATTATATAATGCGACAGGTAGTGCACGTTGTGGATAGCGCAGTCATCGCCAATATCGCAGGAATGGATTGAGCTGTTGGTGATACCTATTGAAAGGCGCAGATCGTGGTACTGAAGTCCATTGGAAGTAACTCGGCCGATGCGCACAAACCCGTAGAACTTGTTGTTCTTGATCATCATGGGATCAAACTCATCGGTCACAAGAATGTTATCCCAGCTCATAGCCGTGTTGTCATTCTTGACCAGAGTCTCAATCTCATTGCTGGTCAGATGGCGCCAACCGTTCTTGGGGGCGCAAACCTGAGTGTTGCGTAAATAGTACTTGTTCTGACCTGCGGGAATATACTTGGGATCCAGAAAACTGTTATACAGCTGGTCCGATGTCAATACTGTTACCTTTTCCATTAATTGTCCTTTTAGTTTACCAAGGAGTTGCGACCGCAAAGTTAAACACTTTTTCACAATCCACCAAGAAATCAAACATATAAAATATTATTTTATATGACTCCGAAATCCCCAGCAAAACCACCCAGGTGCACGGAATTTTTGTGGTATCGGTATCGGAAACCATCCACGCCCGTGGGCTTGTGAACCGACGAACGAAGAGAGAGTAGAGAAAGCTCGCTTACTCTACCGAACGAGGAGGAGGTCTAGAACGAAGTTCTGAACGGGAGGGGCCCGCTGTGCAATAAGATACCCTGGGACGTATGAGCTTGCTCATGCATCTCAGGGTGTCTTAGTGTGCAGTGGGAGGGATAGGCCCGAAGGGCCGTAGTTTCAGATACTGATACCCCAAAAATTCCCCCAGATTATTCAGCCTTAGGCTCTTCCTCAGCCTTAGGCTCGCTGAAATCGTTCTCGCCGTACTTTACCAGAAGGTCGTACCAACCTGCAATCTTCTTGATATGGCTGGGATATACGCGGTCGCGGTCAAAGTCAGGAATGATCTCACCAAAGAACTTGAGGAGCTGGTCATTAGAAGCCTTACGCCAGTCAAAGGTGATCTCCTTCTTGTCATACTTGGCCTCGATAGCCAGGAAAACCTCACGTAGAGGCATCTCCTTCTCATCAGTAAAGATAGAGATATCACCAAGTGAAACAACCTTGTCGGTACCCTGGATAGGCATACGCTTCTTAGTCTCGTCAATGTTCTCAACAATCAGCGCACCGCGTCCGCGTGTGAGCAGTTTATACAGGCTTGGTTTGCCTGAAATAGTCAGAATCTCGTTAAGCATAATATCATTAAATATTTAAAGTTTTCTTACATTATCAATAAGTGCCGATATCTGGGGCTCCAGAGCCTGCACATCATCATTCACAATCACAAAATCGGCCAAGCGGCACTTCTCCTCCTGATCCATCTGACTGTTGATACGAGCCACAACAGCCTGCTCAGTAGTATTATCGCGCTTTACGCAACGTTTAATACGCAGAGACAGCGGAGCATCCACGCATACCGTATAATCAACCTCCTTATTAAAGCCCGACTCAAACAGTATAGCCGATTCAAGAATGCAAAATTCCTTACTTCCCTGAGCATCGGCCCAACGCCTGAAATCCTCAAGAACCCGCGGATGTATTATGGCATTCACGCGAGCCATATTCTCAGGATTGCCAAAGATGAACCCGGCCAGAACCTCCTTCTGCATCACCCCGCATCCGCAAGGACAATAGAGCGTAGGACCCACCAACTCAGTTAGCGCCTCCTTAATTGCCGGATCAGTTGCCGTAAGCAGTTTGGCCCGGGAATCAGAATCATACACGGGAATGCCGTGCAGTTGCATTTTGGCCGATACGTAACTCTTGCCGCACCCTATTCCGCCTGTCATTCCAATAACCTTCATCTCAATAGGTGTGTTCCATTAGGTAG
>JAZMZT010000185.1:0-3670 GCA_045586125.1 Bacteroidaceae bacterium | reverse complement strand
AAGTCGGATGTAGCCATGTCGTTCTGTGAGCCAAGGAGTTGAATTACTAAGTTGTCTTCCTAAGACCGCTTGGCCTCCGACTTAAGGAGAGCGGTTAATGATGATCTTAAAAGTCTGACGCCAACCATTTCAACGAAGGTTTTTGCTGTGTCCTTAAAGGAGTGCTCGAAGCGGGACTCGAACCCGCACAGCCGATAAAGGCCAAGGGATTTTAAGTCCCTCGTGTCTACCATTCCACCATTCGAGCGTTGATAGCGCTGCAAAAGTACGTGGTTTTGAGGGATTAGCCAAAAAAATGGGAAAAATAAGGAGGGTAAAAATTAACAAGTAATAAAATATATTACATTTGTGAGTTGCAAAACTCTTAAGGGACTTATCATTAACTCAAACCAATACAACAATCATTATGAAGAAACTTTTGTTTTTTGCCGGTATTCTGACTCTTTTGGCCAGTTGCCAGTGCGGCAAAGAGAAACTCAGTCCGGTACTGAGCATTGAGGGCGGTCAGGTACAGGGTGTTACCGTAGATCGCGTAAAGGACGTATTCGTATTCCGCGGCATTCCTTATGCTGCTCCTCCTATTCGTGAGAACCGTTGGAAGGCTCCTCAGCCCGTAATTCCATGGGAGGGCGTTAAGCTTTGCAACCGTTTTGAGCATCCCAGTTATCAGCACATCCAGTTCAGAGGTGGCTACTATACAGAGTGGGGTTACGGTGATGAGGCTCCCTTCAGTGAGGATTGCCTTTATCTGAATGTATGGACCAAGAAGCCGGGTGATGTAAATGCCAAGCTTCCGGTTGCCCTGTGGATTCACGGTGGCGGTTACCGCGAGGTTTGGGGTTCAGAGCCCGAGTTCGATGCACAGGAGTGGGCCGGCAAGGACGTAGTTATAGTATCTATCAACTATCGTCTGGGCGTATTCGGTTTCCTGACACACCCCGAGCTCTCAGCTGAGAACGAGCACGGAGTATCAGGTAACTACGGTATCCTGGATCAGATTGAGTCACTCAAGTGGATCAAGAAGAACATTGCCGAGTTTGGCGGTGATCCTGACAACGTAATGATATTCGGCCAGTCAGCAGGTGGCGGTAGCGTACGTACTCTCTGCGAGTCTCCTCTGGCACGCGGTCTGTTCAACAAGGCTATCATCATGAGTGCAGGCGGTCTGACCGTTCCTAACGCAAATGCAGGCGGCATGCGCGGCGGTATGGGCGGCATGCGTATGGGTGGATTCCCCGGCTTTGGCGGCATGGGCGGTAACAACAACACTCCCAAGCTGGCTGCTTACAAGGCTCCCCAGGCTCCCGAGGGTCTGAACGCTCTGCAGCGCGCTGAGTTCAACACCAAGGTTATCATGGACTGGGCAGGTTACAACACCATCCAGAAGATGCGTTCAGCCGATACCGAGGCTATCCATTCAGTTGCTACCATCTACACCAACGCTACCGGTAACCAGGGCAGCATAACAGGTCAGCCTATCGTTGACGGTTATGTTTCACTTGAGAGTTTTGATCAGGCTGCTATAGACGGTACACTGGCCGATGTTCCCTACATGATTGGTTATACCCTGAATGATATGGGTAACATGTCAGCAGGTATCGCAGAGTTCTGCAAGAACCGTGAGGAGAAGGGCAACAAGGCTTGGGCTTATGAGTTTGCACGTCCTCTTCCCGGTGAGAATCCTGAGGTAGGTCAGAGGCTGCGTGGCGCATTCCACTCATCAGACCTCTGGTTCGTATTCAAGTCACTGCAGCACTGCTGGAGACCTTGGACAAAGGGTGACTGGGATCTGTCAGAGAAGATGCTTACCGCTTGGACCAACTTCTGCAAGTATGGTGACCCCAACGGTCCCGAAGGCGGCGAGTGGGCTCCCTGCACAAAGGATAATCCCAACTTCATGGTATTCAAGCTTGACGAGAACGATGTAGAGAACTCAGAGTTCACACAGCCTATCACCAAGCTTCCTTGGGAATAATCTCCCGATGAAAAGATAAAAAAATGCCGGCCCGTCGGGTCGGCATTTTTTTATGTATCAGTAACCGGATGTCAGTTTGAAACCTTGAATACACCGTTAATGTAACTGGTCGGGTATCGGTACAACGGGCGGCGTTCCTTTCCGTCGGTATTGATGCATGTACCGTCTGTATTCAGGTCCCACTCTCCTCCGCATTTGGAGCAGGTGGCGGCTCCCTTGAAACTGACCTTTAGGGTTGCCTTGCTCTCATCACATTCAGGACATGCCAGGTCATAGGCCCTGATGTCATTGTCAAATACAGGGGTACCTATGATCAGTCCGCCCAATCCGAACATGAATATCCTGTTGTTGTTGTCAGACATAGGCTCCTTTCTGGTCTCGCCGTCACAGTCGGTCAGAATGAGCAGTCCGTTGTTCTTCTTTATGGACAGAAACCTTCCGGGTGTGAGTATCTGGTTATAAGGCGATATGTCTGTTTCACAACTGAAATAGACCTTGTACTTGGTACAGAACCTGTTGTAACTTTCCTTTTGGCACGATGCTGCCAAAAGAAGCAAAGAGATCAGTAATATGCCCCTTTTCATCGGGTTTTTCACTTTGAAGTCAGTTTATTGACAGCCTTGTCTATTTCACTGAACGGGAAACCCGAAACCAGAGATTCCATACGGGCTGCGATACGGTCATTGCAAAGGTTGCCTATGCTGCCCTCATGGGTGTGATGTATGTTACGGTCGGCCTTGAAAGTGCCGTTCTCAATCTCGGCACCCACCTTGCGGTAAGCCTCACGGAAAGGCATACCCTCGCGGGCCAGACGGTTAACCTCCTCGACGCTGAATATGGCATCATACTTGGGATCTGAAAGGATGTCCTCACGAACCTTGATGTGATCCAGCATGTAGGCGGTCATGGTGATGACCTCCTCAAGTTCCTGGAACGCAGGCAGGAATACCTCCTTTACCAACTGCATGTCGCGGAAATAGCCGCTGGGCAGGTTGTTGGTCATCAGGGTGATCTCCTGCGGGATGGCCTGAAGGCGATTACACTTGGCGCGGGTAAGTTCAAATACATCCGGGTTCTTCTTGTGCGGCATGATGCTGGAGCCTGTGGTGCAGTCATCGGGCAACTTAATGAACCCGAAATTCTGACTGTTGTACATGCAGGCGTCAAATGCCAGACGGCTTATTGTGGCTGCAACCGATGCAAGCGCATATGCTACGTTACGCTCCATCTTGCCGCGGGTCATCTGGGCGTATACCACGTTATAGTTCATTGACTCAAAACCCAGAAGGTCTGTGGTCATCTGACGTTTCAGGGGGAATGACGAGCCGTAGCCGGCTGCAGAACCCAGAGGGTTGCGATTGGCCTGGTCAAAGGCTGCGCGTAGCAGTAGCATGTCATCGGTCAGGGCCTCGGCGTAAGCGCCGAACCACAGTCCGAATGATGACGGCATTGCTATCTGAAGGTGGGTGTAACCAGACAGCAGCACATCCTTGTACTTGTTGCTCTGCTTGATAAGGATGTCAAACAGGCTCTTTACGGAATTGACTATGCCGCGCAGACGGTCACGGGTAAACAGTTTCAGGTCAACCAGCACCTGGTCGTTGCGTGAACGGCCGCTGTGGATTTTCTTGCCCATGTCGCCGAGCTGGCGGGTGAGCATGAGTTCAACCTGTGAGTGGACGTCCTCCACTCCGT
>JAZMZT010000184.1:0-4262 GCA_045586125.1 Bacteroidaceae bacterium | reverse complement strand
CGCTGGCTCGAACTCAGCGAAAAATAACTCATTAAGCACAATCTCTATTGCGTAATTTATTATATTCGCGGTATGAGAAAGAGCCTTATATTACTGACCGTCATGCTGGTATCCTGCACAGGAGCACACCAGAGCGTGAATAATGATGTGGCCGATGGCCGCAGGTACTGCAATCCGCTGCCTATGGTGATAGGTCCGGGCGGCAACGCATCGGGCGACGTATCGGTGTTCCGTGACGATGACGGCCGATACTACATGTTCTGCACCGGAGGCGGCGCCTGGCACAGCGACAACATGCTGGACTGGGAATTCACACCCGTGCAGCGCGTGCCCGTGGCTCCCGATGTGGTCAAATTCCGTGGCAAATACTACATGTCGGGCAACGACTGCCCGCTCTATGTGGCCGACAACCCGCTGGGTCCCTACTCCGTCCTGGGCGAATGGGAGAACACGCCCGATGTGGAGGGCGGCTGGAACGAACCGTTCGATATGCACATTTTCATAGACGATGACAAGCCCTACCTCTTCTACTCAGGCCGCGGTATAAGCGGCATATTCGGAGTGCCTCTTGACCCTGACCACCTGAACCGTTTTGCCGATAAGCCCACCCACCTGTTCAGTTTCAACCCCAAACACGAGTGGGAGCGTTACGGCGAGATGAACGAATACACCGGTGTGGCATGGATAGAAGGCCCCTGGCTATTCAAATACAAAGGTACCTATTACATGCAGTACTCGGCATCGGGCACCCAGTGGAAAACCTACGCCGAGGGTTACTACACCGCCAAGCACCCGCTGGGTCCCTACACTTATGCCGATAACAACCCGCTGCTGCGCAAGACCGAAGGCCTTGTAACCGGCACCGCCCACGGAAGCGTTGTGGAGGGTCCGGACGGAGGCCTGTGGCAGTTCTACACCATTGTGCTCTCCAACCCGCCCGGAGGCCGCCGCATAGGTATGGACCGCATCGACGTGGACAAAAAGGGCCGATGGTCGGTCCGGATTACCGATACCCCCCAGCCCGCACCCGGAGTAAAGAGCGCCCGAGCATCGCTGCCCGTAACCATCAACAAGATGAACGCAATGAACGCGCTCTCCAAGTTCTCGTCACAGCAGCCGGGCCGATACGCATCATACGCTGTGGATAACTCCAGCGGCACCGTCTGGGAGCCCGATCCGCAGGACCCCGAGCCCTCAATAACGATAGAACTCTCACCCGCCACCCGTTTTGACGAGGTTCAGCTCTTTGACGTGGATGCAGTACGCATAATGTTCAACGGAGGCGGCCGCCGCGGATTCGGAGGAGGCGGCAGTTCCGGAACAGTCTATAAATATAAGGTAGATGTATCGCTTGACGGTGATACCTACACCACTGTCCTTGACAAGACCTCCAACGCGGAGCAGCGCAACACCATTTTTGAGGAGTTCAAGCCGGTAGAGGCCCGTTTTGTCCGACTGACCGTTACAGAATGGCCCGGCACCCAGCTTGGAGTGATAGAGTTCACCGCATTCGGCCTTCCCGGCCGCACCGAGCCCGCCCGCGTTGCAATCCCGCCCGTAATAACTTACTAACCCAATAATCTTATGAAAAAATCATCTATTGTCCTTTTGTTGGCCGGAGTAGCCTTAGCCCCGGCACTCATTGCCACCGTAGCCGTAGCGGCAGGTGACAGCCGCATCCCGCAGCGCCCCGACGGGCCTTGCGACGTTTACGCCAAAGGTGGTGCGCCCTGCGTTGCAGCGCATTCAACCACTCGCGCTCTCTACAAATCCTACAACGGCCCGCTCTATCAGGTAATGCGCCAGAGCGACGGCAAGACACTTGACATAGGCGTGGTTCAGCCATCGGCCGGCGATCCCGGAGGTTATGCCGATGCCGCCGCACAGGACCGTTTCTGCAAGGACACCTACTGCTGGATAACCGTAATCTATGACCAGTCCGGCAAGGAGAACCACCTGCAGCAGGCCCCGCGCGGAGGATTCAGCGGCCAGGCAATGGGCGGTTTCAATAATGTGCCGATGGCCGATTGGGCTCCCGTTACCCTCATGGGCCATAAGGTTTACGGCGTATTCATCACAGCCGGTATGGGTATGCGCTGGAACGACGCCCACGGCACCGCTGTCGACGACCAGGCCGAAGGTCAGTACTGGGTGATAAACGGTCACCATTACAACACCGGCTGCTGCTTTGACTACGGTAACGCCGAGACCGACAGCCGCGACGACGGCGACGGTACGATGGAGACCACATACTACGGCAACCAGCCCTCATGGTATCACGGACAGGCTCCCGGACCGTGGATCATGACCGACCAGGAGAACAACCTAGTAGGTTGCGTCAACCCCGATCCCAACGACAAGTACTGCGCTGACCTGCCCAGCATCAGCTGGCGCTTTGTAACCGCCACAGTCGACGGTGAGCCTCATCACTGGCGTTCCATGGGCGGTAATGCCCAGGGCGGCGACCTACAGATAATGTATGACGGAGGCCGAATCCAGAACCCGCGCAGCAGTTACGATCCCATGCGCAAGCAGGGCGCCATCCTGCTGGGTAACGGCGGTGACAACTCCAACGGCTCATCGGGCACTTTCTACGAGGGCGCCATGACCGCTCCCGGCACATTCCCCACTCTTGAGACCAACCAGGCAATCCAAGCCAACGTGGTAGCAGCCGGATATGATGTCCAGATGCTGCAGATAAGCGCATCGGACAAGGTCGATAAGCCCAACCTGCTGCAGACATTCGCACCCAAGACCACACAGAACGTAACCGCAGTCTTCACCAACACATCGGGCCAGACCATCAACGACCTTGAAATCAGTCTGGTAACCCCCAGAGGCTGGAAGAGCGTTGTGGCAAACGGCAAGGGCAAGGTGCGCAAGATAGGATTCCCGGTTGAGCCGGGCCAGAGCGTTGCAGTAACATTCTCGGTTACATCGGGCAAGAAACTCATCAACGCCGACCTTTCAGCCAAGGCCAGCTGGGACGCAGGCAAGAGCCAGTGGACAGCAGCCCAGAAGGTACGTAACGTGGAGCCGGTCAAGATAAACGAGTTCCGCATAGCCGATGGCAGCGGCAACCAGACAAACTCATTCATTGAGCTTTACAACGCCGGTGAGAAGGCAGTCAACCTGTCGGGTTGGACATTCACTCACCACGCAGTCAACCTGCCTTACTTCTCATCCATTAATATTCCCAAAGGCACCAAACTTGCGCCCAAGTCATTCTATCTGATGGGTATAAGCAACTCAGGCCTATCAGTCGATGCAGCCAAGGGTGACAACGTGATTTATGTACGCAGCGTTGCCGGAATCGAGGCCGGCCACGAGATTACCATCGGCACAGGCAGTGAGGCCGAGGTGCGTACTGTAAAGAACATAATCCAGCCTCAGGCACAGCAGCCGCAGCAGGGTATGTTCCGCGGCGCAGCTCCCGCAGGCAATCCCACCACCGTATGGCAGCCTCTGCCCGAGGGTCCGGTTATCACCATCCCTGCAGGCTCTACCAACATCCCCGTAACCAGCACAGCCGGATTCCAGGCAGGCCAGAAGATGGCCATCGGATACGGCTCGACCTACCCCGCAGTATCCAACTCACTTGAGAAGTATGAGGTCGTAACTGTAACCGAGGTAGGCAAGCCCGGTACGCAGGCATGGTTATCGGCCGATGCCAAAAAGGGTGATACCAACATCAAGGTTTCAAGCACCCAGAACATCACCGCCGGCGATAAGATCCGTCTTGACATAGATTCTGAAGGTCATGGCGTTGAGTGGGTTACCGTAAAGAGTGTAGGCACACAGTCGTCACGCAACACGTTCAACGGCCCGCTGGGACCCAATGACAACCCCGGCACCGGTCTTGAACTGGAGGAGCCGCTCAAGTTTGACCACTCCAGCAACATGCCGTTCGCAGTAAACGGAACAGGTATCACATTTGAGCCAGCAACCAAGTTTGACCACTCCAGCAACGAGCCCGTACTGCCCCTTATCTACGCCATTGAACTTGACAAGCCTCTGACCAAGAAGCACGCCATCAACAGCGTGGTACTGGACGTAAAGGTTCAGAATGCAGGTTATCAGGGTGATACTCAGGCCGACCTGTTGTTTGGAGGCCCGGTTCTGGACGGATCACGTGCCAACATGACACTGCGCAACGGCAAGGGCCTGATTGTGGACGCCATGAACTACGGCGGTCTGGTTGACCCGTGGCTGGCCGAGGGTAAGTCGGAGGCCAAGCGGTCTTAGGAAGACAACTTAGTAAT
>JAZMZT010000183.1:0-10490 GCA_045586125.1 Bacteroidaceae bacterium | reverse complement strand
AACATAAAGTGTGACCTTAACCATACAGAGCATACTATCAGGGTAAAAGTAATGAAATACTGGAATCCAAATATCAGGTTCCTTATTCTTACCTCCTTTTTTGATGTTGAGCGCTCTGATATAATTCTATAGACCGGTTTGCGGCTGATAATATAATAAGGATACATCATTGCCGCCAGAGGTAACAGCAAAACTATTCCAATGGTCAGGTAGATGTCAAAGGCCGTAAACGGCACTGCACAGCCCAGGTATTCAAGCGCTCTGCCTGATAAAGACAATACCAGGACCCACGCCAGGACAACCGCAGTTGCAGCCAGAATGAAATTCTCAGTCCACAGTTCACTGAACAGATGCCGGCGGCTCTGCCCGAACACCTTGCGTATCCCTTCTTCCCTTATCCGGTACTGCCAATAAACCAGGAACAGATTAATGAAATTCAGCAACCCCACAATCAGTATCAGTATGTCTGTGGCCCAAAGGATGCGGCTTATGAAACGGTTTCCTGTACTGAAAAGTTCGTTCCCGTGTTTCTGGCTCTGATTTGATGAACGGTATTTGTAATATATTTCCTTCCAGCTATCAAAGTTGTGGCGGTAGTCAGAGTATTGCTTTTTATCGGCCTCCAGATTGTTGGTGCATCTCTGTTTCAAAGCTTCAATGTCATATCCTTTTGGTACACGAATCCAGGTCATGGCAGACCAGGACAGTTTTTTGGAATAGGGGACAATAACTCTGGGGTTAAGTATTGTCTTGAATGAGGGTGTCTCAATAATGCCGGCTACAGTATATTGGTACTCCGGTGATGTGATTTTTCCTGCCCGCATCTGTAAACTGCTTGACTGTATATAAAGAGTCATTCCCATCGGGTCTGTATCGCCAAACAGTATGTGCGCAAAGTCACGTGTTATCCAGCAGGCATCAGGGCGCTCCATAGCACTCCTGTCGCCTGTAATGTCAAGCCTGAAGAAATTCCAGACATTAGGTTCCACTGAGATTACGGGAGCCGATATCCAATCACCGTCACTCTTAACCTTCACAGCTCTGTTCCCGCTGAAAATGCATTGCTCCGTTACATGGTCAAGCAGGCCTATGCCATCATCCTCTTTCAGAAACTCCAGGTTGTCAGGCATATACGTGCCCGATGTCTCATAATACTCCACAGGCACAATAACCGTTGACGGGTCAATGCAGTGGTTCTCTACAGTAGCCTCCCTGTAGAGGTACCGGGTAAGTATGATACAGCAGGCCAGACTAAGCGCAAGCCCTATCACGTTAATCAACGTAAAATGCTTCTGCCTACGCAGGAACCTGAACGCATATCGGATTGTATTCATCGTATCAGTAATGATTAATGTCTGTTTTACTCACTCTTGATCACATCTGCGGGATTCTCGCGGGTGGCTTTCAGGACCCGGTGGCCTACTGTGAGACAGATTACCAGTGCCATTGCAGCAAGTATGGCGGCGTAAATCCACCAGCATACTGTTGCTTGGCGCAGGAACTGCTGCTGCCAGTGGCGGATGACCAGATAACCAACCATGAATGCTGCTGCCGATGATACCACAAAGACCGCTCCGTACTCTCTTGTAAAGATGCTGAGTATATCTTTTACCTTTGCCCCGTGAACCTTACGCACTGCAATCTCACGCCTGCGCTCCTGGCAGGACAGCGTGATGATTGAGAAAATTCCGGAAACAGAAATCAGCAGGCAGACAAGTCCCAGTATCTCAATTAGTTTAGCCAGATGTTGCTCGCTCTCCAAGTCTGCAAAGAAACTGTCTTCGGTAAAATCAAGCTTGTAGTCAAGTCCGGTTTCTGACATAATACGTTCTATCTGTTGCTTCAGCTCATCCTTCATCCCGTGCTCATAAGTCAGAGTGTACAGGGCCTGTGACCAACCGCTCCCGGCTCTGGGCATAAGCCTGCGGTTACCCGGCGCACAGAGTATGTATTTGCCGGGCTCGGTGTTGAAGTTGTAAGGGTAAATGTCACTTACAATGGCAATCACGCGGAATGTATATGCTTTACGGCCAGTCTCACCACCGCTGGTAATAACCAGATTCCCGTTATCGTCAATATAGCCGCGGCCGGGATTTGTGAATTCTCTGTCAATCGTCAGGGTAGGTTCTTCGGCTATATTACCTAATCCCAACTCTTTCTGAAGGCTTCGTGTAATTGCAATCTCGTCATTTCCAAGCCTGCGGTCAGGTATGGCTCCGTCAAGGACATTAAGGGACATCAGTTCCAGAGCATCGCCCTCAAGGACATCTAGGATTATGGCATCACAGTCTTCTATGCCGTTTATAGATGACTCGCCATGTCCATGGAATACATTTTCTCCCGTTTCAAAAATGTTCCTGATATCTCCAATACCAAAGTATATGCTTTCAACTGCAGGAATGCTTGCCAGACTGTTGTTCAGCCCGTAGAGGCCATCAAGCCTGCTTATGTAATCAGATGCCAGCTCGTTATTGCTAAGACTGCCGTATGAGCGCCTTTCCACCTCGTTCTCATCTTGGGGCGGGTTCCAAACCGGACCGTTGTCAAACCTGTCGCCCCATTGGTTGGCGGAGTTGGAAATACTCAGAACGGCAGTGTCATTGATCTTTACGCCCCAGTCATTGTTCCTCAGGAACCGGAACTGGTATATCATGGCGCTTACGGCAAAGACAAACAATACGCTAATGAATATCTGGATTCCTATGCTCAGGTTGCGGAACAGGCAGCTGCTTTTGCGGCTGATGGATATCTGCATGCTGCGGCGCCTTACAATGTATGTAGAAACGATGCATACTGCAACTGATATCAGGAACAGCAGAAGCATCAGCAGCAGGCTCCATCCAAATACATATTCACCTGTCATCTGGATATCGGTCATCTCCCTGAATGGTTTCAAGAAAAACAGCACCAGTATCAGGCCCAGTATCAGAGACGTTCCCAAAACCAAGGCATATTCAGTAATCATCATGGCTGTTATTGACAGGTTTGACGCCCCGTGAACCATTCTGAGCGCCATTTCACGCGCTCTGTTCCTGATCCTGTTAAGTGAGAACAGCATATAGTTCACTATGGCGCAAACCAGGAGCAACAGGCAGGCTGTGGCAAAGAGACCTGAATGGATGTACTGTATGTACATTCCGTTTTTCATGTTGTGGCGGTGAAACTCCTGCAGGGGTCGTAGTTCACGCCGGTAAGGGCTACGACCATACGATTGTGCTTTTATGGTTTGGGTCAGTTTGTCTGAGAACTGTTTGTTGTCTATCCCTTTATGCAGTTTGAAAATAACATTATTCTGCCAGTCTTCGGTCTGAACTGAATGGTAACTGGTCTCATGAGGTCTTACAAATGGGAAATCATGCCACATCAGGATATCAAACCTGAATATGGACGGACGTTTGAACGGCGCAATCACCGCACAGACAGTCTTGCCGTTACATTTCTTTCCAATAGGATTGTCATAGCCATAAATCTTGTGTGCAAAGTTTTCTGTTACAGCCACATAACTGCTGTCAGTCTTGAAACGGTCTGTTCCGGCTGCTATTTTGAAATCAAACATCTTAAAGAACGCCGTATCACCCCTTAGGGTTGTCACTCCCTTGCGTTCTTTGATAACATATTTGCATAATGACTCTATTCCAGGAATGTCCACCAGTTTCTCAAAATCATAACAACTCACATCACCCAGGGCATCATATCGGGTCCGGTCAGTTCCGTCAACTTCATATATTTCATTCATATAATAAAGCCGGTCGGCATCCTTGTGGAAAGTGTCGAATGAATTTTCAAAACGGATCCAGACGGTGGATAGGGTAAGGCAGACAAATCCCGCCGTCAGACCAAGAATGCTGACCGCGTTCTGGAGCGCATACTTGCGTATGTTCCTAAGGGCTATTGTAATGTAGTGTCTGAACATAATACTGTTGCTATTTCCAATAAAAATAGCATCATCGTTCACCAACCTCCAAGAAAAAAATGCAAAAACGCACTTTTCGGGCCAAAAGTGTCTAATTTTTGGACACTTTATATCAAAATATGTGATGCCTTATCAATAAAATTGGTTAAAGATTAAATCCTAAACAATCTGTTGAATAAGACATTGCTGTCGTAATGGAATAATAGGGCACTCCGAAAAGACCTGTGTCACAAAATTGACTACATTAGCCAAATAATAACCAATCAGTCAACAGTGATGAAACAAGCTCTTGATTTTCTGAGATCCAACAAGGACATAGCCCTTGCAACAGTAGGCCTGGATGGCCGTCCCATGATACGTGCCTTCCAGATCATGAAGGCCGATGGCCACACCCTGTACTTCGCCACCAACTCCCGCAAAGCCATCTGGCAGGAACTCCAGGCCAACCCCGCCATAGAGCTGCTGGCCCTCAAAGGCAACATATCAGTAAGAGTAGGGGGTGATGTCTCTTTCAGTGTCCCCGATGCCCTGCAGCAGGAAATCTACAATACTAACCCTGTGCTCCAGCGTCTGTATCCCGATTACCGTGCCATGACCTATTTCAGCATGGAGATAGACCATCTGGACTATTACGACCTCACACCAACGCCACCAATACTCAGGCATTACGATAAGGCCAGTGGCCAGTACCAGGACTTAGACCCATACCGCAAATAGGGGTTTATTATGACTTATGGAGCAGTATTTGTATCTAAAATACTTACAAATTTCCATTTGTCAGGAATAATCTATACCTTTAAACGATTGTTTAAAAAGGACTTTATATGAAAAAGAGTATCAAAATCTGGCTTGCCGTCACCGGCATCCTGCTGTTAGTATTGGGTGTAATCTGCATCTCTAATCCCGCTGAGACACTGTTTGCCAGTGCCTGGATGATAGGAGCACTCACCCTTGCCTCCGGAATCTTCGGTCTGGCCTTCACCCTTGAGACCCAGGCCTTCATCCCCAACAGCGGCACCCGCATGCTCTCATCGCTGCTACAGCTGTTCCTGGGAATGTTCTTCCTGTTCCACAACGTAGCCCTCACGGCATCACTGCCCATAGTGTTCGCCTTCTGGCTCATGATTGAAGGTGTAATTCTGGCAATAGATGCCTTTGACTACAGGAAAGCAGGCTTCGGTGGCTGGTGGTTCATCTGCCTGCTGGGCATAGGGGCAGTAGTGCTTGGCTACTTTGGTCTTAAGAACCCCATCACCACAGGCAAGACCCTTTCATGGCTCATAGGCATAGGTATCATCCTAAGTGGCTGCGCCCGTATCATAGGACTCATCGGAATCAGCAAGTTCGAGAAACTTCTCAAAGAGTTCTGACCACTCCCAAACGCAAACCGTTTAAAGTATCAGCCGGCCTCCTGAAGATTGAAGCCGGCTGTTTACTTACGGCCCCGCCCTATAGAGGTAGCAGCCAGTGACACAGAAGTATCAGTTCCCTGTGCCACCGGAGGCTATCGCCGATGTGATTATCCGCGAAAAAGAGATTGCCGCCGGAAAGTGACGCATTCTTAAACGACCCCTTTGCGTCATTATTTGTAGAGGAAGCGGCGGATAGACATCTTGGGAGTCTTCTCAAACGGGACTGCCTGGAGTTCTACCTTGACTATCTGGCTGTATACGGGGAGCTGACGGTTTGATGCAAGACGGATGTTCTCCGGAATGGCATCCTTGGCCTCAGGATCCAGCAGAGCCTTGGCTATGGCCTGCTCATCGAGATATACCAGAGCTACCAGTTTGCCGCCACGGTCAACTACAACAGACTCAACAACATAATCCTGATTGTTAACAACGGCCTCAACCTCCTCGGGGTAGATATTCTGGCCCGATGGACCCAGAATCATGTTCTTGCTGCGGCCACGGATGAATATGTTGCCGTCGGCATCCATTATACCCAGATCACCCGTCTTGAGCCAGCCGTCCTCAGTAAATGCATTGGCGGTAGCCTCGGGGTTGTTGTAATAACCTATGGTGATGTTCTCACCGCGGGCCTGAATCTCACCTACAGTGTGCTGAGGATCATCAGAGTCAATACGTACCTCTGCAACGTCTACCGGCTTACCGCATGATCCTGGCACGTATTTGGTCCAGTGCTCATAGGCCAGTAGGGGGCAGGCCTCAGTCATTCCGTAACCTACCAGGTAGGGGAACTTGATCTTTTTGAATATGCGCTCTACCTCGGGGTTAAGGGCGGCGCCACCCATGATGAACTCTTCACAATTACCACCGAAAGCAGTTACGAGTCCGTCTTTTATCTTCTTGTAAATGATAGAGTTAATACCCGGAACATGAAGCAGGAACTTTATGAGGGGCTTATCTATCATGGGCTTGATCTTGGACTTGTAGATCTTTTCCATAACCAGCGGAACGGTTATGAGCAGATAGGGCTTTACATCGGCAAAGGCTTTCATGAGGGCTGCCGGAGTGGGGGCGGCACCCAGCCAATAGATGGATGTGCCGTTACTGAGCGGATAGAGGAACTCTATTACCAGTCCGTACATATGGGCCATGGGCAGCATGGAGACCATCTTGTCGCCTGCGGGAACGTGACGCTGGCTGTAATCCACAATTGATGAGAAATTACGATAGGTAAGCATCACACCCTTGGGATCACCGGTTGAGCCCGATGTATAGTTGATGGTGGAGAGGTCGTCCCAGTTATCGGTGGGGAATACCACATCGTCAGGACCGAAACCGCCGGGATACTTCTTGTCAAACAGCTCGTCAAGATGGTCAAAACCATATTGTATCTTGTCATCGTTGCAGAACAGCAGTTTGAGTTCGTTTACGTCAAACACGGCACGTACATTGGGCATCTTGGCGCTGTCCATCTTTGCCCATCGGCCGGAATCGGTAAAGAGAACTATGCTCTCAGAGTGGTTGACAAGTCCCATCACGCTGTCGGGCTTGAAATCGGCCAGAATGGGCACAATTACAGTACCGTATGTGTTTACTGCCAGATAGGCGAATCCCCAGCGGGCACCGTTCTGTGCGCACAGGGCTATATGGTCACCTTTCTTTATGCCTGCATATTCAAATACGATATGAAAGCGTGCTATTGAACGCGCCATCTGGGCATATGTGAATGTCTCACCACCGATGTTGTTCAATGCGGGCTTGTCCCAGTACTTACGTGTTGCTGCCTGAAGCCTTTCGAGATAATGTGGATATTTCTCCATATTGTCAGTGAGTTATGATTATGTTTGTTTAGTATTCAAGGAACCATTCGTTAGGCATAAGTATTCCCAATGTCACGCCGAACATTGACGCATTGTTGCTGGATGTGGAGACATCGACGAATGCGTTGAGCGAGATTCTCTGGTATTGTGCCACAAAGTTGAGTTCGCCCATGACCTGTGTTCCGGTAAGCGGTTTGCCGTATGAGGCCTTGCCGTCCATGTCAACTATGGGACGGGTAGGCTGGAACACATATATCTCTGAGCGTAAATGGAAAACGCTGTTTATGACCCATATGGGCTTGATTCCGGCGGCAAAGTACGAATTGGCGGCAAAATCGGGGTCAAACACGAACTTGCTGTTGGGTGTTGGACGGAAATGTTGCGCCTGCATTACCGATGCCTGATAATTGCTTGAGAAGTTTCTGGATGAGTAAAAGGCCTCAAACAGGGTTCCCAGGGTGAAATGCGGGGTGAAGTTCAAGTAGTGCTCAAGATGAGCCGATACCTGAAGCCATGAACGGTCTACAGAGTGGTATTCGGGATCATAGAGGTTCTGCGGTCTGAACAGATCGTTCTCAGTACCTATGAACGCACGGATTGTCTGCCACTTACCGCTTGTGGGGTATTGCAGGGCATTGAGCGAGTATCCCGTGAACATAATGGAACCTCCGAATATGTTATGACGGTTACAGTCATACTTGAAACTGCGGAAATTGATGTCACGGTTCTGCGTGTAATAGTCCTTGTGATGAGCCGCTCCGACCGAGAAGACGGCCTTATAGTTGTTCAGGAACGGTCGTGACACGTTCAGCTTGCCAAAATACTCAATGGTTTTGTTGACGGCGGGGTTGAACTTATCGGACGAGAAGATGAAAGCTCCTGAACGGAAGTAGTTCATATTGTTGTAACCAACCTGAATGGAGAGTGACATGGGAATTGCTATGGCCATGTCGACTCTTGTGGTCAACTGTGCGTTGTTGTATGATCTTCCAAACTGTCCCTCAAGCAGATATGACTCTGAAACCTCTCCGATATGGCTGTAGGATACTGAACCGTACAACTGGCTGGATACCGAGGTGGACAGTCCGCCGCCGAAACTGAAGGTGGGGTGGTCATCCAACTTTACGTTCAGTTTCAGAGTGAAGGCCGAATCAGCCTTGGAGAAATCGGTGGTAGGGATAATCTCACTTATGGCGTCATCTGACAGCAGTTTGAAATAGCCGTACTTGAAATCATCAAATGAAAAGCGGCTGTCATTGGCATTGAGTTCTTTCTTGATGTAACGCTGCTGCGCCTGATTCACGCCCTTGACACTGATATCTGAGAACTGGAGTACAGGAATGCGTTTCTTGAATGCCTCACGTTTTGACTTAACCTCCAAGGTATCCCTGCGAGCCGATGTTCTGGACTTGATTGAGTCCATCAAAAGCATTGTGTTGCGGTATCCCAGGGCCGATACTTCATTGATCAGGTGAAAATCCAGAAGTCCCACGTTGGTGAGGTCAAACTCCACTTTGACTCCCAGATCGGGATCCAGGCTGTAGTCACTCTTCTGAATGATCATGCTGGTTACCTGGCCCATGATATCGAATTCATCGGGAATCTGTATTTCAGGTTCACCCGGGGCCACTGCAACAACACTTCCGATAATGAAATCCGGATGGAAATCATTGACCATGACATCTACGGGAAAATTATCGTAAATACCTCCGTCATAGGCAATTATGGAGTCAATCTTAATAGGCCTGAACACGAACGGGAATGACATTGATGCTCGTACGGCATCACCAAGGGCACCCTTGGAGAGCACAATTGAGTTCTTGTTGAACACGTCAGACGCAACCGCCCTGAACGGCACAAGCAGGTTGTCAAAGTTATTGTCACATGCAGCCGATGCGCCCGAGAATATATCCAGGAAAGCCAGGTTCATCTGCAGCGGATCCACCAGACTGTTGAACGTAGGACGGATCAGTGTCATGGAGTCCTTGATGGCCACCTGTGCCGATATGATTGACGGAGTGGGAGGTTTCTGCTTGAAATAGAACTGATAGTTCATGTCCTTGGCTCCCATGTACCAGTTCTTGAAATCATCGGAACTGATAAGGGCCTGCATCTCATCAGGAGAATAGCCCATGGCATAGAGAGAGCCGATGATGGCACCCATTGAAGTGCCTGCTATATAGTCAATTGGGATTCCGTTCTCCTCAAGGGCACGTATGACACCGATGTGAGCCATACCTTTGGCTCCGCCGCCGCTGAGCACAAGACCCACCTTCTGCGCACTGACAGGTGCACATACGGCCAACAGCGTGGCAATCAGTACTATAAAAGCCCTTTTGATCATTACGGATAACCTCTTTTGCAAATATATGTAAAAAAAGGCACTGATGTACTCTCAGTGCCCTTTTTAATATAAATAGAAACTTATCAGATAAGATCGACGCTGCGGCGTATGAAAGCGGCAAGTGCTTCACCCTTAAGCATTCCGTTCTGCAGCAGAGCCAGGTCTATGAGCTCATGGACTATCTTGTTGCCTGCGGCATACTCGGCATAAATGCCTGATATTGTGTTTTCTGTCTCAGATATCTTAGAGTTGATATCATTCATCTCATCCTTCTCGGCCTGAGGCACATCCTCATCTTTTTTGCCTTCACGGGCCTTGCGGAGTTCTGCCTGACGCTCCTTGAGTGAGTTCAACTTGTCATCCTCAGGCTTAACCTTGGCGTCACATGCGGCATCGGCCTCTTCAAGAACCTTCTTTATCAGTTTGTGATCCTTGTTCAGGATGACCGTGTACATATCGGGCATATCTCCGTAGAAATTCATTCCGGGCTGGATGGCAGCCATATCCTTCATACGGCGCATATACTCGCTGCATGTTACCATGACCGGCAGGGAAGATTCACCCAGGGACTGTGCATCGACATGGAAATCAGCCTTCTCTATCTTGGGCATCTGGCTGCTGAAAATCTTGGTTATCATACGCAACTGGCCTGCGGGCAGGTCAACGGCCTTGTTGTCCTCCTTGGCAATCAGGTTGTCAATTGAATCGCTGTCAACCCTCTGGAAACGGCTGTCATTGCCGAACTTCTGCTCAAGCATGCCTATTACAGGTACATCCAGCTGATTGTCCATGAGCAGGACGCTGTAGCCCTTGTTTTTGGCTGTTTCAATGTATCCGTACTGCTCCTCGCGGTTGGTGGCGTACAGATATATCAGGTTCTTGTTCTTATCGGTCTGATTGGCCTCAATCAGTTTCTTGTATTCCTCAAAGGTGAAATACTTGCCGTCAGTGTCCTTAAAGAGGGCAACCTTCTCCATCTTGCTGTAGAAATCCTCCTCGGTAAG
>JAZMZT010000182.1:0-9322 GCA_045586125.1 Bacteroidaceae bacterium | reverse complement strand
CAGTGGGGCAACCACGATGTAGTATGGATGGGTGCCGCCACCGGCAGCGCCGCCTGCGTTGCCAACGTGGTGCGCAACAGCCTCAAATACGCCAGCATGACCACCCTTGAGGACGGTTACGGCATCAACCTGCTGCCGCTGGCCACATTCGCCATGCAGACCTATGCCGATGACCCCTGCACGCTGTTCATTCCCGTTAAGACCGATGACACCCCGGTTGAGGACCTGCCGCAGATGGACCTGCTGTCGCAGATGCACAAGGCCATAGCCATAATCCAGTTCAAGATAGAGGCTGCGGTGATAGCCCGCCATCCGGAGTTCCATATGGAGCACCGCAACCTGCTGGACAAGATTGATTTCAAACGCGGAGTGATAAAGATAGACGGCAAGGAGTATAAGTTGCTCGATACCAACTTCCCCACAGTTGACCCGGCCAATCCGTACAAACTTACGCCGGCCGAGCAGAACGTGATAGACCGCCTGACGCACAGCTTCTGCAACAGCAAGGCGCTGGCCCGTCACGTGGACTGCCTGTTTGAGCACGGATCACTCTATCTGGTACATAACAACAACCTGCTATATCACGGAAGCGTGCCTCTGAACGAGGACGGAACGCTGGCGTCAATGAACATCCAAGGCGTTGATTATAAAGGCCGTGAGTTGTTTGATACGATTGATAAATACGTACGTACCGCATATTATGCATCGGACGATGACCCGCTTAAACAATACGGTCAGGACCTGTTCTGGTATCTCTGGTGCGGCCCCGTTTCGCCCCCCTTTGACAAGAAACGTATGGCCACCTTTGAGCGCTATTTCCTGGCCGAGAAGGAGACCCATCATGAGGAGAAGGGCAACTATTACCGCCTCAAGAACCGCCGCGACATCTGCGAGATGATACTGCGCGAGTTTGGAATCACGGAGTTGGAGCACGCCCACATTATCAACGGCCACATCCCCGTAAAGGAGTCCAGCGGCGAGAGTCCCATCAAGGCCGATGGCCGACTCCTGGTAATTGACGGAGGATTCTCAAAGGTTTACCACCAGCAGACCGGAATAGCAGGCTACACGCTCATATTCAACTCACACGGAATGCGCCTGGTGCGCCACCATCCGTTTGAATCCATCCAGCAGTCTATCGCCCAGGGCATGGACGTGATTGCCGCCACGCAGGTGGTAGAGTATTCAGAACAGCAGATCCTGGTGCGCGACACCGACAAGGGCCGCCGCCTCATGGCTCGCGTCGAGGATCTCCGCGCCCTGCTCCAAGCTTATCGGACCGGCCTTATCCGCAACTAAGCCCCAAAAACGACGCAAAGGGAAACGACCCCAATGCGTCGTTTTTTATATATTTGCAGAAACCAACTAACCTGAATATGAAAGCATTGTTTATTGGCGGAACGGGGACTATCAGTTCCGCAATCACAAGACAACTGGCCGCACAGGGCTGTGAGCTCTATCTTCTTAACCGAGGCAACCGCAGTGACCGTGTGCCTGAGAACGTAAAGGTATTGAAGGCCGATATCAACAACGATGAGGCGGGCGTGGCCAGGCTTATCAAGGATATGACTTTTGATGTGGTGTGTGATTTCATAGGGTTCGTGCCCGTGCAGGTGGAGCGTGACTACCGTCTGTTCAAGGGTAAGACAAAGCAGTTCATGTACATCAGTTCGGCATCGGCCTACAACAAGATGCCGGCCAATTATGTGATTACCGAGGGTACGGCGCTGGCCAATCCTTATTGGGACTATTCGCGCAACAAGATTGCGTGCGAGGATTTCCTGATGCGTATGTACCGCGAGAACGGTTTCCCGGTAACCATTATCCGTCCCAGCCATACTTATGATGAGCGTGCGGTTCCGCTGGCAGTTCACGGCAGCAAGGGCAGTTGGCAGGTGGTGAAGCGTATCATGGAGGGTAAGCCGGTCATCATCCACGGCGACGGTTCATCGCTCTGGACCATTACCTGCAACGAGGATTTCGCGCGCGGATTCATCGGCCTTATGGGTAATGAGCGTGCCATTGGTGAGGCGTTCCAGATTACGACCGATGTCTCAATCAGCTGGACTCAGATTTATCAGATCATTGCCAAGCATCTGGGCGTGGAGTTGCATCCTTATTATGTATCGTCACAGTATCTGATTGATGTGGCTCCGTACAATTATACAGGTGAACTTTGGGGCGACAAGGCGCACACCGTGCTGTTTGACAACAGCAAACTTAAGCGCGCCGTGCCCGGATTCTGCGCCACAATCACTCCGGAGCAGGGTATCGGCCGCACTCTGGATTACGTCCTTACGCATAAGGAGTGCCAGACTGAGGATCCGGAGTTTGATGCCTGGTGCGACAAGGTGATTGCTGCCCTTGAGCAGTCAAAACGTGCATTTGGGGCCTGACCCCAATTGCACAATTGCACATCAGTACCAGCCCAGAGTGACGTTGTCAAAATCGTATCCTCTATAGAAGTTGGACCAGTTGTCTTTTGAGAATGACACTTCGGTCCAGGCCCAGGGGATATTGCCGTCTGTCTGGTAAAAGTCGATGCGCAGTTTTCCGTTTTGGTCAACTATTCCAGGGTCGATGGTATAGATGTGGGCTGTCAGATTGTCGGAATAGCGGTATCCTTGGGCGGTTGTGGTCATTACGCTGTCAACTATCACTACCGTTGTCGTGATATTGACCGAGTCACCGCCGTCCATGTGAGCGAATACAGTCTCATAAGCTATTGTGTCATTGATTGTCGCATATTTGGATTGGTAAGAGTCGAATTTGTCCCGGCGGTCGTCTATGACTTTGACAAGATATATGTGTGCCCATTCATTAGACATCCCTTTCAATGATTCCTCACGATCCCATTCAACACCGTTACATGATGAGAATCCAATTGAGATTGCTGCAATACAGCAAACCAATGCGAGTATGTAGTTGTTTCTTTTCATATCATTCAGAAAGTATATCCCAAACCCAGTCTTACTCCGGGAACTATTAACACTCCATATAAATCATATTCGGATCCTGCGCCCAGTTCCGCCAGATAACACAGGCCGTTATCGGATTGGAATCTGAAGCCAAGGTATGTAACCTGGACGGCAATGGGATCTTGTACTATGTAACTGTTGTAATCCCAATAATGGGAATTGTCTTTGAATTGTAAACCGACCAAGGCCTGCGAATACATCATGAAATGATCCCTGGTTATCAGATGCAACCTGAAACCGGCCATCAGATCAAACTTAAAGGCGGTCTCGTTGTAAAGCAATTTGTTTGTCAGATAATCATACTTCTTAAAACCGGCAGTGTTCAGTCCGGCATAAGCCAGTACAGACAACCTTTTTGTAAAACCGTGATCGGGTAACTTGTATGCAGCCTGGATGGATAAGCCGGGATAATATGTTGACCGATAGGCATAATCGTCCATGGCTGACAGTTTATTGTATCGATAATCTTCCGGAAAACTTGAATTTAATAACGCTCTTTTTTCCCAGGTGTGAAAACCGGGGGAGGAAACTCCTGCGCTTATCTCAAACCGCTGCTGTGCGTTGATCCATGAAGGAGACAAGGAGAAAAAGGACAATGCAATAATTGCTTTGAACAGTTTCATAATCAATACCAGTTTGTTTGTGTGGTTGTACTATATGGCGTGTAATTGTCTTTATCTTTATCAGACGGACTGTATTCTATCTCAGAGGTGGCCCAAGGCGTGTTTTTGCCGGTTTCATAGAAATCAACGCGGAACTTACCCTCATAATTGATTATTCCTTCACCTACCGTGTACAGATGCACCCAGAACTTTTCGGCGTACCTGTAACCGTCAACAGTAACAACCATTGAATCCTTTATCTGGAAAAGACTTGAACAAACGTTTACTGAATCGCCGTTTGTTCTGTAACGGTGAGTAAAGTCCATGGAGAGTGTATCCTTAATGTTTGATTCAGGGCCGATAGCATAGCGCAGGACATCATTTACGTATTGGCGCGCCCAAACGTCGGACATGTCTTCAATATCATCGGTCGGATCCCATTTCCGGGTTACGCAGCTTGTCATCAGGAACGTTGCAAGGACTGCATACATGAAGTATGATATAACTTTTTTCATAATCAGAACATGTAACTAATGCCAGCCCTCATTCCGGGCGATAAGATAATTAAAGATTCACTCAGAGCATATTCGGAGCCGTAACCCAACTCTGTTAAAAAGCCCAGATGGCTTGTCCTGTGACCCAGTTTTACTCTGAATCCAAGGAATGTGAGCTGATAAACCGGTCGGTTGCTGCTCTGGCGATTGTTTTTGTCTGTGACAGTCCAATAATCACTGCCATTCCTGAAGTCAATACCCACCAGGGCCTGTGAGTACATGATCAGATGGGATTTCTCCACTATCCGGAATCTTACTCCCAGCAGGGCATCGGCCTTAATTGCCGTCTGCTTGTCTGATTGTTTGCTGACTGTGTTTATGGATTCATAATCAGCAAAATGGAGACCGGCCATACCTACCAGTGACCAACGTCTCAGAATGCCGTCGTCAGATAGCTTGTATGACATCTCGGCTGAGATGCTGGGATACACCTTGGAATTGTAGGATTCTTCTTTAAGGTCGTTGAGCGTTCCGTCACTCCATTTGGAAGCGTTGTCGGATCCAAAGAAGTGATAATCTGTCAGCATATAGGTTCCTGCAGTGGATATGCCGGCATTGATTTCAAGTCTGCCATCCTGTGCTTGCGCAACAAATGGAATGAATAATGCAAACACGGAAAACGCTAATAGTTTTCTAACAAAGGACATATAAATCTCATTTTTGACAAATGTATGACAAAAATAGCACAAAAGGGACGGTTCCTTTTGTGCTTTTTTGTGCTTTTTTCCTTTTTGTGTGTTAAAGGACGCCCTTTGAGGAGGGGAGCGTGTAGTTCCAGATGTCGCGGCGGACGGCCTGCTTGAGGGCGCGGGCAAAGGCCTTGAAGATGGCCTCAATCTTATGGTGCTCGTTGTCGCCCTGGGCCTGGATGTTCAGGTTCATTGCGGCGGCGTCGCTCAGGGACTTGAAGAAGTGCAGGAACATCTCGGTGGGCATCTCGCCAATCTTTTCACGCTTGAACTGGGCGTCCCAGACCAGCCAGCTGCGGCCTCCAAAGTCCAGCACCACCTGCGCCATGCAGTCGTCCATGGGCAGGGCGTAGCCGTAGCGCTCTATGCCTCGCTTGTCGCCCAGGGCCTTGCGGATGCATTCGCCCAGCACGATTCCGGTATCCTCGATGGTGTGGTGTTCATCCACATAGAGGTCACCCTTAACCTTGACGGTCAGGTCCATACCTCCGTGACGGCCAATCTGCTCCAGCATGTGATCAAAGAATCCCAGGCCGGTGCTGATGTCGCACTTGCCTGAGCCGTCTATGTTGAGCTCAACCAGTATGTCTGTCTCTTTTGTTGCTCTGTGGGCCGATGCACGGCGCTCGCCTGCAAACACGAATTCGGCAACTTTCCACCAGTCGCGGCTTGCAAAGGCACAAACGGAACGTAAATCATCGGGCAACTGGTCGGCACTGTCCTGCAGCAGGATGGCGCGGCAGCCCAGGTTGCGGGCCAGTTCCACGTCGGTGGCGCGGTCTCCAATGACGTAACTGCCAGCCAGGTCGTACTCATCGGTCATATACTTGCCGAACATTCCGGTGCCGGGCTTGCGGGTGGGGGCGTTGTCCTGCGGGAAGTGGCGGTCTATGAGGATGTCATCAAACTCCACGCCTTCACCTTTCAGTGTGTTCAGTATGAAGTTCTGGGTGGGGTAGAAGTCCGCCTCCGGGTACGATGATGTGCCCAGACCGTCCTGGTTGCTGGCCATAACGAACTCAAAGTCAGTGTGCTGGCGCAGGAACGTGAGGCTGCGGAATACTCCGGGCACAAACTCCAGCTTTTCAAAGCTGTCAAGTTGCTCGTCGGACGGCTCAACCACAATGGTTCCGTCGCGGTCTATGAATAGGACTCTTTTGCTCATATCGGCCAAAGTTATTTAAATTTCTTGAGAGCGTCAATCAACGCGTTGTTTTCGGGGGCGGTGCCAACGGTTACGCGCAGTGAATTGCCGCACAGGGCTATCTTGCTGCGGTTGCGTACAATTATGCCGCAGTCAACCAGATAGTCGTAGGTTGCCTTGGCATCCTTTACGCGGGCCAGGAAGAAGTTGGCATCGGACGGATAGACCTTGATACAGCAATCCAGACGTGCAAACTCATCCATCAGGCGTTCGCGTTCCCTGAGAATTGAACTGACCCATTCCTTTACGCGTGCGTGTTGCATTACCTCCTCCATGGCGCGCTGCTGAGTGAGCAGGTTGATGTTGTAGGGGTACTTGACCTTGTTCATGATGCCGATGATCTGAGGCTGCGCGAATGCCATTCCCAGGCGGATTCCGGCCATTCCCCATGCCTTGGAGAAGGTCTGGAGCACAACCAGATTGGGGCGCTCCGGGAGTTGCTGCAGATATGAGGGTACGCCTGCAAAATCTATGTAGGCCTCATCTACAACCACGATTCCGTCAAATGAGTCCAGCACCTTGTCAATCACGCTGCGGTCAATGTTGTTGCCGCTGGGGTTGTTGGGTGAGCAGAAGAATATCAGTTTGGTATTTGCATCGACTGCGGCCAGAATCTTGTCGGCATCGGGCTGGAAGTTCTCGTCCAGCAGCACACGGCGGTACTCAACGTCGTTGATATCGGCACAAACCCCGTACATTCCGTAGGTGGGCTCTATGGCCACGGCGTTGTCCACTCCGGGGCGGCAGAATATGCGGAACATAAGGTCAATGGCCTCGTCGCTGCCGTTGCCAAAGAAAATGGACTGCTCGCTGACGCCCTTGATCACTGCAATCTTTGTCTTGAGATCGCGCTGCAGCGGGTCGGGGTAACGGTTGAAGGGGGTGTTGTAGGGGTTCTCGTTTGCGTCCAGGAACACCTTTGCCTCCTTGCCCTGGTACTCGTCACGGGCCGATGTGTACGGACTCAGGCTCCAGATATTGGGTCTTACAAGTTCTTGTAGCGGTTTCATAGTTCTTTCAGTCTTACAGTAACTGCGTTCTTGTGCGCATCCAGATACTCGCCGGCGGCCATTGTCTCGATTACGGGGCCAAGTGATTTGAGGCCCTCGCGTGAGAGCTGCTGGAAGGTTATCTTGCGCATAAAACTGTCTATATTCACACCTGAGTATGCCTTTGCATAGCCGCTGGTGGGCAGGGTGTGGTTGGTGCCCGATGCATAATCGCCCGCACTCTCGGGTGACCAGGGGCCGATGAACACGCTGCCTGCGTTGACTACGCGCTCTGCAAGTTCATTAGCGTTTGCGGTCTGTATGATAAGGTGCTCGGGAGCATACTCGTTGGTCATTTCTATGATCTCATCATCGTTGCTGAGCAGTATCATGCGGCTGTTGCCCAGTGATGCCTCTGCAATCTCGTTGCGGGGCAGCAGGGCAACCTGACGGTCAACTTCGGCCTGAACCTTATCTATCAGTTGGGCCGATGTGGTGAGCAGTATCACCTGGCTGTCACGTCCGTGCTCGGCCTGTGAGAGCAGGTCGGCGGCTACGAAGGCGGGGTTGGCGTTGGCATCGGCTATAACCTCAACCTCTGACGGGCCTGCGGGCATATCAATGGCTACATCCTTGAGTGATACTATCTGCTTGGCGGCGGTAACGTAGGGGTTACCGGGGCCGAATATCTTGGATACCTTGGGTACGCTCTCTGTTCCGTATGCCATTGCGGCAATTGCCTGTGATCCGCCCAGTTTGAAGAAACGGTTCACACCTGCCACCTGTGCGGCGTAGAGTATGGCGGGATTGACCTTGCCGTCACGTCCCGGAGGGGTACAGAGAACTATCTCTGAGCAGCCTGCGGTGCGGGCGGGGATGGCCAGCATCAGAACTGTTGAGAACAAGGGTGCTGTGCCGCCTGGTATGTACAGACCTACCTTGGTGATGGGCACTGCCTTCTGCCAGCAGGTTACGCCGGGGGTGGTCTCAACCTTGCTCAGTTGCGGGAGTTGTGACTCGTGGAACTTGCGTATGTTCACGGCGGCGCGGTCAATGGCGCTGCGCAGATCGGCCGGTACCAGAGCGGCAGCCTCGTCAAGTTCGACCTGGCTTACTGCGAGTGAGTCCAGCTGAACCTTGTCAAACTGGAACTCATATTCCTTAAGCGCCTGGTCACCGCCTTTACGTACGGTATCAAGCACAGCCTGGACACGCTCATAAAGACCCTCCACACTCAGCGCGGGGCGGGAGAGCAACTGCTTCCAATCAGCCTTGGACGGATATTTTACTACGTTCATAATATCATTTTCTCAATGGGGAGGACCAGGATGCCTTCGGCACCGGCGGCTTTGAGCTTGCCTATGATCTCCCAGAAACGTTTCTCGTCAAGTACGGTGTGTACTGAGCTCCAGCCCTTGGTTGCAAGAGGCATTACTGTGGGGCTCTTGATACCGGGGAGTTCAGCCAGAACCTCGCTCATGCGGTCATCGGGCACGTTCATCATGATGTATTTCTTGCCCTGGGCGGCCTTAACTGCGTCAAAGCGGAACAGCAGTTCCTCAAGGATGGCTTTCTTCTCAGCATCCATGTTGGGGTTGCCGATCAGAAGGGCCTCGGACTGCATTACAACCTCAACCTCGCGCAGGTTGTTGCTGACCAGTGTGGAGCCTGAACTTACTATGTCGAATATGGCATCGGCCAGACCTATTCCGGGGGCAATCTCAACGGAGCCGGTTATTACGTGTGTCTCAGCCTTGATTCCGTTCTTCTGGAGGAATGAATTGAGGATTCCGGGGTAGGAGGTGGCTATTTTCTTGCCGTTGAACCACTCAAGGCCTTTGTAATCAATGGCTTTGGGGATGGCAAGTGACAGGCGGCAGCGGCTGAATCCAAGGCGCTTGATGACATCGGCCTTCTCATTGCGCTCCACAAACTCGTTCTCACCCACGATTCCTACATCGGCCACACCGCCGGCAACTGACTGCGGTATATCATCGTCGCGCAGGAACAGGACCTCGACCGGGAAGTTTCCGGCCTGAACCAGAAGGGTGCGCTTGGATACTCCCAGGCTGATGCCTGATTCCTGAAGCAACTCCATTGTCTCGTCGTATAAACGACCTTTTGACTGTACAGCTATTCTCAACAAAGTCGGATCGTAGCCATGTCGTTCTGTGAGCCAAGGAGTTGAATTACTAAGTTGTCTTCCTAAGACCGCTTGGCCTCCGACTTGCTGATGCCTGATTCCTGAAGCAACTCCATTGTCTCGTCGTATAAACGACCTTTTGACTGTACAGCTATTCTCAACA
>JAZMZT010000181.1:0-2502 GCA_045586125.1 Bacteroidaceae bacterium | reverse complement strand
TTTAGGATATGGCGATGACATAGATGCTGTAAATGACTATTGTCGTCAGATACTGTCCAAATCTCCATCATGGGACTCCTCGGTAACCCTGTCAACTGCAAACGCTCTCGTTTCCAATTCAAATAGGAGTATTAAACAGAGTTATTCCGATACACTTAAGAATGAATACCTTGCCGATGTATCATCATTTGATTTTTCGAATCCGGGTCCTGCGTTGAATTACATTAACGGCTGGTGTAAAGAAAAGACTCGTGGAATGATACCGAAATTATTGGATGAGATATCTTCTGATGCGCTGCTATATATTATGAATGCTATATATTTCAAGGGCGGATGGAGTAAAAAATTCGAGAAGGGGCTGACAGATGACGGAAAATTCACAAAAGACAATGGGGAAATTGAGGATGTCCGGATGATGCACAAATGGGATTCTCTCAGCTATTTCAGTCTGGATGGAATATCTCTTTTGGAACTCCCCTATGGAAACGGTAGTTTTGCATTGCAGGTGCTTCTTCCTGAAACGGGAGCTTCTGCCCGGGCATTGACGAGTATCAAGGAAACCGGTTGGAATGAACTGTTCTCTTACTTAACTAAAGACGAGGTGTATGTTTCAATTCCCAAGTTCAAGGTTGAACAGAGTTCTCCTTATGATATGTGCCCTGTTGTGAATGCACTTGGGATGAATAAGATGTTTGTTTCCTCAAGCGATTTTGCACCCATGACAGAAGAACCAGTGTCCGTATCAATGATTATTCATAAGGCGGCTATAACCATAAATGAAGAAGGTTCAGAAGCTTCAGCTGTGACCGCTATTGGGATGGCGATGGCTGCTGGGCCGGGTTATGAGACACAGCCTCCCCGTAATCTTTTCCTGGCTGACCATTCTTTCTACTATGCAATAGTGGACAAAGTAAACGGCCTAATCCTGTTTATGGGAAAATATAACGGTTAATAAAAAAGCTGCCCGCGGGCAGCTTTTTTATTATGGTGGTGATGGTTTATTTCACCAGTGCCATTGTGTCTTGAGCAATCATCAGCTCCTCATCGGTCGGGAGAACTACAACCTTGACCTTTGAGTCTGCGGTGCTTATGATTCCGTCCTTGCCGAACATGATCTTGGCGTTCTGCTCCTTGTCCAGCTTGATGCCCAGGAACTCCAGACCCTCACATACGGCCTCGCGGACCTCGTGACGGTTCTCACCTACGCCGCCGGTAAATACAACCACGTCAACGCCGCCCATTGCAGCAGCAAAGGCGCCAATGTATTTCTTGATGCGGTAAGCATACATCTTCTTGGCCAGAGCAGCACGCTCGTTACCTGCCTCCATTGAAGCAGTTACCTCACGCATATCGCTCGATGCACCCGATATACCCAGCAGACCAGACTTCTTGTTCAGCAGGTTTGACATGCCTGTGCTGTCCAGTCCCTCTTTCTCCATGAGGAAGGTAACAGCGCCTGCATCGATGTCGCCGCTGCGGGTACCCATCATGATGCCCTCCAGAGGAGTAAGACCCATTGTGGTGTCAACGCTCTTGCCATCCTTGACTGCGGTGATTGAACCGCCGTTTCCGATGTGGCAGGTGATTATCTTTGAGCCCTCAGGCTTGATGCCAAGATACTTGCAGATCTCGCCCGATACAAAACGGTGTGATGTTCCGTGGAATCCGTAACGGCGAACGCCATACTTCTGATACAGCTCGTAAGGAATTGCATACAGATAAGCATAATCAGGCATGGTCTGATGGAAAGCGGTGTCAAACACACCTACCTGCGGAACGTTGGGCAGGAGCTCGCTTACTGCGTTTACACCCTTCAGGTTTGCGGGGTTGTGCAGAGGAGCCAGGTCATTGCAGGCTGCGAATGCCTCCAGTACATCGGGGGTAAGGATGACACTCTTGTTGAACTTCTCGCCTCCGTGTACCATGCGGTGACCAACAGCGTTTATCTCATCAAGTGACTTGATTACGCCGTACTGGCTGCCGGTAAGTATCTCAAAGATGAACTTAACACCTACGGTATGCTCAGGGATCTCCTTTTCAATAACAACCTTGTTGCCGTCCTTATCGGTCAGCTTAAGGAAAGAGCCTTTCATGCCTATCTTCTCAATTCCGCCCTGTGCAATGACATCGTTCTTATCCATGTCAAACAGCTTGTACTTGATTGACGAGCTGCCGCAGTTCAATACCAGAATCTTCATCTTATGTTATGCTTTTTTGGCTGCCATTGCCTGGTTTGAGGTAACGGCGATCATTTTATAAACGTCATCAACTGAGCAGCCGCGTGACAGGTCGTTCACGGGGCGAGCGATACCCTGAAGGATAGGGCCGATGGCCTCGGCGTTACCGATACGCTGTACCAGCTTGTATGCTATGTTTCCAACTTCCAGGTTGGGGAATACCAATACGTTTGCCTTACCTGCAATCTCCGATCCGGGAGCCTTGCTTGCGCCTACAGACGGAACGATGGCGGCATCGGCCTGGAGTTCACCGTCAATCTTGAGG
>JAZMZT010000180.1:0-6128 GCA_045586125.1 Bacteroidaceae bacterium | reverse complement strand
GAAGAAAAGTGCGTACGAGGTTTCCATTGCGCGGCAAAGATAGTTAAAAACGACGCATTGGGGTCGTTTCCTAATGCGTCGTTTTTGCTAATTTTGCGGTCTGATTATGAGATACGGAAAACTTACCAGACTTCTCGTCACTTTAGCATTGCCCATTTTCATTGACACGTTACTAGTCATGACATTGGGTGCGGCCGATACCTTCATGCTGAGCCGTTATTCCGATGAGAGCGTGGCTGCGGTGGGCCTGGTCAATCAGCTGGTCAATATCGTTTTCATAATCTTTCAGGTCATATCGATGGCCACATCCATACTCTGCTCGCAGTATGTGGGGGCAGGTCAGCGTAACCGTGTGCTGCAGGTGATGGGCGTATCGGTCCTGTTCAATTTCCTTATCGGTCTGGCTTTCAGTGCGTTCCTGTTTGGCGGGGCATCGGACCTTCTTAATATGATGGGCGCCCGTGATGAACTCTATGTGGAGGGATTCCCTTATATGCGTATAGTGGGTGCGTTTGCATTCTTCCAGGCGGTGTCGCTGTCGGCTGCAGCGGCCCTGCGGAGCGTTGACAAGGCGCATTATCCCATGTTCGTATCGGGCCTGGTCAATGTGATCAACATTCTGGGCAACTACGCCCTGATATTCGGTAAGTTCGGGCTACCGGCAATGGGGGTCCGCGGTGCGGCAATATCTACGGTTATCTGTCGTGCGCTTTCATCGGCCCTGCTGTTGTATCTGCTTTACCGCAAGTATATAGGGCACCTGCCCAAGGGGCTGTTCCACCCGTTCCCGTGGGCCGAGACCGGCAAGCTGTTCAAGGTTGGCATTCCGTCGGCCGGCGAGCAGATGTCGTACAGCCTTTCTATGGTGGTGGTTACCTATTTCATTAATATGCTGGGCAACGACGAGTTGGCCACACGCACTTACGGCCAGACCATAACCACGTTTGTGTTCCTGTTCTCGCTTGCGGCGGCGCAGGGTGGGGCAATCGTGATAGGGCATCTTACCGGCATGAAAAAGTACGCCGCCGCGTTCGCATTGGGCCGACGTGTACTGCGCGTATCGGTGGCGGTTACGTTCGTGCTGTCGTTCACTACCGCCTGTCTGGGGCATACCATATTCTCATTTCTGACCGATAATGAGCACATAATCCGCATGGGAACCATAGTGCTCTGGATTGATATCATGGTTGAAGTGGGCCGCGCAATCAATTTCTTTGGCGTGAACTCGCTGCGTGCCGCCGGTGACATCTATTATCCCGTTACAATAGGCATGATAGTATGCTGGACTGTGGCCGTAGGTGGCAGTTGGGTACTGGGTATCGGCCTTAACGGTGGTCTGATAGCCCTGTGGTGCTCCCTTATCCTTGATGAGAATATCCGCGGTCTTATTTTTATCCGCCGATGGAAATCCCGCCGCTGGACTACCAAATCGCTGGTTTAAAACGCCGCATTGGGCAACAACCCTAATTCGCAAGTTTTGCAAGTCTGGTGATGTCGCGTGGGCCGATGGCGAATTTGGGGTAGCCGTTGCGTGAGCAGGCAATCATTGAGAGGGCCACTTCGGTCATACTGTTGCCGCCTCCAAACAGACGGGTGATGGGGTAGAACGGGATGAACCAGTACTGCATCTTCTGGATGCGTCGCTGCCCTTTGGCCCAGCGCATGAATGCCGGCCTGTAGGCAAATGCGTAACGGAACCCGGCTTGGGCGATATACTGTTCTGTGGCACCTTTAATCTTCATCCACCACTGACGGCCATTGGGATTAGTGCCGGCACCGCTCAGGTAGATGAATGTCATATTCTCCTTGCCCGGCATGATATCGGCAAAGTGTGTGGGGATATCGTATGAGATGGTCCTGTAAACGTCCTCGGGGGCACCTATGGAACTGATGCCGGCAATAAAGAACACGGCATCATACCCTTGGAATCGGGGATCGGTCTCCTTCAGGGTCATCATGTCATTAACTATGTACTCCTCAAGCTTGCTTTTCTCATCGGCCGATAAGCAATCGTATTTGTCTATCTCAACCGGTCTGCGGCTTACTGAAAGCACTTTCTCTACCTGTGGGGAACGCAGCAGCTCCAGCATCACGCCTTCACCTACATATCCGGTGGCTCCTGTCAGAATAATCTTCATATTTATCTTATTTACATCTAATTATTATACGGCGGTATGCGGTAAGGTTGAACGGACCGTTGTCGTGAATCTCGCAGACCAGATGGTAGGTCTTGCCGCTGGAATTATCGGGTAGGGTAACGGTGATCCTGGCCGATGCAGGGTCGCTGATAAGGGGATAGACGGTCTCATCCGGGAATTCCTGGAACCACCAATTGAATGAGAGCCTGTCACGGTCCGGGTCAAAGGAACGGGATGCGTCCAGCTTTATGTCTTGTCCTGATTTGCCCGATAACTCCATAGGCTTAAGGTCCTGACTGCCGTTTATGACAGCTACGGGGTTGAGGTTGCCACTACCGGTATCAGCCCATTGCATGCGGGCGGCAAAATCGTTGAACTCATCGGGGTAGAACTTGTGCTCATAATGGTCAGATATGTCCTTGAGCGGCTGCTGCCAGTTGGTCCAGGCGTAGGTCTCGCGATCAGGTGATATACCGAACTGATGGCAGCCTCCCCAACCCGCCTGCGTGGGGCCATCGGGATTGTTCAGGCCGTTGGGCATCACGTGCAGGAAACTGGGCGTATCGCCCTCAACGCCCCACAGGAACTTGGGATAGACCTTACCCATGGCGCCCTTGCCTTGGATCAGGCTCTCGTATTTGTCCCAGTTGGATTTGCCCAGCTCGTTTTGGTTAAGCCAGGCGCTCTCATCCCAAACCAGCATCAGCTCCTGTGCGTAGTCACGTCGGAGCCATTGGTGAGAGCTGTAAGCGCGGTTCATGCGCATGCTCCATTGCATATCCTGGTCGGTGATGGTGTAGAGGCGGAACTTGCTCAGGAATTTGCGGAGCTGCTCCGGGCTGCGCTCCTGTTTAACGCGCCAGACGGCCTGCGCAAATGTGTTGGCGCCTCCCCATGAGCAGATCCAGATGGGACGGTCGTCGTCCTCATCGGCCAGCTGTATCAGTAATCTGCTTCCAGGTGAGTCATTATCGGGACCGATTACACCGATGCCGGCTCGGGTGCTGCCCATCATGGCACGGCTGCTGATGTACTCATAACTGGGCCAGTAACCAAGTTCCTGACGTCCATTCTCCTGCTCTATGCTCTTGTGCCTTTTCTGGCCGGAGCGTTTCATGAGGTTCTGCACATCGGTCTTATATGCATCAATTACGCGTGTCAGATATACCGCCCAGTCCTTGGGGTAAGGGTCACAGTTCCAGCCTATTGTGGTGATTATACCCTCTATTTCAAACCGGTCGGCGTATGCCAGCAGCCTTACGGCCGATTCATTGTCATCGGGCTCCACCTCCGACGGGCCGATATCGGTCATCACAACTATTCTGGGCTTTAGCGCACCGGTCTCTGCTTTCTTTCCGGTACATGAGATTAAGACTGCGCACAATGCAAACATCAAGCCTGCTATTCGGTTAATTGCTTTCATCCTGTTTACGTTTTCTGCGAATATACTATATATTTGCATCCGTTCATTGCCTAAATTGATAAATGAGACCGTTCGTGATAATACGGCATTGCGGAATATCCCTTCTCATTATATCCGCACTGATACTGTTGTCAGCTCTGATTGCTCTGTTTGAGCCTGCCGACAATAGTTTCTGGCCGCTTACATTCTCATTCCTGGCCGCTTTTGGATGTGGTTTTGCGGCTGTCAGATACACCCGTCCCATCGATTATATTTATGTTAAGGAAGGATATGTGATAGTGCTTGCATCGTGGATAACTGCCTGGCTGTTCGGCGCTTTGCCGTATCTTATTTATGGCAGTGAATTCACATTTGTCAATTCGCTGTTTGAAAGCATGTCAGGGTTCACCACCACAGGCGCATCCATACTAAATGACATTGAGGCATTGCCGGCAGGGCTTCAGTTCTGGCGGATTGCATCGGCTTGGATCGGGGGTATCGGAGTGGTTCTGCTCATAACCCTGGCCATACCCGATGACCGCAACGGTCAGGTTATTCTGGTCAGCACCGAGACATCGAGCCTGGCCAGAGAGTATTTCAAGGGCGGCAAGCGCGGGTTTGTAAGGATGATGCTCATTACCTACACATCCATCACACTAATCTCTTTTATCTGCCTCAAGCTGGCCGGGATGGAGTGGTTCGATGCCCTGATTCATGCAATGTCGGCCTGCAGCACATGCGGATTCAGCAACAAGAACAGCAGCATAGCGTTCTTTGACAACCCGTTGATTGAGACAATTCTGGTTTTCTCCATGCTTTCAGGAGCAGTCAATTTCACACTTCTCTATTCTACCATAATACCCGGAAAGCGCAAACGTTTCTACATCTTTAAATCCGAGGTGTTCAGGGTATTCATGATACTTCTGGCAATAGCAACGCTGTTCATAACCGTAAACCTCAGGGGCCGAATGATGTCCGATACCACTGGCGGTGCGTTCCGACAGGCAGTGTTCCAAACCGTTTCCATAGCAACAACCACAGGATTTGCTACGGCCGATACAAACGTATGGCCCGATTTCAGCATCGGCATACTGATAGTGTGCTCATTGATATGCGGATGCGCCGGATCTACATCAGGCGGAATCAAGATAGACCGTATTGTGCTGGTGGGTAAGCAGATACATTTCCAGTTCCATCAGTTCAGGGATCCCTACGTGGTAAGGCGCAACAGGGTTGACGGACGTCTCCGGAATCCGGTGGAGATCAATCAGGCGGGACTGTTCATACTTATGTATTTTGAGCTGATATTCATTGGCGTTGAGTTCAATACCATTGCCGGAATGGATTTCCGGTCGGGCATATCGGCCGCAATAGCCTGCATGGGCAATGTGGGGCCGGGGTTCGGTGATGTGGGCTCTTTCGGCAACTACTCATCCATGCCCGTAGCCGCCAAACTCTTCAGCATCGTACTTATGCTTGCCGGCCGCCTGGAAATCTATCCGCTCATCCTCTCTTTCAGAAAGTGACGCAAAGGGGTCGTTTAACTTTGCGTCACTTTCTGAAAATATATGCTACGATTGCACCGCTGATGTTATGCCAGACACTGAAAATGGCGCCGGGGATGGTGGCCAAGGGGTAGGCGGCAAAATGCAGGGTGGCAAGTGATGACGCAAGACCTGAGTTCTGCATGCCCACTTCAATCGATATGGCCCGTTTCTTGGGCTCGGACAGTCTGAGCAGATGTCCTATAAAGTAACCCAGTCCCAGTCCGCATATGTTGTGGAGCATCACCACAAGCACTATTATCATTCCTCCTGCCAGCAGCTTATCGGCATTGGCCGCAATGATTATCGCAACAATGAATGCAATTGCCACCGATGATAATGCGGGCAGATAATCTACGGCCTTATCGGTAAACTTTGGCCACAGACTCTTTATGATGAGGCCGATGACAATAGGCAGAATCACCACCCAGAGTATGCTCAGCAGCATGCCAAGCACATTCACATGGACACTATGGCCGGCAAGCGCCCATGTGAGCACAGGGGTAAGCAGCGGGGCCAGGATGGTGGATACGCCGGTCATGCCTACGGAGAGAGCCAGATCACCCTTGGCCAGATAGGTGATTACGTTCGATGCCGTACCGCCCGGGCAGCATCCTACCAGTACCACACCCAATGCCAGTGCATCATCGAGCCTGAACACACGTGCCAGCACCCAAGCCAGCAGGGGCATGATGGTGAACTGGGCAAGACAGCCTATGATGATATCCTTGGGGCGGCTGAACACGACCTTGAAATCCTCCAGGTTGAGCGTAAGACCCATGCCGAACATCACTACGCCCAGCAGATAGTTGATAACCGTGGGCCGTATCCTTGAAAGCGCATCGGGAAATATGAACGCCAGCACTGCCGCTGCAAATACCAGCACGCCCATGTACTTGGATATAAACTGACAGATTCTTTTCATAAACAATTACCGACGTGCAAAGGTATAAAAAACGACGCAAAGGGGTCGTTTCGTTTTGCGTCGTTTGACGCATTGTTAAACGACCAAGTCGGAGGGCCAAGCGGTCTTAGGAAGACAAC
>JAZMZT010000179.1:0-11647 GCA_045586125.1 Bacteroidaceae bacterium | reverse complement strand
GGTGCTGCTCTCGGGCTTGTAGATGCGAATGCCGCTGATGGTGTGGCCGTCGCCGTCGAAGCTGCCCTTGAACTGGTTATAGGTGGTGCCGCTGCGCCAGCCGCCGATGGCGGTGTAGTTGTTCTCGGTGCTCGTAGCGTCGTTCCAGACGGTAGTGGCCGTGTACTCGATGTCATTGCCTAACTGGAAGTAGGTGCCGCTGAAGTCGCTGTAGCCGTAGCCATTGACGAGCGTGGCCAGCAGGTTGAGGCCGGTGGTGGTGGTGATGATGTAGGCGCGGGCTGCGGTGGTGCCGTCGTGGTCGGCATCGGCGTGCCAGTGGGTGGCGTAGTCGGGGGCGCAGGTGGCGCTGACGGTGACGTCGCCGTCGGGTATGGTGAGTGTAGTGCCACTGAGGATGCCGCCGGTGGTGCTGAAGATGACCATAAAGCCTTCGGGCACGGTGCCGCTGTAGGCGACGTTGACGGTCTGCCCCTCTCCGCTGTAGATGGTCTCGGAGCTCTGTAGGGCGGTGCTGCCGATGGCGGTGAGGCCGCTGACGCTGTAGGCGGTCTGGCTGCCGCTGAGGGCGACGTTGGTGCCCAGGGTGACGGTGCGGGCGCGGCGGGCGCCGTGCTGGTCGCTGCTGCTGCCATCTGCACCGACGCCGCCGAGGCTGATGGCGGTGTAGTAGTTGTTGGAGAAGACGCCGTAGTTGTATTCATCGTAGCCGATGATGGCGCCTTTCTTGTTGGCAGCGGTGACGGTGGTGCCGGCGTAGAGGCAATCCTTGACGGTGCCGTGGTAGTTGTAACCCACGATGCCGCCGTAGTACTGGCAGTTGATCTTGCCATTCTTGCTGATGGTGGCGGCGCTGTAGCAGCCGATGACCTTAGCAGCATTATTTACGTTGGAACCCACGATGCCGCCGTGGTTGTGGGCATAGTTATTTCCGGCGTTGATGGTGACAGTGCTCTCAACGCGGCAGTTCTCCACGGTGCCGCCCCTGTTGTAACCCACGATGCCGCCGACTCTGCTACCGCCGGTGAAGATGCTGCTGGCGAGGACGACGTTCTTCACGGTGCCGTAGTCAGTAGAGTTTACATAATCTAGTCTGCCGAAGACGCCTATGTAGCCGTCGGCTTCGCGGCTGACGGTGATGCCGCTGATGGTGTAGCCCTGTCCGTCGTAAGTGCCGCGGAATTCGGCCTCGTCGCTGCTGCTGACGTAGTAGCCGATGGGCGTGTAGGTGTTGTCGCATGTGATGTCCTGCGTCTGCTGGAAGGTGAGGCCGCTGCAGGGGTTCTTGGCCGCGTTGACCAGGAGGGCCAGGTGGCGCAGGTCGGTCTTGGTGGCTATCTCGTAGGTGTTGGTGCCGAGGCTGTTGAAGTCTGCCTCAGTCCAGGCGTAGTCGGCATCAAGGGAAGTACCAAAATCCTTGCTGATGGTGCCGCTGAGGGCGTTGCCGGCCAGGTCGGTGATGGTGCCGCTGTGGCCGGTGACGCTGAAGGTGCCGGTGGCGTCGCTGCCGATGGTGCCGCTGAAGGTGAGCACGTTGGAGCCGCTGCCGGCGCAGTAGCTGATGGTGCCCCACGAGGTGGCGAGGGTGGGCGTGCCCGTGACGGTGACAATCTCGCTGAACGCCACGCTGACGTAGATGACGTTACCCTTCTGGTGGCGCCCGCCGCTCACCTTGTAATTGTTGAGCACGGTGGGGGCGGTTGCGTCCACGGCCTGAATGTGGGCGGTGACGTTCTTGACGGCCCACTCGTCGCTGCCGCTGCTGCCGCTGGCGTTGAGGCGGAGCACGATGGAAGAGAAGTTCATGGGCACAATGATGCGTCCGTCGGAGGCGCGGCTGCTGTTGAACTTCTGCTTGCTGAGGGGCCATTTGGTGCCGTAGCCCCAGGGGTTTTCGGCACCGGCGTTGTTGCCCACGCTGGTGACGGGGAAGGTGTAGTCCCTATAGGTGTCGTCCTTGCTGCCGGTGTTCATTTCAAAGCCGGCCATGTAGGCAGAGAGGCTGATGTTGCCGGGGTCGCCGTTGCTGCAGCCGGAGCGGTTGTCACAGGTGGAGGTGTTGCTGAAAAGAAGTTGCAGGTACTCGTAGGCGTCGTCGTTCTCCTTACCCTGGAAGCTGAGCGTCATGCGCAGCTGGGCACTGATTTGCTGGAGGTAGGCCTTTGGGGCGTTGCTGCTGGTGAAGTAGGCGCTGCTGGCGACGGACTTATAGCCGTTGTTGTCGTAGCCGCCGTCGTTGGCGGTGTACTCGTTGGAGTAGATGGTCACGTCCTTGATGTCGAACGCGCCCGACGAGGGTACGTTAGTGAGGCCGCTGCTGATGCTGCGGTCTTTCGACGCGAGGATGTAGCCGTCGTGGTCGAGGACCTCGAAGCGGTATGTGCGGCTGCTGGCCGTCTGGTACTTGTAGGCGTCCGTGCCGGGGGTGCTCTCCGTCACGGTGACGGTCTTGGAGGTATCGTTGGCGGCGAAGGACAACTCCCCGCTCACGGCGGTGAAGTGCTGTCCCTCGATGGCGCTGAGGGAGACGGTGCGGTAGTTGACGGTCTCGCTGACGGCCGTGTTGCCGCTACGGGTAATCGTGAAGGTGCTGCCGCTGTTGGTCACGCTGAATGTGCTGGCCGCAAATGCACTGCCCTGCCCTATCATCATTGCCACTATGGTCAGCAACAATACAGAAAGGACTCTTGAAAAATAACGTTTGCTCATATCTTTTTTGTTTATATTTATTCGCGTCTTGATTGTTTCTTGTTTCTTTCATCGGGCTCATCGGGCCAACGGAACTCATCAGGGTGCTCACGCATATATCTGGTGGCTTTGTAAAGACACCAGATAAGATACGCGGCACTGAGTCCAAATACTACGGCCATTATAGCCTCGAGTGTAGTCATCAGGGATTTATTTTGTAACTATTGAGTCAAATACGGGCAGGCCCTTTATAAATACGCACGCAAATATCATTATTATAATAAAGAAAGACTTTCCTCTAACGGAAATTACCGTCAGAGGAAAGACTTTTTTCCGTTAAAGGAAAAAACCGGCTCTCTAGTTAGCGAGCAAAAACTCTCTAGTTAGCGAGTAAAAAATCACCCTTGAATTTTGAACGATGAGGGAGCGGGCTTGCCCTGTGATTGGAAGGCTTTGGCCATTGATGAGGGCGATGAGAATCCGCACTGATCAGCTATTATGTGCAGGCGCTCATCAGGGTTCTGGTGTATCAGACTGATGGCGTGACGAACGCGGTGCTGGCAGATCATATCATAGAATGACTGATAGCCGCTTCGGCGGATAATCTCAGTAATATATTTGGAGTTGGTTCCCAGACGCTGAATGAGCATATCAATGGTTATGTGCTGCTCGGTAAAGATGTGCTCCTTTATAAGCATCTCCTCCAGTTTGTTACAAAGCTCCTTGCTGCGCTTGTCACTAAGGCGGTAAGCTGCATTATCGGGCTGTTCCATCTGCTCAATGATCTCCTCCTCACGCTTGCTGAACGCCTTGCGCCAGGGATTCAGAGTGAATATGCAGAACCAGACATTTGCAAAGATAAAGATCAGGTCACGTACAAACTTGGCCCAAACGTTGTCGAACCAGAAGTTAGTAAACAGGAGCACACAGAGCAATGTGGGTATCCACTGGATGTATCGGGCAAATCGGACCGGAAAGTCATCTGTATCGGAGTATGCGGCCTCATTTACCTGCTTTACCATTCGGCCTATACGCAGAGCCATCTTCAGGTTGAGCGTAAAATAGAAAAGGAATACTACCGATACTATTCCGAACACCCATGGACGATAACCGTCGGGCAGATCAATCAGATGAACTGCCTGCAGGAACAGCGGCAGCAGTATGATTATGCCGGGAATAAATATTGTGTATTCTATTTTCCTATGCTTGTTGTTAGGGAAGAAATAACCCTCACACATTACCAGCATCTGGAGCGAGAATATCAGGACGCTGAAACTGTTTACGTAGAGCAACGCATCGGGGTTACCTATCTGCACCAGATAGGGAATCTCAAAAACCTGGAAAAGATATACGAATCCCACCGAGCGCTGCGCCGGAAAAAGCTCATGGAACTGCTCCCTATAGGCTTTTGGCCTATAAAACCACTTTAGCATCCAACCGTACAGGTTAGTCACTATAAAGGTCAGGTTCGCCGCGAACAGAATCAAAAAAGTTGTCCTTTCACTCATAACGGGCACAAAGTTAGCAAAAAGTAATTATCTTTGCATATAACCATAAAACCACAAAAATGGACAAACAAAAGCACAAGATTCTGATAAAGGCTGCCATTAAATCATTCTGGGAAACCAAGAAAAAACAGCAGACCGCCAGCGGAGACTCTTCAAACAGAGGAGCCGTAGTAGGTGGCAAACAACTTGATGCCTTTGCAGAGCTGTTAAAGACCATTGCCATAGAACAAGGCATCCCGGAAAAATGCATATATACCTCTCAAGCCTATCTGCCAGGTTTCTTCCGGTCCTCCAAAAACTGGGACTTCCTGATAATTGCTCCAAACAAAAAACTGATTGCCGCCATAGAACTCAAATCCCAGATAGGTTCATACGGCAACAATTTCAATAACAGAACTGAAGAAGCTCTCGGTGATGCCGTAGATTTCTGGACGGCTTTTAGAGAGAATCAGTTCCCTGGACAGAGCGCACCTTGGATTGGTTATCTGACAGTCATCGGTAAAGATGAGAGTTCAACCAGTCCTGTACGTAATAATGAGTCTCATTACCCAGTCCTACCTGAGTTCAAAGATGCCACCTATCTGGATCGCTACCGTATTTTATGCCAGAAACTGATTTTGGAACGTCACTATTCTATGGCAGCCCTTATCTGTACAAGCGGTCCGGATAATTACGAAGACGTTTCTCAAGACACTTCTATTGACAGATTCCTCCAATCTTTTATCGGTCATTTGATAGGTAACATAAATGAGTTCCAGCAATAACAGGTACGGACTACGTCGCTCAGGCGGCCAACACGGAGATGTTTTTACGTCCCCGAAGGTTGTTTCGTATATGTTAGACTTAGTAGGATACGTTTCTGATAAAGACCTTTCTACGGTAAAGATTCTTGAACCGTCCTGCGGTGAAGGGGAATTTATAATTGAAATTGTCCATCGTCTTTGGGATTCTTCCCGCAATTATGGATTTGATTTCGGCAAAGCCTTAAAAGAAAACATCTATGCTTTCGATATAGATGAAAAGAAAGTTGAAAAATGCAAGGCCAGACTCGTTGACAATGGCATCAAAATATCCCTAAACAACATTCGTCAAGCTGATTTTCTGACAGAACAAATACCCGAAGTTGATATTGTTGTAGGTAATCCTCCATATATACGTTACGAGCAGATTCCTCAAGACAAAATCACAAATTATAAACAATTGTTTCGCACTTTCCACTATCGGGCTGATCTTTATATCCTTTTCTTTGAGAAAACATTGAAAAGTCTTCTTCCAGGCGGACAGCACTGTTTTATATGTTCCGATAGATGGCTCAAAAACGAATACGGCAAGAAACTAAGAGGTTGGATAGCAACATCTTTCAGAATTGAAACAATAGTATCACTTGAAAAAGCACAGGATGCATTTCAGGAAGATGTTTTGGCATATCCTGCCATCACATTGATAAGCAATACGTGTCCTGCGTCATATTTTACTTTTGCAGAAGCAACAACCATTAACCAGTTGACCCATCTACAGACAAAAGAGCTTTCTTCACCTCGCACAGATAATTGGAGCGACGTTTTCAACGACATAAGCAATGATGGCACTTTGCTTACCATTGAAGAGATGGGCTTTATGGTCGGTATTGGTGTTGCAACTGGCGCAGATTCCATCTTTATCGCTAAAGATCTACCCACTAAAGTAGAAAAAGAACTTCTGCTTCCCGTATTGAATGCCAAAGATATATCCAGAAACAGACTTCAATGGTCTGGTAAATATTTGTTGAATCCGTACAAACCAACTGGAGAACTGATAAATCTTGATGAATATCCTTTGGCCGCTGAATATCTTCTTAGTCACAAGGACACATTACAAAAACGACATGTGGCCCGAAAAAGTCCTTGCAAATGGTATAAAACAATTGATCGTATTACTCCGTCATTGAAAGATACGCCCAAAATAATAATACCCGACATTTCAGGCAACCAAGTCATTTTTGTAGATGAGGGAAAATACTACCCCCAGCATAACCTGTATTATATCACTGGTGGTTCCATACGTCAATTGCAGTTATTGGGTGCTATGCTCATGTCTGATTTTGTAAAGAATCAGTTAATAAGCATCACCAACTGCATGAACGGTGGTTACCCCAGATGGCAAAGCCAATATTTGCGCAAACTTTTGATGCCCGATATAAATACGATAGAAGAGGAACTTGCCAACCAACTTTTGGTAGCTTATAACAAATTTGATCTAATAAGTCTCAACGCTATTGTTGACACAATTATTCTACTTCCACGTCAAAAGGATCATCGCAAACACACTCCCATACAGCAACTGGAGTTAGATTTTGCAATTTAACACAGTAGGGCTTTCCCTATATCAACTTCTCACGACGTTTGTAACAATCTTTTTTATCACAGATGCCGCAGGTGTAAGGAAGATATCTCACATCGGGGCCTACGCCAATGATGCCGCTCACTGATTTCATGGGCAGCATGAGGCAGGAGTCCGTGAGTTCTATGCCGCAAGGATTCTTTTCGGGGAACAGGCTGAACAGTGCCGGTTGGGCCGATACGTGCCAGCCGCAATAGCCGGGGCTGAAGCGGTTGGTGCGCTTGAATCCTGACGGGTCTATCTCGGCCTGCAGCACCGTCTCCATATAATCGGCCACGCTCTCCACAATCTGGCTGCCCACGCAGTCCATCACGTAGGTCTGGAACATGTCGTCACGGCGCTTTACGGCATCGGACCACTGGAAATAGCCGTTGCCTACCGTTGCCACAAATACGGCATAGTGCTGGGCTCCGCGTAGTTGGCGGCAGATAATCCTGCCGGCATCAAAGGTTACGGGTCCACCCTGCCCTATCAGTGTAAGCCTGTTGTTTTCCAGATCCAGGCTGCCATCCACCAGCACATACTTGAACTGTGGGCGCAGGAACTGGGCGCTTTCACGCAGCAGGTACTCAACAGTTGTGCGAGTCTGTTCATCAGGCTCGCTGTCCTTGTACCCCATAAAGGAATAGACCTCCTTAAGAGGTATATCCAGTCGGTTAATATCTATCTGCTGCCAGCTCATTTTTTCTTGACGCAAAGGGGTCGCATCGTTTTGCGTCATTTTTTGACGCAAAGCGAAACGACCCCAATGCGTCACTTTGACTCGTTAAACAAAAATTCTCTAAAGTCTGAGTAGTCCTTGCTAATCTCAATGCTCTGCTTGGTGCCCTTCATGAAGGCCTGCAGGCGGGCAGGAATCTCCACATCGCCGCCGGTGATGGCATCCACCTTCTCCTTGAACTTGGCAGGATGTGCGGTCTCTAAGAACACGCCGTACTCTCCGGGCTGCAGCTGCTCACGCAGTGCGCGGTATCCACAGGTTCCATGCGGGTCAAGCAGGTAACCGGTACGCTCATAGCACTCCTTGAGCGTCTCCTTGATCTGCTCATCGGTATAGGTAGCACCACTTATGTGCCCTGCAATATCCTTATGTGAGCCTCCGTACAGGGCAAGCACACGGGCAAAGTTGCTGGGATCACCCACATCCATCGCATTGGCCAGTGTCTGGACCGATGGCTTGGGGCTATAAACGCCGGTCTGCAGGTAATTGTAGAATATATCGTTGGCGTTATTGGCGGCAATGAAACGCTTTACGGGCAGTCCCATGAACCAGCCAAAGAGACCAGCTGTGATATTGCCAAAGTTTCCGCTGGGCACGCAGATTACCAGGTTATCGGCCTTACCCAGACGTTTCATCTGTGCATAGGCGTTAAAGTAGTAGAATGCCTGCGGCAGGAAACGGGCCACGTTGATGGAGTTGGCCGATGTCAGCTTCATGCGCTGGTTGAGTTCGGCATCCATAAAGGCGTTCTTGACCAGAGCCTGGCAGTCATCGAACACACCGTCTATCTCAACGGCGGTGATGTTGCGGCCCAGAGTGGTGAACTGACACTCCTGGATGGGGCTCACCTTGCCTTTGGGATAGAGCACATACACATGTACGCCCTCCACGCCCAGGAATCCGTTGGCAACAGCGCTGCCGGTATCGCCCGATGTGGCCACCAGCACATTGACCAGCTGTTTCTCCTCCTTGTTGAAGTAACCCAGCAGGCGGGCCATAAAGCGTGCGCCTACATCCTTGAACGCAAGTGTGGGACCGTGGAACAGCTCCAGCGAGTAGATGTTGTCATCAACCTTGACAACGGGAGTCTCAAAAGCAAGAGTGTCATAGACAATACGCTTAAGGTCATCGGCCGGGATATCCTCAGCAAAAAATGCCTTGGCTACCTCAAATGACATCTCCTGGAACGTCATCTTGTCTATGCCGTCAAAAAACTCCCTGCTCAGTTTGTTAAGGCGCTCAGGCATATAGAGCCCGCGGTCAGGGGCAAGTCCGCGAACCACCGCATCACGCAGGGTCACGTCACTTGACTTATGGTTTGTGCTGTAGTATTTCATCGTAGTGATAGGAAAATCTTAGTAAATTCTGTGCCCTCAATATTGCCATAACCGCCCTGCTTGCAACTCTCCTCGTCAAAAGCAGTCACGCCGTCAGCCTCCAGTCCCGGGGCATAGATAAGGAACGGAATGGGGTCCGATGTGTGCGTGCGGTGTGCGCAAGGCGTAGGATGGTCGGGAAGCACTGCAATGGCTACCGGCTCATTCCAACGGCTTACCTCCTCATAGATGGGGCCTATCAGGCGGCTGTCCAGATCCTCGACGGTGCGGTTCTTGAGGGTAAAATTGCCCTCATGACCGGCCTCATCGGGTGCCTCAACATGCACGTACACAAAATCATCGGTCTTAAGGGCATCTATTGCAGCCTGTGCCTTACCCTCATAATTGGTATCGAACAGACCTGTGGCGCCCTCCACGTCAATCACCTTCATGCCGGCGTAATGACCAATTCCCTTTATAAGGTCCACAGCCGATATCACCGAACTCCTGCGTACGTTGGGATAGAGCTCACTAATGGGCTGCATGGACGGACGGTAACCGGGTGACCATGGCCAGATGCTGTTGGCCGGGTCCTTACCCTCTGCCACACGCTTAAGGTTTACCGGATGCTTGGACAGGATATCCTGTGAGCGCAGTATCAGGTCGTTCAGCAGGTCTGCCGTAGGCTGTGCCTCGGGGGTTGCAGCCTTAATCATCAGATCCTTGAACGGCTGTCCCGGCACATCATGCGGAGGGGTGCAGATAAGCTCCTTGCGGCCTCCGTCCACCACCAGCAGATGGCGGTACTGGATGCCGGTATGGAAATGCACCTTATCCGTGCCCAGTTCCTTGTCCAGAGCCTTGATAAGCTCATCGGCCTCGGGCGTGGTGATATGTCCTGCCGAGTGGTTTTTGATAAGTCCGTTCTCTATGCAGATTATGTTGCAGCGCATGCCCATCTGGCCGGGCTTGATATCCACGCCTATGTTGGCGGCCTCGAGCACGCCGCGGCCTTCAAAAGACTTTGTCACGTCATAGCCCATCACGGTCATGTTGGCCACCTCGCTGCCGGGGTGGAATCCGTCGGGCACGGTCTTGAGCATACCTGTGCGGCCTTTGCGCGCAAGCATGTCCATATAGGGTTTACGGGCGTTCTGGAGTATGGTCTTACCGCCAAACTCCTTTACCGGCCAGTCGGCCATTCCGTCACCCAAGATGATAATGTATTTCATTTTTGGAAAAGACTGTTCAAATCAGATATTAGCAATACTCATTATGTCGGCAAAAACACCTGCTGCGGTAACCGCTGCGCCGGCACCGTAACCCTGAATCATCATGGGATACTCCTTGTAGCGCTCGGTGGTGAGCAGGATTATGTTGTTGCTGCCCTGCAGGTTATAGAACGGATGGTACTTGTTGACCTCGGCCAGCGATATGCTTGCCTTGCCGTTCTCCAGACGGGCCACAAAACGCATGCGCTTGCCCTCCTTCTCCACACGTGCACGGCGCTGCTCAAAGTCGGCATCCAGTTTGGGCAGTTTCTTCCAGAACTGGTCTATGGTGCCGTCAAACAGCTCCTGCGGTATGAACAACTCGCTCTTGACATCGTTCTGCTCAATGGCGTAACCGCTCTCACGGGCTAGAATGACCAGCTTGCGCAGCACGTCCTTACCGCTTAAGTCAATACGCGGATCAGGCTCGCTGTAACCCTTCTCCTTGGCCAGGCGTATGGTCTGGCTCAGGGGGCAGTCGGCACTCAGTGTGCTGAATATAAAGTTCAGTGTACCGCTTACCACAGCCTCGATCTTAAGGATATGGTCACCGCTGTTTATCAGGTCGTTGATGGTATTTATAACCGGCAGGCCTGCGCCCACGTTGGTCTCAAACAGGAACTTGACACCGCGGCGGCGGGCCGTCTTCTTAAGTTCCATATACTTGTCATACTCCGATGAGGCTGCAATCTTATTGGCAGCCACCACCGATATGTTATGATCCAGGAAATCACGGTAAAGTCCGGCTACATCGGCACTGGCGGTGCAATCCACAAATACCGAGTTGAATATGTTCATGCCGATGACCTCGTCGTGCAGGGTCTTTATGTTGCTTGCGGGAGCCTTCTCCAACTGCTCGCGATAATTGTCCAGGTCAATGCCCTCACGGCAGAACATAGCCTTGCTGCCGCGTGCAATACCAACCACGTTCAGTTTGAGTCCGCGCTCCTGCATCAGTTTCTGACGCTGTCCGCGGATCTGCTCCAGCAGGCTGCTGCCCACTGTGCCCACACCGCAGATAAAGAGGTTGAGAACCTGATACTCGGACAGGAAGAACGAGTCATGGATTACGTTGAGTGACTTGCGCAGCGAGCTCTTCTGCACCACGAATGATATGTTGGTCTCGGATGCACCCTGAGCGCAGGCAATCACGTTGATACCGTTTCGGCCCAGAACGCTGAACAGCTTACCGGCAATACCGGGGCTGCGTTTCATGTTCTCACCCACAATGGCCACGGTTGCCAGGTCCATCTCGGCCGATATGGGGAATATGGCACCCAGCGCAATCTCCTTGCTGAACTCACGGTTCAGGAGCTCGCAGGCCAGAGCAGCATCCTCATTCTGCACACCTATTGACGTACTGTTCTCGGACGATGCCTGTGACACCATGAACACGCTGATGCCGTTCTCGGCCAGCGTCTTGAATATGCGGTAGTTAACACCTATCACGCCCACCATACCCAGACCGCGCATGGTGATAAGGGCGGTGTTGCCTATGCTTGATATACCCTTGATGGCCTTGGTTCCGGCAGGGAGCTCGTTTACTATCTCGGTGCCACGGGCCGTGGGGTTGAATGTATTCTTTATCAGGATGGGGATGTTCTTCTGGCAGACCGGATAGATTGTAGGCGGATAGACCACCTTGGCGCCAAAGTTGCACAACTCCATTGCCTCCACGTAACTCAGTTCATCTATGGTGTATGCAGTGGAAAGTCGGAGGCCAAGCGGTCTTAGGAAGACAACTTAGTAATTCAACTCCTTGGC
>JAZMZT010000178.1:0-17584 GCA_045586125.1 Bacteroidaceae bacterium | reverse complement strand
GACTTTAATCGCACCAATACCACCAATCTTCAACTTAGAAATGCTGCTATTGAGGCTGCACGTAAGACAAAATTCAATGCAATTGCAGGAGATAATAATCAAACCGGCACAATTACGTATTACTTCAAACTGAAGTAACAGCATTGAACCAATAATCCAAGGTGCACAGAACTTTTTGGGGTATAGGTGTCGGAAACCATCGACGCCCGTGTCGCTGTGAACGGGAGGGGCCCGTCCTCAATAAGATGCTCTGGAAGGTAGGAACTTGTTCATGCCTTTCAGAGCGTCTTATTGTGGATGGGAGGGATAGCGCGAAGCGCGTAGTTTCAGATACCTATACCCCAAAAAGTTCTCCTTCCAAAAAACAAAAAATGACACAGAAGGAAGGTTTAGCTCGACGAAGTCAACCGTCCCTATTGTGTCATTGTTGTCAGAGTTCTATGCTGATCATGCCGCCGTAGGGGATGAGGTTCTCAAAGGCGGTACGGAGAGTGGCTTTACCGGCATAGACATTGGCACAGGCCAGGACCCCTCCGTGAGCAAAGATCAGGACGTTGTCAAAGTCTTTTGTTTTGAGTTCGTCCAGGAAATCAGCAATACGGTCATACATCTCGCGGAATGATTCGCCGCCGGGTATGGGGGCATCGACAAAATTATCATACCACTCCTGGATGTAGGGATCATCTATCTCATCGTAACGGAGCATCTCCCATCGGCCAAAATTGAGTTCCTTGAGGCGGTTGTCCAGGCGGGGTGTCTTAAAACCGCAAAAGTCTGCCAGAAGGCGGCAGCGGGACAGGGGGCTACTGTAGACGGCATCAAAGCGGATATCGGGGATTGAATCCTTAACAGCCTGTGCTTCAGTCTTGAAGGTCTCCTTAAGCGGGACATCGGTCTGCCCGTAACATGTGCCCTGAGGTACATCGGGGGCGGTATGTCGGATGATGAATACGTTCATACGAGTGCGGTTATAAGTCGGAATGAAAGTTCGGTGATAAGTGCCATGGCTCCGCAGCAGTCGCCGGTGTAGCCTCCAATTTTTTTCTTGAAAATCAGCAGGAGCAGCAGGGCGACCGCAATTTGAACAATGACAATCAGACCGAGGTTCAGATAGTTGGTTATGAACGGTCTGTCAGGTAAGACTATGATTGCCAGTGCAGCCAATCCTGAAATGACGGTGAGGATCTCTTCAAACGCTGTAGGGTGAGTATAGACCGTACGGTTCTTGCTCTCCGATTCGGGGCGTGCATACGGAAGGAACCAGACTATATGGCTGCTGATGCACTTGCTGAACACATCGGACGAAAGAATTATGAATGGGATATAATCTGGATGAATGTTGGCAAGGATAACGAATGACAGCAGGAAGTAAAAAATCAGGCCGATGACCCCGTACGTGCCTATGTGAGAGTCCTTCATGATGCGCAGGGTGCTGTCGCGGTCCGTGCCGCCGCCGAATCCGTCCAGGAAATCGGCCAAACCGTCCTCATGCAGGGCACCCATAAGCAGAACTCTTGCCAGCAGGGCCATTACGATGGCAATACCCACCGATGTAACCTGGAAAAAGAGCCAGAATGTCAGGGCCGATACGCCACCGGTAAGCCATCCCGTAACGCTCCACCATCCCGTAACATGGCTGAAAGACTCACTTGGCACCTGTTTGATTTTGTGGAACGGCAGGCGCGTAAAGAACATCAGTGCTGCAAGGAAGTTGTTCATTTCTTAAAAGTATTTGGTAACGGATGCCTTCTTGAAGGAATCCATCTCATTTATCATTCTTACGGCCGATTCCACTATCGGATATGCGCAGACCGCTCCGCTGCCTTCACCCAGGTGGAGACCCAGGTTGAGCAGGGGTTTGGCGTGCAGGTATTCAAGCAGCATCTTATGCCCGCTCTCATCGCCCTGATGGCCGAATACCGCATACTGGAGTACGTTTGGATCCAGTTTTGATGCGGCCAGCATGCAGTTGGTCATGATGAAACCGTCCACCAGAATAACCATGCGCAGTTCGGCGGCACGCAGCATGGCACCCACGGCCATAGCCATCTCAAGGCCTCCAAAGTAGCAGAGAATCTCCTTGATATTGTGGGCCTTATTGCCCGCTTTGAATTTCTGAACGGATGCGGTAAGCACCTCAAGTTTGTGGCTTACACCCTTGCTGTCCAGCCCCGCGCCGGCACCTATGCACTGTGCCAGAGGAATGCCTGCCAGCAGTGACATCCATATTGATGAGGCCGATGTGTTGCCGCATCCCATCTCGCCAAAGCTGATCACATTGCAACCGTCGGCATGAACACGGTTGACGCACTCTGCACCCCGTTGCAGGCAGAGCTCGAACTCACCAGGTGTCATGGCGGCCTCAACGGAGAAATCACGGGTGCCCTTGCGCACCTTCATGTCAATGATACCTGAACTGTAGTCCATGTCATGGTCAATGCCCGCATCAACCACCATCAGACGGAATCCGTGCTGACGGCAAAGGAAACTGATGCCTGCGCCACCCTCCAGGAAATGGTATGACTGCTGCCATGTGACCTCCTTGGGCGAAACGCTCACACCCTGTGCCAGGATTCCGTGGTCTGCGGCAAACAGTATGTTGCAGGGATTCTTCAGGGTGGGCGATAGGGTATGCTGTATCATGCATATCCGGCCGGCCAGCGTCTCCAGGTAGCCCAGAGAGCCTTTTGGCTTGGTCAGATTGTCTATCTTGTCCTGTACCTGTGACTGGAATTCAGGGTCGTTGAGATTCTCTATCATGATCATTTGATTTTTACGGGTATGCCGCTGACCATCAGCGTGACCTCATCGGCCTTTGAAGCAATAAACTGGTTTACCCACCCCTGAAGGTCGGTGAAACGGCGCTGCAGGGCGTTGGCCGATACGCCTCCCATTCCTATCTCATTGGTTACGAAAATGAATGTGGCATCCTGGGCCGTGAACCGGTCAAATTCGGCTTTGATGTCACTGAGGCATTGATTCACCCATGCGGCATCCTGCTCTGTTTTCTGCTGGTTGCGGTAGAAGAAGTTTGTACACCACAGGGTTACGCAGTCTATCAATACAACCCGGCCCTGAACATCGTGCCGGCTCAGATTGATTTCCTCCTCGATATTTGTCCACTCCGGACCGCGGCGCAACTGATGCTGACGCACCCGCTCGCGGAACTCATCGTCCCAGACACGGGCGGTGGCCATATAGACGGGGTTGGGGGACAGCGACAGCGCAGTCTGCTCGGCAAAACTGCTCTTGCCGGACCTATTGCCGCCTGTTATGAGTATTATCTTGTTCATTATCAATATATTTTTCCTTCTTCGCTGATTAGGAGTATGGACAGTTTGCCTGACGGTAGCAGGGCATCGCAATGGCTATGGCAGTAGCGGATTACCGTGGCGCAGAATGCTTCCAGATACTTATCTGGGATGATTGTCCAGAGTTCACGCGCCAATGTAATACGGCCGATGGCACGGCGAACACGCCAGGGGCAGCCTGATTCACGTGCCATCCTGCGTATGAACTTCCTGTCCATTACACCCTCGCGGCTGTGGGTATCCAGCATGCCGGCAGCCAGTTTCACGGCCTTGCCTATCATAAGTCCCATGGTCACTTCACGGAATCCAAGTTCTTCTGCAATGCTGATGGTCTCACCAATGTAGTTGCCGTAATGTACGAATGCCTGGGGCGGCAGATCGGGATAGAGCGCCTTTACAAAACGCTCGCTGCGGGCGCCGGAGTTTATAACCAGACGCTGTGTGCCTATGGCTTTTGCCACCTCAACCTCACGGCGTATTGCCTCTACGAATGCCTCCATCGAGAAGGGGCGCACAACACCCAATGTCCCTATTATGGATATGCCGTCAACAATTCCCAGTTTGGGATTGAAGGTTTTCTGAGCCAGTTCGGCACCACCGGGAACCGATACCGTTACGTCCAATCCGCCTTCATACAGTGCTGTCAGTTCCTGAACAATCATCTTGCGCGGAACGGGATTTACCGCGGGCTCACCAACTTCAAGGCCGATGCCCGGCAGCGTGATACGTCCCACACCTTCACCCTGCAGGAAATGCACACCAGGCTCACGACTGAGTGCAACCTTGACTTGTACGGTACAACCGTTGGTAACGTCAGGGTCATCGCCCGCATCCTTTATGACCGATGCCTGCGCCCACTCCTTATCTATCAGGCAGTCCTGCACGGGTAGGGTGAATACCTCACCGTTGGGGATGCTGAATCGGACCCAGGTCTGCTCCTCACCGCTTAAAAGCGCAGTCAGGGCTGCTTTTGCCGCAGCAGTGGCACATGCTCCTGTGGTGAATCCTGTACGGAGTTCATAGAAGCCCGGAACCAGACGCTCAATCTCCTTGCGCAGTCCGTGCTGTCCGGTTACGGTTATGAAACCGTCGGGCAGTTGCGGACGGCAAACCGCATACAGCGGGATGCCCAGTTCACGGGCGGCATCGGCCTTCTCCGTAAAGCCGCCGCTTAGACCGCTCTCCTTGGTTATCACTGCCTGGGGACTGACCTGACGCATTATCTCCAAATCAGATTGGTTTCCGTAGAATACCAGATTGTCGGTGTCAAAGCCGTCTTTGCGGGCCAGTTCTATTGACTCCTGACGGTCCAGGACACGGAATATGCATTTGTGTTTTGACCAATAATCCTTAAGGGCTGGGATAGTCTGAACACCGGTTAGCGCCAACAGGCTCTCTACGCCGGCTTTTTCCAGACGCTTGATAGCATCATCGTAATCCTTGCACCAGATTATGTCATCGGTATGATCTGGGTATGTGCGTTCGTATCGGACCACAGGGATGGAAAGCGCCCGGCTCACCTCACTGACGGTATTGTGAAGGCGTACTGCAAAGGGGTGGGCTGCATCAACTATCAGCTTTATCTCATGCTCGCGGCAGAAAGCGGTCATGGCATCGGCATCCATTGCACCCGTCACATGCACGCCGTTATGGCTCTCTACCTGCTGCAAATCACCCCGGGTGGAATACCAGAAACGGCGGCCGGCTTCATCGGCTACCTTTACTGCCATTCTTCCTTCGGTTGTACCTCCTAAGATTAGTATCATAACTTAAAAACGACGCATTGGGGTCGTTTCCCTTTGCGTCATTTTCTAAACAAATGTTTAAACTCGTGGGCATAGAGGCGGGACAGACCCTGACGGTTGTCAATGGCGTCGCCCACCACGAGCAGGGTGGTGAGAGTCAGGTTGTTGTCACGCACTATGCGGGCCAGGTCCTTTAGCTGACCGCGGTATATCTTTTCCTCCTTCCAGGTAAGTTTGTAGCAGGCGGCCACAGGGGTCTCGGGCGGATAGGCCTGCAGGAGTTCCTCCTGAACCTGCTCCACTATGGCGGCGCTCAGGTAGATGCACATGGTGCTCTGGGACTGCGCCAGTTTGTGCAGTTGCTCCTTCTCGGGCATGGGCGTGCGGCCTCCTCCGCGGGTCAGGATTATGCTTTGCACCTTTTCGGGGATGGTAAACTGTGAGCGCAACGCTGCGGCTGCGGCCTGGAACGATGATATTCCGGGGGTGATGTGATAGCGCATCCCGTATTTGTCAAAGAACGCCATCTGCTCCTGAATTGCTCCGTAAATGCAGGGATCGCCCGTGTGGAGGCGCACCACAAAAAGGCCGCGGTCATAGAAATCCTTCATCAGCGCAAACTGCTGCTCCAGGTCCATATCGGCCGATGAACGTACCGTTGCGCCCGGCTTGGCGTAATAGGTTAGTTCCTTGGGCACCAGACTGCCGGCATAGAGAATCAGGTCGGCACGCTCCAGCATCCGTTTGCCGCGGACCGATACAAGTTCGGGATCACCTGGACCTGCGCCTACAATCTCTATGAATCCGCCACGCATCTTAAGGCCGTCAAGAGCGACTGCAAACGTAAAGTCATTGCCCTCAGAGAGTTGGCCCTTCTGCTTCTCAATAAGCAACACGCCATCGTTGCTTGAACGCAGTGCGGCGCCTTCGGCCACACCGTATACGCCTGTTACCTCAAACGCCTTCTCTGATGGGTTGGGCACATCAATTCCCTCCAGGGCAGATTTGGACCATATGTTTGTCTGGGCCGATGCCCACTTGCTCTGCAATGCGGCCAGAAGCGGCTCGTCCTTTTTAAGTTCTATAGTGCCGATACTTGCAATGGCCAACGGTGAAAGGGCTGCCTGTTTAAGGCTGTCCTCTATGAACTCAGGGATACCGTCGGGCTTGCACTGTCTGCGACAACCAACCCCAATGTGCAATACCTGGGGATAGTAACCCAATACAGGTATCGGGGCGTCATAAACATGAGGTCCTACCGTAATGAGAAGTTCAAACTGACTAAAATCAATGTCACCATAATTGCTGAACACTTTTACGTGCTCCGGAAGAGTACTCTCCAGATAGTCAGTGCCGTTATCCCGTACCTCAAGCAGCAGGGCAACAGGGTGTCTCTCTACAAACAGCGCTATGGCCTGGTTCATCCTGGCACGGCTCAGATCAGTTTTCCAACCGAACTTGGAGCCAAGGGTATCAAGAGCCCACAGTCCGGTGTTGTCACTTTGTGTTGTAACAACAGCCTCACCGGCGGTCAGTCCTGCAATCTGGCGGGCCAGGTCGTTGGCTCCGCCTATGTGTCCTGACAAAACCGGGATTACAAACTTTCCGGTGCTGTCCACACAGACCACGGCCGGATCCTTGTACTTGTCCTTTACGCAAGGGGCGATGCTGCGTACGCATATACCCATGGCGCCTATGAACACAATCTGCTCCAGACTGCTCCAGTTATCCTTGATGAACTGTGAATATGATTTTACGGCAGTGCAACCGTCCAGCTCTTTCTGACTGTAAATGACAGCGTCTATAGCCTGACTTATCTTACGGGCAAGTCCGATGGAACTCTCTGAAACCAGTATTATCGCTCTCATTCCGCTTTCATTATAAGGATTGGGTTATGCTCATCGACCGCCATGCGGGTGGTGCCGGTTATATGTCGGCCGATACTCTCTATACCCTGGCGGAACGCTGCCGCGCTCTCATCGGACACAGAATTGAATACAATCACGCCTCCAGGCAACAGCACGTTATTTATAGTCTCAAGCATCTCTTTCATCTGCCCTCCGTGGCCGCCTATGAATACGGCGTCAGGGGCGGGGTAGAGGTTGGTATCGGCATCCATGAAATCTCCTATCACGCCGTTTATGCCGGGGGCACCGAAACGGCGGCTGTTTCGGTCCAGAAGTTCCTTGCCTTGAGGACGTTTCTCAAACGCGGTGATTACCAGATGCGGGAACTGCAACCTGGCCTCGATTGATACAGAGCCTGTGCAGAATCCTATGTCCCAGAAGGAGCGGCGACGTCCCAAATCGAGTGCTGCGAGGGTTGCCAGGCGGATGGACATCTTGGTTATCATGTTGACGCGGCCGTCCAATAGTTCAAAACGCTCCTCGGGGATACCGAACAGGCGACCCCGATGCTCTGTCATCTGCAATATCATGCAGTTGGGGAAATCGGCCTCATAGAACATGGTCTGGGCAACGGTCATTGTGGTGACCTTTTCATGATTGGGATTGCCCATGCATTCGCCAATCGTTATGCTGTAGTTGTCATAGCCGTACTCCTGCATCATGGATGCTATGGCGCGCGGCGTGCGGGTGCGGTCGGTCAGGACTCCAATGAGTTTTTCCTGGCTTATGAGTGCATCCTGAAAGTCCTTCCACGGGCGGCCTGTGAGTGATACCGCATGCATATCCTGATACGGCAGCAGCATACGGTGAGCCAGCATCTGCAGTGAGTTGAAGGTGGGAAAGACCTCTATCCCGGCGTCCGGGAATTCCCGCCGGACCGTTGCCGCAAATCCGTAGAATAGAGGATCGCCCGATGCAAACACCACTATCTCCGGATATCCCTTGTACTGCTTAAAGACATCGGCCAAAGGAACTGTTATCTCAATCCACTGCGCCCCCTGCGGCAGACGGCTTTTCATCAGCTCATAATGACGCTTGCCTCCGGAGAAAATCTTTCCTCGTGCAATAGCCTCCTGAGCCGCCGCAGTAAGTTCCTGCTCCGGATTATCGCTTATCCCAATGATCAAAAACGACGCATTAGGAAACGACCCCAATGCGTCGTTTCTAAACATCTCGTCCCGGTTTAAGTTGTTCAGCGTCATCAAAAGTCAAAACCGCATTTGTCAGGGTTGCGGCCAGATTGCTGCCCCCCTTGCGTCCCTCCACAATCAGTTTGGGTATGCCGGTAAACGGCTTTACCATATACTTGCTCTCACGCACATGAACAAATCCCACCGGAGCGGCAATAACCCCCGCAGGTTTAGCCTTGCCCTTGCGTATTAATTCGCAGAGTTCCATCAGCGCGGTGGGCGCGTTGCCGAACACGAACAGTGCATCGGGATGCTCCTCAACAGCCAGACGGACGCCTGCCTGCGTGCGTGTAATCTCCTTCTCCTTGGCCATCAGAGCCGTACGCTCATCGGTCAGGTAGCATTTTACCTCCACTCCCAGACGCTCCAGAGCACCTTTGCGTATGCCCGATGCCGCCATAGTGACATCGGTCACAATGGTTTTGACAGCACCGTCACGGAACTTGCGGTAAAGAGTCTCAACCGCATCGGGATCAGAATAGAGGATATCCTCCATCTCAAAATCAGCCGTGGTATGGATGGCATGAAGCAGCGCCCATTTGTGTCCCAGCGGCCAATCCTTATGCTTAAGCAGGCTCTCAATGGTGCGGAAACTCTTTATCATAATCTCCTGACCGATGCCCATACCGCTGTCAGCCTCATCCCTGTAATACCCGCGCGGGGTAATCATGACACCGTTCCAGTTGTAAGACTGACTGTTGCCGATGAGTACGACCGTGAACATATCCACCTGCTCTGGATCAAAATCGGCCAATGTGGTAACGGTTACAGTCTCCTCATCACGGCCTGCCTGGCGCACACAACCTACGGGTGTATCAAATGAACGCTCCTTAAGGAACAGTTCCTTCAAGCGGTACAACTGCCAGTAGCGCTCGTTGCTTTTGGGGTTGTAGACGGCGGTCACGAAATCGGCCTGGGCGGCGGCAATAATGCGCTTCTCAATAAGTTCCCAGGGGGTCATAAGGTCCGACAGGGAAATGACGCAGAAATCATGGCCGATGGGCGCGCCCAGCAATGATGCGGCTTTCTGGAATGCGCTGATACCCGGCAGCACCTGAATCTCAATCTCGCTGCCACGGTCACGACGCATCTCCCAGATGAGCGGAGCCATACCGTAGATACCTGAGTCACCGGAACTTATCACGCAGACGGTCTTACCCTGCTCGGCAAGTTCAAATGCCTGCCGGGCGCGGTCACGCTCACGTTTCATGCCGGTGTCAACGCACTCAGTCGCGGGGTTGAGATACTGCTCCACAAACCTGAAGTAGTATTTGTAGCCCACTACTACATCACTCTCGCGAAGAGCCTTTGCAACGGCGGGAGTGACATCGGCCTCACATCCGGGACCAATTCCGGCTACATATATCTTTCCGTTCATTTCAGTTTGGGTATTATGCAGAGCGAACCGTCCACATCGTGTATTTTGAATTCAATTCCTCTCTGTGAGAAGAAATCGTTGAGAGAACCGTTGCCGGCAAGTTCCTGAGGGGTGCCTATCATAACCCCCTTCTCCTTGTCCATGAGCCAGATGGTATCGGCAATCTGCAGAGCCAGTTCCAGGTCATGGGTGGATAGGAAAATAGTCTTGCCCGTGGTGCGTGACAGGGTATGCAGCAACTGCATAATCTCCACCTTGCTTGGGAAATCCAGGAATGCGGTGGGCTCGTCAAGGAATATCACGGGAGTCTGCTGAGCCAGAGCCTTGGCAATCATAACCTTCTGGCGCTCGCCGTCACTGAGGGTCTGTATCATGCGGTCCTTCAAGGGCTCAATTCCCACCATCTCTATAGCCTGGGCCACAACACGGCGGTCATCCTCATGGAGAGTGCCCCAGAATCCGGTGTAAGGGCTTCGGCCCAGACCTATAAGGTCCTCAACTGTCATGTTGCGCAGGTCAGTCTTCTCAGTCAGAACCACGCCGATAGTCTTTGCCAACTCCTTGTCAGAGTAGTCCTTGAGGTTGCGGCCCATTATGGTGATTGTGCCCTCAACAGGCGGCAGGAACGCCGACAGGGTACGCAAAAGGGTAGATTTACCGGCACCGTTGGGGCCAAGCAGGCATGTAAGTTCACCTCCGTGTATGGTAGCGTTGATGTCACGGGCAACAACGGTCACGTTGTTCTTGCCACGGTATCCCGTGCTCAGGGACTCTATCTGAATGGTGGGCTGTTTCATATTATTCGGCAGTATCTTCTTTACGACGACGGAACAGGACCGATATCACTATGGGTGCGCCTACAAGTGCGGTAACGGAGTTGACCGGCAGAGCGCCCTCTATACCCGGCATTCGGGCTATCAGGCTGCAGGCCAATGCAAATAGTGCACCCATAAGTACGCAGGCAGGAGTGAGTATGCGGTGGTCCGATGTGCGGAAAACGGCGCGGCACAGATGCGGTACGGCCAGACCCAGGAAGTTGATGGGCCCGCAGTAAGCGGTGACAACAGCCACCAGAATACCCGAGTAACTGATTACCAGCAGGCGTGCGCGTTTTATGTTGAGCCCCAGGTTGCGGGCGTATTGGTCACCCAGCAGGAGCAGGTTAAGTGGATTGTTAAGCAGGAAAGAGAGCGGCAGCAGGATGCACATCATAGTGACAAAGAGTGTCATCTGATTGCCCGATACGCGGCTGAAACTGCCCAGGCCCCAGACAACGTATGCGCGGATATCCTCCTCGACGCTGAAATATTTGAGTACACCGATGATGGCGTTGGCCACATAGCCTATCATAACACCTATGATAAGCAGTGTCACGTTGCCTTTTACACGCTGTGACACATAGACAATGAGTGCCATTACGGCAAGGGCGCCCGCGATGGCGCCTACCGTCATTGCCAAATCACCGGCAAATCCCAGACGGCTCAGTGCAACGCCGCCTATACTGCCCGAAAGCAGCACTACGAATGCAACACCCAGACTGGCACCTGAGCAGATACCCAGTACCGAAGGTCCTGCCAGAGGGTTGCGGAAAACAGTCTGCATGTGCAGACCGCTGATGGCCAGACCTGCGCCGGCCACTATGGCCACAAGAGTCTGCGGAACTCTTGATTTGAGAATGATGTTGGTCCAGATGGGATCCTGGTCCGATGCGCCCCATAGTATGTTCCATGCCGCACGGGTAGGGATGCTCACTGAGCCCAGGGCTACATTGAGCAAAAACAGCACCATGATCAGTGCCGTGATTATTAGCATATTAGGAATGACGGAGCGCTTCATAGAACCGCTAAGATACTAATTCTATTTGAGAAGTCGGTAATAATGAGGAGTGTAATCAGGCAGGAGTTCGGGGTGGAACACCTTGATGAAATCACTCAGTACAAGTTCCGGCTCCATGGGCATGCTCTCATAGAACGGAGTCTTGCTCATGTTGCAATAGATTACTCCATGCTGCTTCCATGCCTTGAAATCGGTGTAACGTGTGTCGTCATCGGCCAGAACCTGATACGAATAGTCACCCTGGTAACTGTTTACTATGCGCCAGTAGTCGGCATTGGCGGCCTGGCTGTAAACCACCTCATAATCCATGGTGAATCCGCCTGAGTGGGGATCGTCCTTAAGGAAATAGTCTCCGCCGGCATCCTTGAATATCCGTGCCAGGAAACTCTGACCGCCCACTGCATACCAGTTGCCGCCCTGGAGTTCACCGCTGAATACGACCGGTCGGTCGGTTACATTTTCAGTCAGTTTGGTGAGCGCCAGATAACGCTCCTCGATGCCGCGGAATATGCTGTCGGCCTTCTCCTCACAGCCCAACAGCATGCCGGCAAACTTTATCCACTCAGCCTGTCCCAGCGGAGTGGTCTCCTTGTAACCCAGATGGGGCACAAGTGTTATGTCTACGTTCTTAAGTGCCTCATATCCGCCGCGCTTGAATGGCGAAATGAGTATTATATCGGGGTTGACGGCCATTATGACCTCATTGTCAAAATTGCCCTCAATACCTATCTTGTGCGTACGGCCATCCTCCAGACGGCGGTTCATCTCCTCATTGAAGAGATGACGGGTGCTGGTAATGCCCACCACTGCGTCAAGTTCACCCAGTTTTATGAAACTGGAGAGTTGCAGCGATGTCATGCAGATAACCTTATTGATCGGAACAGGAACGGGGGTGTAACCATCCGGTATTTCCTGTGTGCTCCCATCGCGGGGAACAAGAGCATAATGGAAAGACTGGCTCTCCTCTCTCTGCGGGTCCTGCAGGTCAATCAGGCGTATGTCACCCAGGTATGTCAGGGTAAAGCCTTGAGCATACTTTATGGTTGTACTGTCGGCATGGCCGATGCCCGCACGCGTACCTGCGGAGCGGTTCCTGCAGCCTGCAACCAGCAGAATGCCTGCAGTCAGGCAGATAATGAGAGCCAGTCTTTTCATAACAGTGAATTATTCCTCGGGGAACATGCTGTGATAGTAGTCCTCAAGAGTCTCGGCACCTCTGGTGTGCTCAACCCACAGATTGCGTACTGACTCAAGCTCAAGCAGACCCTTGGTGATCATTGTCTCCTCGTTGCACTCGTATTCGTTCTGTGCAAAGAAGCACTTCCAGCTCAGGTCCTCAATCTCGCCCTCATCATTGTACTCATACTCAGCGGGATTCATATCCTCACCGTCATCACCGGCCATATCGTTGTGAGCGTGGTCACCGGCAATTGACATGAGCGGGTGCAGATAAACCTTACCGCTGTTGATACCGGCCTTCTTCATACGGGCCAGAACCTGAACCTTGTAGTTCTCGGGAGCGTCAACGGTACCTACAAAGTAGTTGGAGTTGAGCTTCTGGAGTTCCTCCTCAAGCTGGTTGTAACGGATGTTGGCCTTGTAAGTGTCATAGCTGTCGGGGTTTCCGTGACCCATGAAAGCAACTACGCCATTGGCAACAGAATCCTTGTAGATGTTGTGAAGAACCCTTGCGGTAGTTACAACATCCTCCTCGGCAGCCAGCAGAGGCATACCCAGTTTGATGGTAACTTCACTCAGATACTTGTCGTCAAGGTCACCCAGGCTGTTGTTTGCAAAGTCCTTGATGTAGTTTACTACGCGTGAGAACTCCTCACCGGGGATAACCTGCAGTGACTGAACGGTAATCTCCTTGTACTGCTTGGCACCCAGTCCGTGAAGCCAGAAGTTGGGAGCGTAATAGTTACGTGAAACGCCGTTCTCGCCGGCAGCTGCACGGTTGATGCAGATGGCCGAGCTGTAGCTCAGATAAATGTCAGATTTGGGGAAAGCCTTCTTGTAGGCCTCAATTGTCTCATCAAAGGCACCGAATGCCTGCTCCCAGGTTGAACCGAAAGCAACCAGAAGGATGGCGCTGTCATTCTTCTTGTTGATCTGTGCATCAACAGCATCCTGATAACGGGTGTAGTTGTTCTTGGTTGCCTCCTCAGAGGACTCTTTCTCGCAGCTTACAAAGCTGAAACCTGCTATGGCTACCATAGCTGTCAGAATAAACCTGAATTTCTTCATTTCTTTTTGTTTTTAAATAGGTTAAACTATAGGTTTATAAATCAGTCATCATCATCCAAACTCCCCTTTTCCACATCCTTGGTATTCATCTTGCGGCCCTTTGAGAACTTAAGACTCAGAGTGCAGTAGAAAGTCCTTCCGGGGCTGGTGGTACCGTAATGCAGTCCGTGAGGAGTAGTCTCCTTATAATCAAGTATGTTGTCAATACCGGCCTCAAGACGCCATGTCATACCGTTCTTGTCGCGCCCCAGGTCATGGGTTGTGGTGAGTTTCCATATCTGATAGGGCTTGCCGTTGCCGTTGTTCTGATAATAGCGTGTGCTGCTGGCGCGTCCGTACAGGCCGATGCCCAGACGGTAGGCGTCATTGAAGCGGTGCTGCCAGGTTCCGTAGACATTGCCCTTGTGGTGGGCCATACCGTCGATGGTAACCTCACTCAGGCGGCTGTGCTTGGTGTCATAGACATGTGCCTTGGTATCCAGCCAACTGTATGATCCTCCCAGGGTGATATCGGACGTAATACGCCATGTCAGCGATGCGTCAACGCCCATGGTGCGGGCATCCTCCATGTTCATGTACATGCGCGGGGTGACCTGTCCGCTGCCGTCGCCCAGATACTCGGGTGCCTGGCCCGCAGGAATCTGGCTGAGGGGTACATTGACCAGGGTGATCATGTTGTAGAGTTCGTTGTAGTATCCGGTGACCGATGCCGAGAATCCGGCGCGGCTGAATTCAACGCCGGCCGACAGATAATCGGATGTCTGGGGCTTGAGGTCCGGGTTGCCCATATAGAAGAATGTGGTGCCGCCCATGGTGCGCAGATAGTGGTAACCCTGCTCCTTGGGAGTGGGTGACTTGAATCCGCGGCTCCAGCCGGTACGTATGCGCAGGTCAGCCACCTTGAACATGGCGCTTATCTTAGGGGTGGCATGGAATCCGAACGCCTTGTTCTCAATCAGTCTGATTCCGGCGGTCACATTGAGCCAGTTAACTCCTGTATATTCATCCTGCAGATAGAGTGCTGTGGTCCAGTCATTGGCCCGTCCTCCCTTTACGCGCATGGGGGCGTGCAGGTAATCATAACGGTACTCGGCACCGGCGCTCAGAAGATTTCCCCAAGGCAGGCTGAAAACGCCCTTGAGTTCGGCCATGGTGCGCTGCTGGTCACTCTGCAGATGCTCCTGGTCCGGGAAATAGGGGAAGTAGGGGGTGTAGTTGCCGTTGGGGTCATAACCCTCCTCAAGAGTTGTATCGGTGTAGTGATAGTAGTATGCGTGGCGGTCCCAACTGACATCCAGCGTGATGCAGTCAGTCCCTTTCAGTTTGTATTCTGATCCTATTGATGCGCCTGCATCGCGGTATTTCATATCAAACGTGTTGACATCGGTTGCAGGATGACGGCCGTTGGTGGGACGGAATATGCGTTTGCGGTACATATAGCCATCGGCCTCAAAAGAGAGGCGGTCCGATGGGGTAAAGGTGATGCGCTCTCCAATCTGACCGTTGGTGTACATATTGACCGTCTTGTTGCGGGAGTCAAATATGTGATACTCGGTCTGGGCAGGGTCCTCCTCGGCCGTGTTCTGCCAGCCGTCGGTATGCTGCATCTGGAAGGTGGTGAGCGATGTGAACTTGCCCACACTGAAACCTATGCTGTTGTGCTGGCGCAGATCCTTGTATGATCCGCCGCGGGTGGTGTTTTCCAGATAGAGAGCCTGGTCATCGTGACGGCGGGTTATGATATTGATCACACCGGCCATGGCGTCGCTGCCGTAAAGTGCGCTGCCGGCACCCTTTACAATCTCAATGTGGTCTATGTTATGCGGATCGATCCGGCCCAGGTCATTCTCACCGCCGTTGTCACCGTTCAGGCGCTTGCCGTCAATCATTATTAGGATGTAGTTGTTGCCCAGTCCGTTCAGGGTCATCTGGCTGCCCATATCACCGGCGTTGAAATCAAAACCGGCACTGAGTTGTGACAGGATATCCTCAAACGATGCGGCTCCCAACTGCTCAATCTGCTTGCGTGAGATAATCTCGGTCTGAACGGGTACATCCTTAAGCGTATGGGGCGTTCCGGTAGCGGTTACCACAACCTCGTCAAGCCTTCTGGAAAGGTCATCGGTCTGCGCCAGAAGCGGAGCGCAGAACAGGATGGTTAATATGACGAGGTACTTTCTCATTTATTTGCGGAACTTAAGGGCCAGACTTACATAAACGGCGCGACCGGGATTTACGGTCGAGAAGTTACTGTTCCACGGACGTGTATCGCGCTCATTGAAGATGTTCTCAATACCCAGACCGGGTTCCAGGATAAAGTCCTCCACATAGAATGTATGGGTGGTGTTCAGGTCCCACTGGCTGTAACCCGGTGCATATCCGTAGGTGCTTGACCAGCGCTGACTCTGAATGTGGCCGTTCAGGTTTACATTCATGTGGTAGTTACCCCAGTTGTGGTCCCAGCGGGCGTTTACGTTACCGCTGTGCTTGACACTCTTGTCAACGGGAGTCTCCTTGCCGTCGCTTATGGCCTTGGAGTCTGTCAGTATGTATCCGCCGCCCAGGGTGAATCCGGCTCCCACATAGACATTGGCATTGGCGCTCAAACTCTTTATGTGAGCCTCATCAATGTTGCTGCGCTGGCGTATGGTGCTGAACTGGGCATGCAGGTCATCGTATCCCAGGGCCGATATCTCCGCATCGCTCAGTACGCGGTAGTTTATCATATCGGTCACGTTGTTTACCATTCCTGTTACCGAGACAGAAAGACGCTGGTTGGAGAACTCGGCATTGAGTGAAACCGACTGGCTCTTTTCAGGCTTGAGATCGGGATTGCCCACCGTGGCACGGCTGGTGCTCTTGGCCTGGTCGGTCGCATAGATCTGACTCAGGGTGGGGGCTCGGTATCCGGCTGACCAGGCTGCGCGGAACCTGAAATTGCCCGGTTTGTACATAAGTGAAACATTAGGCGTGGCATGGCTCCTGAAGTTACCGTTGTAGAGGTAACGGACGCCAGCCACAGCCTGAATGTCATCAGTCAGAGAGAGTTCATCCTGCACAAAAGCGGCAGCGGTGAACATACTCTCATTACTGATGTTGTCCGATTCACTGTCCAGTTGCTCGTTGATATACTCAACGCCAACGGACAGTTTGTTCATATCATTGGGTTTAAATATTCCTTTCAGGGTTCCGTCATAGTAGGCGGTCTGCTTGCGTACCTGTTCATCACCGGGCAGGAATGATCCGCTCTTGGTGAAATATTTGTATGACGATCTGAAGTTGTCGCTGTAGAAATCGGCCTCGATATAGGCAGCTGAGTTGATCATGTAATCTGCGCTCAGACCGTACAGCCAGGTGCGGTGCGACATGTTGTAGGTGTATGCCTGCGTCTCCTTGAAGTCGCCGCCGCTCTTTTTGAAGTATGTGGCACTCTCGGGACGGCGCGTCTCATAGTCGTTGTAGTTGCCGCGCACCGAAATATTCAGCTTGTCTGTTACGGCATAGCTAAAACGCTGGCTCAGGTTATCGGAGCGATAGCCCATAGACATGGGACGTCCCGTCTTGTTGCCCTCTTCGTCAATGTCGTTTACCTGCCAGTTATCGGCCTCCTTGCGCTGGTAGGTTGTGTATGATGACAGACGGCCCTGCGATACATCGGCATCGACAGTCTGGGTAAAACGGCCGTGGCTGGTGTAGTGGGTGTAACTTGATGCGCCTATTCCGTTCTTGGAGTCATCGGTTATGATGTTTATGACACCGCCTATGGCCTCGCTTCCGTAAAGGGCCGATGCCGCACCGCTCTGAATCTCAATACGTTTGATATTGCCGGTGCCGATGCGTGCCATGCGCTCGTCGCCGCCCAGACGGTGGCCGTTCTCCAGGATTATCATGTAGTCCTGGCTCATGCCGTTCAGGTTCAGGAACGTGCCCATGCCGTTGGTCATGGTGGTGATGTTGGGCGACAGTTTGA
>JAZMZT010000177.1:0-10518 GCA_045586125.1 Bacteroidaceae bacterium | reverse complement strand
GCTCCAGCACCGGCGGAATGCTGCTGGACGATGCCGCATCACTCAAGGCGCTGTTCCGGGCCGCCACAGTCCCCGTTGCAGTACACTGCGAGGAGACATCAATCATCAACGCAAACATGGAGCGCTACGTAAGCCAGCTGGGCAGCGAGCCTCCCGTAAAATATCATCCACTGATACGCAGTGAGGAGGCGTGCTACGCATCGACATCAAAGGCGCTGGATGTGGCTGCAGGAACAGGCGTGCACCTGCACATCCTGCACCTTACCACCGCTCATGAACTGAACCTGTTCAATAACCATCCGTTGCAGAGCAAGCAGTTCACAGCCGAGGCCTGCCCCGCCCACCTGTGGTTCAGCGATGCCGATTACGACCACAAGGGCGCACTCATAAAGTGCAATCCCGCCATCAAGACCGCTGCAGACCGCCAGGCCCTGCGTCTGGCCCTCACCGACGGCCGCATAGACGTGATAGGTACCGACCATGCGCCGCACCTGCTCTCCGAGAAGCAGGGAGGATGCAAGAGCGCCGCATCGGGCATGCCAGTTCTGCCCTACTCGCTCATATCAATGCTTGAGTTGGCATCGGCCGGCGTAATGCAGATGACAGATGTAGTCAGACTCATGTGCCACAACCCCGCACAGATATTCAGCATCAGGGATCGCGGATACATACGCCAGGGTTACAAGGCTGACCTGACGCTGGTGTCACGCAGCGAGCAGGGCTACAAGGTATCCAATGCCGATCTGCCCAACAAATGCGGCTGGACACCGTTTGAAGGCGAGCAGTTCCACTGGAAGGTATGCACCACCTGGGTGAACGGCCGCGCCGTCTATAATGAAGGAAAGTTTGATACAGAAATAAAAGGAAAACCAGTAGAATTCAACAGATTATGATCAGAGCATTATACCTTGTCTACCAGATTTGCATTGCGCTGCCCCTGATGATTGTCATTACCATCATCGTAGCGCTCACCACAATGATAGGTTCAATCTTCAATGACCGTTTCTGGGGCTACTGGCCCGGAATGATCTGGGGACGCCTGTTCTACCGCGTATTCTTTATCCCCATCCACGTGCACGGCCTTGAGAACATCAAGAAAGGCCAGTCATACGTGATTGCCGCCAACCACCAGAGTTACTGGGACGCATTCCTGATGTACGGATTCCTGGGCGTAAAGTTCAAATGGATGATGAAAAAGGAACTGGGCAAGATTCCGTTCGTAGGCTGGGCATGCTATATGGCCGGTCACATATTCATAGACCGCAGTTCAAGGGTAAGTTCAATGGAGAGCATCCGTAAGGCCGAGTCCAGACTCAAGGACGGAATGTCAGTAATCATATTCCCCGAGGGAACCCGCACCCCCGACGGCAAGATGGGCCGATTCAAACGCGGTGCCTTCCTTATATCACAGGAACTGCAACTCCCCATCCTGCCCGTTACCATCGACGGCAACTATGACGTTATGTCACGCCATGCATGGAACGTGACCTGGCATCCGGTACACATGACGGTACACGAGCCTATCATGCCCCGTACCGATGTGGGACAGACTGAACAGGAGCAGACTCAGGCCATGAATGAGACTGCGCAGAAAGTAAGTGAAGTTATTCAGGAGACCCTTGACAAGGGTTATTCGTTACGGGCGTAACCGGTACGGCCGATATAGCCTTTAACGTAGGACTGGCCCAGGAATTCGTCGGGAGCAGCATCAAGGATACGTCTTACCAACGATGAGACCTCATTTGTGGGGCCTGCACTCAGCATCATAAATACTCCCACTGCAGCCGGCTCGTCATAATTATCGGCCATGAAGGAGCATATCATATCCTCACACTCATCGACAACGATACGGAGCGAATCCTGGATGATTTCCATACGGCGGGCATCCAAACCCTGACGGGACATGGTGAAACGCCTCTGTGACAGGTCCTCATAGAGGTTGTCATATGCTATCTTCTGCTTGAGGAAACTGTAGAACAGGTCATTCTGACGTGTGCCCGATACGGTCATCTCGGTAGGAAGCAGCGAAACCTTGGCGTTGCCCTTCTCTATGTAAATGGGAATTATGGGGCGGTTATCCTTGCACAGGAATACCAGGCGGGTGGTATCGGCCTTACCTGTCATCTGGAACCGGCCGTGATTGACCACGCAGGAGTCATACTTTGTGGTGCGGTAAGGAAGAAATTCAATGAGTGAGAGCTCGCGGCCTTCATAGCCCAGCGTCTCAACGACTCCGTCAATCTTGTAGTGACCTGTACATGAAACTAAAGCAAGCATCAAGCCTGCCAAAGTCATCATAAGATTGCAACGTTGTCTGAGCATTTTTAATCCTTTTACGGATTGCAAAATTACAACACAACAAAAAACGAAATCCGGATTTATTATTCTTTAATGTAAAGCGGCCCGTATCCGGCTAAAAGTTGTTAAATGTATTAGAATCTATTTAGAATCCAAGTCATTCCGGGATATATGATCCAGCCTGAAAGCCGAGTAAAGCTCAAAAACAGCGCCTATCGTAAGCGTCACGATCCAGTTGTTTTTGCGGGTAATCTCAAGCAGAAAGGAACGAAACTTTCCGCCCATGTTCATATCGGCCAAAAGGCGGTTATGGAGGGGCTCCGAGAACATCAGCGCTGCAGTGAGAAGCAGGAATACCGCACCCAGGACCTGCTGACGGCGCAGTCTTTTCACAATGCGGTCAGTACCCGTGTATCGGTCTGCAAACTGACCGCTGGCAAACATGAGCGATCCTGCCAGATAGAAATACGGCGAATACTCCCACCCTGTGATGTATACTGCAGCACCTGCAATAAGCAGTATGCCGCCTACAGTGGTGAACGACTCTATCAGACGGTTTTCCCTGTTATCCATAAATCAGCATTATTCTTCTATGAAAAGATCCTCATCCTCGCGGTGCATGTTATACCTCTCACGTGCTATGCGGTCTATCACCAGGCTGTCGTTGTTCAGGTCGTTGAGCATAAGTTCATTCTGGCGCTTCTGCTCGGCGCTTTCACGCAACTGCTCCTGGAGTGAGCGGATCTCACGTTTCTGGACCAGACGTTTCACCAGGCTGTTGTCACTTGCCACAAGTATGACAAGCAGGAACAGCGCAAGCACAATCCAGTATTTGTACTTGCCCAGGAACTCTTTTAGTTTTGGCAGGAATCCGTTGTCCATATCGGGTATTTGGCAATACAAAAGTAGTTCAAAAAATCGGACTTTCAATTGAGGCCAAGCCCGAAAAAAATCAGTATCTTTGAAATCAATAGCAAACACTTATGGAAGATTACATAGTATCAGCCCGCAAGTACCGTCCGGTGACGTTTGACAGTGTAGTAGGCCAGAAAGCGCTCACCACCACTCTCAAGAACGCCATCAGTTCCGGAAAACTGGCCAACACCTACCTGTTCTGCGGTCCGCGCGGCGTGGGAAAGACCACCTGCGCACGTATCTTTGCCAAGACAATAAACTGCGAGCACCGCGGTCCCGACGGCGAGGCCTGCGGCGAGTGTGAGTCATGCAAGAGTTTCAGCGAGGAACTGCGTTCCTACAACGTATTTGAACTCGATGCCGCCAGCAACAACTCGGTCGATGACATCCGTAACCTGACCGAGCAGGTGCGCATACCGCCCATGAACGGCAAGTACAAGGTCTACATCATAGATGAGGTCCACATGCTGTCACAGGCTGCGTTCAACGCCTTCCTCAAAACCCTTGAGGAGCCGCCCAAGTATGCAATCTTCATTCTTGCCACAACCGAGAAGCATAAGATCATACCCACCATACTGTCCCGCTGCCAGATTTACGATTTTGGCCGCATAAGCAACAAGGACATCATTGAGCACCTGCAGTCAGTGGCTCAGAAAGAGGGTGTCACCACCGAGCCCGAGGCTCTGGCCATCATTGCCGAGAAGTCCGACGGCGGTATGCGTGACGCACTCTCCATATTTGACCAGGTGGTTAGTTTCACAGGCGGTCAGGTTACGTATCAGAAAACGATTGAGAACCTGAACGTAATTGACTATGACTACTACTTCCGCCTCACGGATATGTTCCTGGAGAAACGCATTCCGGACACCATGGTACTGCTCAACGACATCCTGGCCAAGGGTTTTGACGGCAGCCATCTAATTAGCGGACTGATGCTGCATCTGCGCAATCTGCTGGTAAGCCGCGACGCCTGCACCCTGCCGCTGCTTGAGATGAGTGACGAGATGCGTGAGCGCTACAAGGCACAGGCAGCCAAATGTTCACAGAAGTTCCTGTACCGCGCCCTTAAGATATGCAATGACTGCGACCTGAACTACCGCATCAGCAAGAACAAGCGTCTGCTGGTGGAGTTAACGCTCATACAGGCAGCCCAGGCCGATGAAGACGATGACAGTAGTGGGCGCAAGCCCAAGAGATTACACCCCATTTTCAAAACGATAGCTGCCACGACAAAGGCAGCTCCGGCAGCGGCCCAGCCTAAGGCAACCGCCAAGCCGGTCATAGCGCAACCGGTTCCTGAAATCAACCCTCAGCCGGAGCGCAAGAAAGTCATGCCCACCATCAAGGGCTCCAACATCTTCACATCCATCTACGGAAACAAGCCTGCAGGACGACCCGATCAGCCGCACGGACGTCAGACCGTACAGGTTATAGACCAGGAGCAGCATCCCGCCAAACCCCTTACGGCCGATACCCTGCAGAACGCATGGAACGACTTTGCAGCCACCCTGCCCCGCCAGGACACCCCGCTCAAGAACCGTATGATAAACTGCCACCCGGAAATCAGGTCCGATGCCGAATTCGCCGTCAAGGCCGGCAACCCCATGATGGCCGATGAGATACGCAGTGCCCAGGACCGTATCCTCAACTTCATACGCGAGCGGTTCGGCAACCCCGCCATCACGATGGAGATCGTCGTTGACCAGTCACGTAACGTGGAGCACCTCCTCACCCGCGAGGAACAATACGCAAAAATGAAAGCCTCCAATCCTGCACTAGCAGAACTGGAGACTGTATTCGGACTCGAACTTCGCTAATCAGCGAATCTTCTTCACAAATTCAATGCACTCACGGATCTTGGTTTCGATGAAACCAAAGTCTCCGTTGGCGATTACATCCTTGGGAGTAAGCTGAGAACCCAGACCTACGCAAGCTACGCCGGCCTTGAACCAGGCTTCAAGACTTGCAGGCTCGGGTGAAACCCCGCCCGAAGGCATGATCTCTGTCCAGGGGCAAGGACCCTTGATGGCCTTGACGAATGAAGGACCTCCAACCTCGGTGCCCGGGAATATCTTTACAATCTCGCAGCCCAGTTCCTCGGCGGTATTGATCTCGGTCAAAGTACCGCAGCCGGGAATCCACGCAATCTTGCGGCGGTTGCAGATCTTGGCCATATCGGGATTCAGACTGGGTGAAACGATGAATCCGGCACCAAGCTGGATATAGAGTGCAGCAGTAGCGGGATCTGATACAGAGCCCACACCCATAATCATCTCAGGGCACTCTGTGGCGCACCATTTGTTGACCTCGGCAAACACCTCATGGGCATAATCACCGCGGTTGGTGAACTCAAACACGCGGGCACCGCCCTTATAGCATGCCTTTACCACATTCTTTACAAGCTCTGCATCCTTGTTGTAGAACAGCGGAACTATTCCGGTGCCGACAAATGTGTTGAGCACCTGTAATCTCTTGAATCGGCTCATATCTCTGAAATATTTAGCGGGCAACGCGGCCAGAAGCATCGCCGCCCATAAGTTTCTCTACTTCCTGTACACTCACGCGGTTGTAATCACCGTAGATAGTATGCTTCAGGCATGATGCTGCAACTGCAAAATCCAGAGCCTTCTGGTCATTCTCATAAACGCGCAGTCCGTAAATCAGACCGCCCATGAATGAGTCACCACCGCCAACACGGTCAACTATGTGAGTGATATCGTATTCTCTTGATTTGTAAAGGGTCTTGCCGTCATAAAGCACGCCCTTCCACATGTTGTGATTGGCATTGATTGATCCGCGCAGTGTGGTGATAACCTTCTTGCAGCGCGGGAATCGGGCCATAATCTGCTTTGAAACAGAGAGGTAAGCATCGGCATCAACCTTTCCGGCCGATACATCCACGCCCTCGGGTTTGATACCCAGAGCCATCTGTGCGTCCTCCTCGTTACCCAGAACTATATCGGTGCAGGCAACCAGATCAGGCATAACTTCGGATGCTTTCTTGCCCCACTTCCACAGGTTCTTGCGGTAGTTCAGGTCACATGATACGGTGATACCCTTCTCATTGCACTTCTTAACAGCCTCCAGGCAAACCTTGGCGGCACCCTCGGAAATGGCGGGAGTGATACCGGTCCAGTGGAACCAGCCGGCGCCCTCAAGCACCTTGTCCCAGTCAATCATGCCCGGCTCAATCTGGGCAATGGCCGATCCGGCTCGGTCATAGATAACCTTACTGCCGCGGCTTACGGCACCTGTCTCAAGGAAATAAATTCCCAGACGGTTTCCGCCCCTGATCACGTCATTTACATCGACACCGAATCCGCGCAGTTCACGCAGGCAGGCATCGGCTATATCATTATCGGGAACTCTGGTAACAAATGATACGGGGAGACCGTAGTTTGCAAGTGATACGGCCACATTGGCCTCACCTCCACCGTATGTGGCACTCAGCATATTGCCCTGTCCGAAGCGCTCATAGCCCGGAGTGGCAAGACGAAGCATAACCTCGCCGAAAGTAACTGTCTTATTCATCTCAAAACTTAAAGTTTTCAGACCGCGAAGTTACGTAATTTAATTCACATAGAAGAGAACGCCCACGCGGAAACCTATTCCTGTCTTGTCATAGAGGAGCGTACTTGAGACTGCGTATTGCTCGGTAATGCCGCACTTAAAGTTCAGACCGCCGCGCAGATAGCCTTTCCAACCGCTCTGGGCAGTATCCACATGGTCATACCACACGCCCGAGTAACCTATCTGAGGAGTAAGGCGGAAACGTTTTAACCGGCCAAAGATGAAACTGTATCCCGCAGCACCCTCAAACGTAACGGTATTGTTTATGCCGATATGCACGACGGTGGTCTGTTCCAGGTTGAAGTTATTGAAATATGCGCCCCAGGAGTTGCCTACGCCCCACCCTTCGGCATTCACCTTACTTTCCTCAAATATCAGTGTGGTATAGAGTTCGCGGCGGTCAAAGAAGTAATGCGGACGGGGTGTCAGGCCGGCTGTGACATGTGACTGCAGCGTTGCGGCCACATCAAACACCACATAGTAGTTCAAATAGCCGTCCATCTCCATACGGGCATGATACGTACCGTCCTGGACATTTTCTATAAGCAGCGGAGTGACGCCCTGGTAGATATCGTCAATAAAGATCTTTGCTCCGGTAGGATTGGTCTCAAACAATACGGATCCCACACCTGCCGGTCTTTTGCCGAACTCCAGCGGAGCACCCTCCTGAAGCGGATACTCATAGTGCTGGTAGTTGTCATCTATAATGACAGGCTGCTCCCACTGCGCACGGACAGTACCGCACAGACATAAGGACAATGCGGTAAAGGCAGTTTTTATAAAAGAACGGGCGTCCATACACTATTTTGATGCCGTTTTCCATAAATGGTTTAATCAAAAAAAGATGAGGAAACCCTCACGGCCTCCCCAACTTTTCGCGAGTTCCACATAACCGGAACTCACTGCGCTTCAGTCCAATTAAGGGCTGACATCAAACAAGTATTTTAGTTGTCAAACGTAATGCGAGCCGAGAGAAGAGAAAACTGGTTTTCTATTCCGAGGCGAAGCTTACGTTCATCGTTTGGAACAAACGATAAACATATACCACACACGGAAACACAGAGTCCGCTTCTGTCAAATTCTATTTCTTCTGTTTCAGACATTTGTCGTACCCGCCCTATCCTCGGGGCTTAAGTATAACTTGGAATTCTGGGCAGGTCTTCTGACTTATCTCCTGTTCCAGGAACCTTCCCGACCCTAACGGTCAGTGGCGTTTATTGCAGTCATGGGAGCGACTGCTCATCCTGAAACGGTATCCGGAGAAATACAGCAGCGGGACTGTCCGGGAATCTCACCCGTGTTCCCTATTAAATCTGACTCAACAGATACCCAGATTCTGATTGCAAATATACAAAACTTTTTTAAAGTGACGCAAAGGGGTCGTTTCGTTTTGCGTCATTTTTCAGAAGCGAGCGCAGCGAGACGGCCGGAGGCCGCCCGTTCGCGTTAGCGAACTAAAAAAAGGGCCAATACGAGTCCCATACCGCCGCAAAACAAAGAGAGCCGCGTTTGCGACTCTCTTTGTTTTGCGGTGTGTATGGGACTCGAACCCATGACCTCCGCCGTGACAGGGCGGCATTCTAACCAGCTGAACTAACACACCTCGCTGTTTTGCGGTGACAAAGGTACTCACATTTTTGATACCCACAAGCGTCAGAGCACATTTTTTTCAAAAAATTTTCTGCAAAAGCAGGACATCTATATGACCTTCGTCTTTCACGAGCCACTCTTTGAGACGACCCGTTTTAGCAAACCCATTACTGGTGAACAGTTTAATGCTCGGTTTGTTGTCGGCCGGCACATGACAGAACAGTTGGCGCAGACGCAAAACTTTTTTTGCGTACTCCGACATAAGTTTGATTGCGGCCGATGCTATTCCCTGCCCGCGGTGCTCCGAAAGCAGAGCGATGCCGATCTCGGCACGTCCGTTGTAGGGGTCGATATCAGTCAGATCGATGCTACCCACAACCACATTGTCGCTCACACGCTCAATCATGAACCGAATCTGGCGGTCCGTATAGAAATCATGCGACGACATGAGAATGTACTTCTTGATCTGATAGCGTGAATAAGGCACCGCATTACCCGACGCCATCCACAGCGACGTGTCATTCTCCATACCAAAAATCACATCCAGATCCTCGGGCTCCGGAGCACGCAGACGGTACTTGCCATCTGATAACAAATCCTTCTCTGTCATATCACTTCGTCCTCTGTTATAAGTTTGCCAGTCTTGGCCGAATAAAGTCCCATTGTATATCGCCTGCCCTCCTGAGCCTTGCTGTACATCCAGTACAGGATGGCATCGTAAGAGAAAGCGTCAGTGTCAAAGATAACGGCTTTTACACCATTGTCAATACGTCCCTCAAGCGCAGAGCCGGCATCATCGGCCCCCTCCACAAACTGCGGATTGCGCAGATATGTGCTGCCCGATATCATACGCTCCACATCGGCGAATGTCTCCTTCCGGCCCACGTACAGGCAGTTTTCAGTGAAATCGGCCAGTCTGAGGCTGCGTGCATGGATGTTCTGTCCTATAAAAGTACCGATTTTCCTGCAACCCACTACAATTCTCACCAACAAAGCAAACAGGCGGCTGTAACGCTTAAAGTGCTTGTTGAAGAAAATAAGCATGGCGTCATAGAACACCTTGGCATAACGGTATGATGTCTTGTTGGTGCTCTCTCCTTTATAATGTACTATGGGCAGAGGCAGATAACGGTTCTGATATCCGGCCTGCAGTATGCGGTAAGAGAGGTCTATGTCCTCACCGTACATAAAGAACGCCTCGTCAAATCCGCCCACCTTGTCAAGCGCCTCCCTGCGCACGAACATATATGCGCCCGATACCACATCAATGGGGCACTCCTGGTCCTTATTAAGATAGGTGCAGTGATATTTGCCAAACACCTTTGACTTGGGGAACAGCTTGCCCAGCCCCGTCATATGCCAGAACGATACCGACGGCGTAGGCAGCGAGCGGCGTGACTCCGGCGCAAACCGGCCGTTACCGTGCTGCATACGGACTCCAACTGCACCAACTTCCGGGTGTTCGTCCATATAGCCGATGCAACCGGGAATGGTACGCTCCGCAACTACAGTATCGGGATTGAGGAACAGCACATACCGGCCTGTCGCCTTTGCCAATGCCTGATTGTTGGCTTTGCCGAAACCGGCGTTAAAGTCATTCGCTATCACATCGGCCTGCGGAAAACGCTCCCTGAGATACTCCACCGATCCGTCATCGGAACAGTTGTCAACCACAAGTATCTGCGCATCGGGCACCGACCGCAGAACGGAGTTGAGGCACTGCTCTATGTAGTACCTTACCTTATAGCTGACTATGATGACGCTTACTGCGGGCATTTTCAGTCAAAGTAACCTGTTTCGTGTTCGATACCCGCCTTGGTGGGGATTGCGAACATGGAGCAAATAGCACCGATGGCTGCAATATACAGTCCTATCGTATCATTCAATAAATAATAGAGCACAACTCCGAACTCAATCACTATCGAGAACGCCGCAATACGCAGCACTGAGCATGCCATGTAAATCTTTTCTATCTTATCCTCGGGGTACTCCTTCTCATCCAGACGGTCCACCATCTTCTTGAAACCGCGCAGAGCCAGCGGAATGAGCGCAAGGGCGGCAAGCACTCCTATCACCTGCAGCACATAAATCACCTTGGGTGCCGTTACAGCCATACCCTTCATGGGGCCGAATTCAAACAACAGT
>JAZMZT010000176.1:0-7969 GCA_045586125.1 Bacteroidaceae bacterium | reverse complement strand
CTCCCCAAGGTCAGGGGGCAACGCAGGTACGGGCGTATTTTCTGCTCACCTTAGGGAGAGAAAAGGCTGCACCTGCGTTCTGGCTCCCCAAGGTCAGGGGGCAACGCAGGTACGGGCGTATTTTCTGCCGACCTTAGGGATGAAAATGCTCCTACGTGCGCTACGCCTCCCTAAGGTCACGGGGCAGCCAGCGAGAAAGCGTATTTTCCGCTCACCTTAGGGAGGAAAATGGCCCTACGTGCGCTACAGTTCCCTAAGGTGAGGGCGCAGGGCGGGAAAGGGAACAGAATCTCTGCCAAATCGTCACATCTGTCATGTCATCGGCCCCTAAAAAACCGTGGCACAGCATTTGTACATACCCTAGTGTCAAATTTTGAGTTCAAACAAATAAAAAACATACAACTATGGGAAAGATTATTGGAATTGACCTTGGAACCACGAACTCGTGCGTTTCAGTTTTTGAGGGTAACGAGCCTGTCGTAATCGCTAACAGCGAGGGCAAGCGCACAACCCCTTCAATCGTGGCTTTCGTTGACGGCGGCGAGCGTAAGATAGGTGATCCGGCTAAGCGTCAGGCTATCACAAACCCGCAGCGTACCGTGTTCTCAATCAAGAGGTTCATGGGTGAGAACTGGGATCAGGTGCAGAAGGAGATTGCCCGCGTACCTTACAAGGTAGTCAAGGGTGACAACAACATGCCGCGTGTGGACATTGACGGACGTCTGTACACCGCTCAGGAGATATCGGCCATGATTCTTCAGAAGATGAAGAAGACCGCCGAGGATTATCTGGGCCAGGAGGTAACTGAGGCTGTCATCACTGTGCCTGCATACTTCAGCGACTCACAGCGTCAGGCCACCAAGGAGGCCGGTCAGGTAGCCGGTCTGGATGTAAAGCGTATCGTGAACGAGCCTACCGCTGCAGCTTTGGCATACGGCGTTGACAAGGCTAACAAGGATATGAAGATTGCCGTATTCGACCTGGGTGGCGGTACATTCGATATCTCCATCCTGGAGTTCGGCGGCGGCGTATTTGAGGTACTTGCCACCAACGGTGATACCCATCTGGGTGGTGATGACTTTGACCAGGTAATCATAAACTGGCTGGTAGAGGAGTTCAAGAAGGACGAGGGTGCTGACCTGACCGCCGATCCTATGGCACTGCAGCGTCTTAAGGAGGCTGCCGAGAAGGCCAAGATCGAGCTGTCATCATCAACCAGCACAGAGATCAACCTGCCGTACATCATGCCGGTAGCCGGTGTTCCGCGTCACCTTGTAAAAACTCTTACACGTGCCAAGTTCGAGCAGTTGGCCAACGGCCTTATCCAGGCTTGCCTGGAGCCCTGCCGCAAGGCTATGAGTGATGCCGGTCTTAGCAACTCCGATATCGACGAGGTAATCCTGGTAGGTGGTTCAAGCCGTATCCCCGCTGTGCAGAAGCTGGTTGAGGACTTCTTCGGCAAGGTTCCTTCTAAGGGCGTTAACTCCGATGAGGTAGTTGCAGTAGGTGCTTCAATCCAGGGCGCCATCCTGAACAAGGAGGGCGGCGTAGGTGACATCGTCCTGCTGGATGTAACCCCGCTTACAATGGGTATCGAGACCATGGGTGGCGTAATGACCAAGCTGATCGAGGCCAACACAACCATCCCGTACAAAAAGAGTGAAATTTTCTCAACAGCGGCCGATAACCAGACAGCCGTAACCATTCACGTGCTGCAGGGCGAGCGTCCTATGGCATCACAGAACAAGTCCATCGGCCAGTTCAACCTGGAGGGTATCGCACCCGCACGTCGTGGCGTACCTCAGATTGAGGTTACATTCGATATCGACGCCAACGGTATCCTTAAGGTATCTGCCAAGGATAAGGCTACAGGCAAGGAGCAGGCCATCCGCATCGAGGCAAGTTCCGGTCTGAGCAAGGAGGAGATTGACCGCATGAAGGCCGAGGCCGAGGCCAACGCCGATGCCGATAAGAAAGAGCGCGAGAAGGTTGACAAGCTCAACCAGGCCGACTCAATGATCTTCCAGACCGAGCAGCAGCTCCAGGATCTGGGCGACAAGATCCCTGCTGACAAGAAGGCTCCTATCGAGAGTGCCCTCAGCGCCCTTAAGGATGCTCACAAGGCTCAGGATCTGGCAGCCATCGACAAGGCAATGGCCGAGCTCAACACCGCCTTCCAGGCAGCCAGCGCCCAGATGTACCAGCAGAGCGGCGCACAGCCCGGTGCAGGTGCAGGCGCTCAGAGCGGTCCTCAGGATGCCGGTCAGAGCAGCTCAAGTAACGCCGGTGACAATGTCCAGGATGCTGACTTTGAAGAAGTTAAGTAATTGGCCAACTAATTGATAAAAACCGCGCATTAGGGATAGTCCCTGGTGCGCGGTTTTCTTTTTTTCGCTACCTTTGAACAAAGAACCAAATATGTACAAGACAACTGGACTCAAGAACTCTAGAATAGAGGTGGCCGATGCCCTGCGCGGGCTTGCCGTAGCCGGAATCATACTGTTCCATTCTGTGGAGCATTTCAATACTTTCGCACGCGGAATAAAATACACTCTGCCGTGCGACGGAACAGTTTTCAGCGTTTTGCAGGCCTTGCTCTCGGGCAAGATGTACGGGATCTTTGCCATACTTTTTGGACTGAGTTTCTTTATCATGCGCGATAATCAGGAGCAGAAGGGCAAGGATTTCTCACTCCGTTTTGCCTGGCGAATGGTGCTGCTGTTCCTCTTTGGCGTGCTCAACGTCTGCTTCTATGACGGCGACATCCTGATTACATACGCCATTTTGGGCCTGCTGCTTATCCCCGCCGGGTATCTGAGCAACAGGTGGCTGTGGGTTATTACCATTTTTTTGTTGCTGCAACCCCTGGAGATTTACTCGCATCTTACCGATTGGCGTCCCGATTCCCGATGGGTGGGCATGGGCTATATGAAACTCATGCAGGGACACGACACCTTCTGGCATTCGGCTGTAACCAATCTCCGGTACGGCATCACCACCACGCTGGGATGGTTCTGGACCCACGGCCGCATCACCCAGACGCTCGGCCTGTTCTATCTGGGATTGCTGTTCGGCCGCCTGAGGCTGTTCTACAATGAGGGCAGCAACCTCAAAACATGGCGTGTGCTGCTGGTGGTATCGGCCGTACTGGTAATCTGTGGCGCGTTCACCAAATTCGGCAAGTATGATGATCTGATTCACCCCATGTGGAATCTGGCCATCCTGATGCTCATACTTTCTGTAGCAGTGCTGCTGTGGTACAGGTTTGACGGGTTTAAGAATGTGTTTGGAAAACTGGGATTCTTTGGCCGAATGAGCCTTACCAACTACCTGCTGCAGTCCGTCCTGGGCAGTTTCATCTTCTACCAGTGGGGTCTTAGCATGTACAACACCCTGGGCACCACATGGTCCGCCCTGGTGGGCATCGGAATGATAGTATTCCAATACTGGCTGCTCAAAATGTGGTCCCGCACGCACGAACGCGGCCCACTGGAAGGCTTGTGGCGCCGCCTCACCTGGATCGGCTCAAAATAAGCGCGTCGATTGCAACCGTACCTGTGTGGTTTACTATCTCAACGGTATGGTTGCCTTTTTTCTTTGCCTTGTATCGGAACACAACCTGTTGTGGCTTGTAACAGTTTGGATCATTGAGTGATACGGTATGTATTTCACCGTCTATACTGATTGTCATATCGCTAAAGTCCGGACCTGTAGGGGCTATCAGTTCCATGCTTTTGCCATAGAATCCGGTACGCCACACATCGCCTGCGTTTGATGATACATACAGGTCGTTGTTGTAATCGCCCTGGCCCAGGTTGCACCGATGCTCCCATCCGATGGTAGTCACCCCGGGGTCATCGTCATTGAAAAGAGCTTTGTCATGTGTTATCCGCAAGACCTTGAATCCGTTGGCAAGCCGTTCATCGCTGATTCCCTGATAAGGCTGCAGTTGTGTTCCGGCCGATACCGAAAGCCCCGCATCGGACTGCCTGAAACTGATACGCACCTTGGGCTGCCCTATAAGTTCCACCTTGCTTACCTTTCCGATGGTAGCAGAATTTGTTGAAAGAGCATCCAGATTCACCTCGCTTCCGTCCCAACTGTACAGCATTGCATAAACAAAACCTCCGTTCCGGGTATAGATCACATTGTCATTTCCCCATGTCTCAAACGGACGGGAACCATATACGGCATTTGCGTTGACCTTGAGCCAACTGCCTATATCCTGACAAATCTGTCGGGCCTCAGAGTCGATATTTCCGCCAGCACGCTGGGTAATATTGAGCAGCAGCGACCCGTTGCGGGATACATTCTGCATAAGCCGGGTGATGATTTCATGAGCCGGGCGGTACGGAACACCTTTCTTATAATGCCACTCCTGCAGGCTCACCTCGGTCTGAAAGGGGTATGCCATGATCTGGTCCTCGGTAAAGAACTCCGTGCTCTTAAGCAGACTTCGGTCCACCAGCGGAAGCAGCTCGGGCGAGTTCTGGAAACTGTCATATCGTCCGCCGACTCCCTTGAAAGTGGCAACTACCTGATTCCTGCCGTCATCCCTCTTGGAGGCTATGTTGTAGAAATTCTCAATTATCTGCGGAGTGAGTTTACCCAATCCCATATTGATGCCCAGATCCACCTGTGAATCGCCGGCATGGTCATCAAAATATATCATGTCCGGCTGATACTTGCGGATGGCATCATCCACACGGTACATGAACTGGGTGGCAAACGGAGTCTCCAGTGAGTTCCTGCCATTGCGATGCACCGGCCCGTACAGGTCAACCGGGTCCAGGCCCTCCCACCATTTTCCTATGCCGTCGGCGGCAGTAAGGTTGGCATCGTATGGGATTCCGGCATTGGGGCCGTTGCGGTCACTGCGGTAGCGGACGGTCATAAACTGGCCGTAAGTACGTGCCGGAGTGGCGTGGAATCCTATTCCAAAGGGCATATCATACTTGCGTGCGGTCTCAGCCCAGATTCCCACCACATCCTTTTTGGGTCCTACATTGACCGAATTCCAGGGCTGATACTTGCTGTCCCAGCAGTCAAAGTTGTCATGATGGTTACCCATGGCAACGAAATACCTGGCCCCCATATCCTTGTAAAGCCGCATCAGGTCATCGGGGTCCCATGCATCGATGTTCCAGTCCCGGCACAACTCCTTGTAGCCGTAAACCGATGGGTGTCCGTAATGCTCCAGATGATATCGGTACTGCTCGCTGCCCTCCTGATACATGCCTCTGGAATACCAGTCGCCATCCTCGGCCTGCGACTGCGGGTCCCAGTGCGACCAGGCACCGAACTTGGCCTCCCGCCACCACTCAGGAACATTGTAGTAACGGCTCAGCGTGTCCCAACTGGAAGTGTAAGGCCCTTCCTCGGGCTTGAACTGGGGTAGGTTCCAGAGAGTGTTGTCGTGGATTACGGGTACCGGGCCACTGTAACTTATACGGCCGTCGGGATTTATCACAATCTTTTCGAGCACAATCTCAGGATCCACCATCCAGACTTTAAGAGTATGGATTCCGGGATTATCGATGGTTATCTGTGTATCCAGCCAACGCAGGTTGTCAAACACCTCATCACGCATCTGACGGTTGCCGTTGCGCAGCGGATAGTTATGCGCCTGGGGCAGAGGCTTTAGGACCTTTGAACGTGCCAGGTTCTGCTGGGTATATTCGCTGAACTCATCGTGAAGACCCTGACGGGCGTCAATCAACATCGGATCAGCGTCATTGACCGATATTGCCAGCCTTAGTCCTCTGGACGGATTGACATCCTGAGTGGGCAGAATACCCAGACAAACGGTCTGGCTGCCGGCCTCATGCAGATATATGTCATATTCCAGATGCGGGGCCGATTTTATATCCGTGAGTGATGCCGACGAAGCATTGTTGGGCCAGATACCCATACAGCCTGCTCCACGGCCCAGATCGGGCAATAGTCTCCATGCAGCATCCTTGCCCGGAATGTTGGCGGCCGGCTTTAATACATCTACGCCATATTCGCCTGCCATTGTACCGAAATAGGGTCTTGATGCTGTCGGCAGATTGCCGTTTACCGCCTCCACCTTGATGGGTATTTCTGTGTCCGAATCCTTCTGCCGTACGGTTATCAGAGCCTCAGAGCGTCCCATGGGAGCTTTGCTCCAGTCAATATGGACTTTAATCCGATATTGAAACATATCATCAAGACTTCCCTCTGTATGTCCGTCAAACAGAACCCAGTCCTTATCGGCGGTTACGGTAAAATCGGCCGTCCCGATTCCGCGGTTAAAGAGACGGATATAGTATTTCTGGTTTCCCAGAGCGTCAAAGACCGGCAGATGTGCCTGTGCAGTAAGATCCCTTATGGCACGCCGCATCTCCCTGCGGAGTCCGGTACCCTCGACAGCCTCTGTCTGGGGTTCAATCAACGGCCAGGCCAGTTCGCTACCCTCAACCTCTACAGCCAGAGAGGCGGTCTGCTGAGCCTTGACATGGTAGAGAGTTGGCAGACGGTTATCATTCGGCATAGACCACTGGACATAACCTATATGCTTGTCGGACATCATGTTCTTCCATTTTCCGCCAGCCAGAGTGTTGTTGTAGTAGTCTGACAGTTCCTTGTCCCTTTCAAACAGCTGTTTGATATGATAATCGGCCAGATTATTGGCAGCAGTATTGCCCTGAAGCGCATAGATGTTGTTCTGTTGGGCCAAGAGCCACATCTTACCCACACCGGCCGATGCCACTGCCGGATAATAGACCAGTTCAAAGAAAGCATCCGAGTATCGGTCCGGAATGAGCGGCTTGAGTGCTTCGGTCCGTTCCTGGACTTCATCCCACAGACGCATCTGCCGGTTAAGTTCATCGTAGTTCTCGTAACTGAAAATGCCGGTACTCTGAACCTCCGGTTTGCGCATCAGATTGAGTTTGGGATACCTTGATACTATCCAGGCTATCTCTTGGGCATGTTCCTTTCCGAAATTCTGTTCTGCCCAAGAGAGAGTATAATCAAAAGTGTCATCAGGCCCTATGGCATCAGGGTCCCATGCATAGTGCATGATAAAGTCTATGGGCAGTTCCTTGGGCTTGAGGTCACCCACATTTATTATCCACAGGTCGTCGATTCCTGTGCGGTATGCCAGACTTAACTGCTCGCGCAGTTTGGGTATGGTTGTGGTATTTATCCAGCGGTCGTTCCATGGGCCGCCGTTCATATCTATATGGTAGTACATTCCCAGTCCGCCCTTGCGGTTCAGTTCCTTTTCGGGGCCTGTACGGCGTATATAACCCCAGTTGTTGTCACAAAACATCAGCAGGACATCGTCCGGGCTGGTCATTCCTGATTCGTAATACCTCTGGACCTCGGTGAACAGAGCCCACATCTGGGGCACCTCACTCGCGTCCTTGCCATATACATCACTGATGATGCTGCGCTGGTCACGGATCACGTCATAGAGCACCTGAGTATTCTGCTCGTCGTTACCCTGACCCATAGGTACGTCACCGTCACCTCGCATACCTATTGTAATAAGGTTCTCAAACTTACTGTTGCGCTCCAATCCTTCACGCCAGAATCTTTTAAGATTGTCGGCATTTGTCACATAGTCCCATATTCCAACCTGTTCCTGACGGCTGGTGTATTCCTGCTGGGCACGCATCATTGGCTCATGATGCGATGTACCCATAATCACTCCGTATTCATCGGCCAGGGCAGGGCTTCGGGGATCATCCTCATTGAATGCCTTACCCCACATGGCTGGCCACAGATAGTTGGCTTTGAGTCTGAGAATAAGTTCGAACATATGGGCGTACATCACGCTGTTCTGACCGTTCCGGGTACCTTCCTCCTTGAATTTTGTATCGCTCCATCCGCTGAACGAGGGGCTCTCATCGTTTATGAAAATACCGCGGTAACGCACCTTGGGCGATGGCTGGACATATCGTCCGGCCTTTACGGTAAGTACATCATGCTGCGTTGCGGG
>JAZMZT010000175.1:0-10981 GCA_045586125.1 Bacteroidaceae bacterium | reverse complement strand
AAGGATGCGCTCTACCAGCTGAGCTATAACAGCGACAAATCTGGAGCGGGAAACGGGACTCAAACCCGCGGCGCTCAGCTTGGAAGGCTAATGCTCTATCAACTGAGCTATTCCCGCAACTTTGGTTTGTCACGATTGTATCTCCTGACCTTCCCTATTAAATAAGGTGGTTTCAAGGAAAAACCGCAGGCACCGGTTACCCGGCATCGTCAAGGCCTGCCTTGTGGGTGAAGATGGATTCGAACCACCGAAGTCGAGAGACAGCAGATTTACAGTCTGCCCCATTTGGCCACTCTGGAATTCACCCGTTGCGTTACGTTCAACGCTGTTCAGAGCCGCTAGTCGGAATCGAACCAACAACCTACGCATTACAAGTGCGTTGCTCTACCATTGAGCCATAGCGGCATAGTTTCAAAGAACCCGCCCCTCAGCCTGAACTGAAGAGCGGGTGCAAAGATATTTCAATTTTCTTTCCGAACAAAAAATTTGCGCTTGTTTTTTACTTCTCACGCAGTTTTTCCTTGTTTTTCTTGAGTTGTCTTGTCAATGCGTCAAGGCAACCGTCCACTGCTTCCTCAAAGGTATCGCAGGTCTTTTCTGCAAAAAACTCTCCGTTTGGAATGGTAACGTCAATGCTTACCTGTTTGTTCAGTGCTGTCTCCGGCTTGACTACTTTAAGGGTAACCTCTACCTTCTGAATGAACTCGTGTACTCTTTCCAATTTTGCACACTTCTTCTCAATGAACGCCTGAAGCTGTTCTGTTGCTGTAAAATGCAACGCCTGAATCTTAGTTTCCATAGTCTTTTGGTTTTAGGCCCTTGGATGAGCCTGTTTATATATTTCCTTCAGTTCCTGGAACGTGGTATGTACATAGATCTCGGTTGTCTGCAGACTGTTGTGCCCCAGCAGTTCCTTGACGGCTCCGAGTTCGGCGTCATGGTTGAGCATTGAGGTGGCGAATGTGTGACGGAGCACGTGCGGGCTCTTTTTTGATACATCCGATACCTTGCTCAGGGCGTCTTTAACCAACAGGTAGACCTGATGACGCGGGATCCGCTCTCCCTTCTGGCTTACAAAGAAGGCTCCGTCACTCTGACCGAACGCCTCCGTACGGGCCTCAAGGTACTTTTTCAAGCGCAGTTCCAGCTCCTCTCCAAAGGGGATGAATCGCTGTTTGTCACGCTTTCCGGTCACCTTGATGGTGCGGGTAGAGAAGTCAACGTCCCTGTCGTCCAGCCCTATCAGTTCCGCCATACGCATCCCGGTCTCGTAGAAGACTGCTATCACGGTCCTGTTCCTTATTCCTATGAAACCTTCTCCCAGATTCAGATTCTCATCGTCAAGCAACTCATCCATTTCGGACTCTTTGACAAACTGAGGAAGCGGTTTCTTGTTCTTGGGTCCTTTTACTCCCTGAACAGGTGATTTATCCGTGACGCCTTTGATGCGCAGGAAACGGTAGAAAGAACGCAGAGTGCTGAGTTTGCGGTTTACGGTGGTGGATTTCTCACCCTTGTCCATCATGTCCACAACCCACAGACGCACTGTGTCCCTGTCGGCTGTCAGCAGATCCAGATCGGGATCAGTCGCCTTGAGGAAACCTTGGAAAAGGACAAGGTCCCTACGGTAACTGGCTACGGTCTTGGGGGAATAGTTCCTCTCTAACCTGAGATAATCCGCGAACTGGTCTATATACATAACAAAATTCGTCTCTGAACGGATTCAAAGACGAATATATGAAAGAAAAAACCAAAAAGCAAGAACTGCCGGTTTTTTTTACTCTTCGTTCTGCTGCAGCTTCTGTACGTAGATAGCGTGCTCCATCTTGAGACGCTTCAGTTCTGAAGGTTTGTCAAACTGCTGACGGCGACGGAGTTCCTTAACTACGCCGGTCTTTTCATACTTTCTCTTGAATTTCTTGAGGGCGCGCTCTATGTTCTCACCCTCCTTAACGGGAACAATGATCATTTTAAGTTCTTTATTTTTATTTAGTTCTGACTTTTTCTTTGGGAATAAGCGGCGCAAAATTAGATAAAATTTCATCAAGAGCAAAAATAATGAACAATTTTTGCCGTTATTGACTTTGATGAACACAATGAAACGTTACGTTTCCTTTGTATTGCTGATGTGTCTTACTGTCTTTCAGGACATAAAGGCACAAAGTGACGCCCACTTCAACAATTTTCTTGAGGTGGAGAATTTCTATAACCCTGCCGCAATGAACCGCAACTCAAGGACAAATGTGGTGGGAGCGCTCTCCATGCAGATGGCGGGATATACCCACGCCCCTGTCTCCATGTTCATAGGAGCCAATATGCCCGTTCCTTTCGGCGAGCAGAGGAATGCGCTGGGTGTGGGTATGTTCAACGAGACCCTGGGTCTTTTCACCAACCGCCGCCTCCTTCTGGACTACTCTTATAAAATAGGTATGGGAAAGGGATGGATGAACATAGGCGTTCAGGCAGGTGTCATGTCCGAGGAGTTCAATGGTTCGGGCCTCAAGATGGAGACTCAGAACGACCCTGCGTTCCCTGTGGGAAACGAACGGGGTACCGCGGGTGACCTGGGTGCCGGCATTCTCTACGTGAGAGGCGAATTCTGGGCGGGCGCATCGGCCCAACATCTCAATTTTCCGCATGTGGAATTCGGAAAAACCGAGGGCAAAAACACAGAAATGGATATCATGCCCACGTTATATTTGACGTCCGGATGCAATATCGGACTCAGAAATCCGTTATTATGGGTACAGCCGTGCTTCCTCGTGCAGAGCGATCTGGACTTCTGGAGGGTGGACATGTCGGTAAGAGGTTATTACCAGTATGAATCAACCATGTTGTACATGGGAGCCACCTACAGTCCGGGAATATCGGTCTCAGCCATGGTGGGAGGCAAGGTGAGAGACGTTCTTATAGGGTATGCATACGAGTTCTACACCAGCGGTGTGGGTGCTCTCAAGGGCAGTCACGACCTGACGGTCAGCTGGCAGACGGATGTGGATCTCTTTAAGAAAGGAAAAAACGTACATAAAAGTGTAAGGTATTTATAATTGATATACAATGAAACTGAAAAACATTGTTCTGAGTAGCCTCGTGGCAGTTATTGCATTGACACAGGCCTGCACCAGCAGCGGCTATGCAGGCGGTAACGGCGGCGAGGTGACCGGTTCTTCACAGACGGCACTGCGCGAGCCCGTGCCGTACGGCATGGTGCTTGTCAAGAGGGGTTCCCTCAAGATGGGTGAAGAAGGAAATGACAGTCTGTGGGGTTCAAACGCACCCACTAAAGAGATATCGGTAGAGTCATTCTGGATGGATGAGAAGGAGGTGACCAACGCCAAGTACCGCCAGTTTGTGGAGTGGGTACGCGACTCTATCATCCGTACACGTCTGGCTGATCCCGCTTACGGCGGCGATGAGTCATTCATGATTACCGAGGACAAATACGGCGAACCCGTGACTCCGCATCTGAACTGGAGCAAGCCCATTCCATGGAAGAAGCCCAACGAGGACCAGCAGAGAGCCATTGAGAGCCTGTACTACCGTCATCCCATTACAGGTGAGAAGATGCTTGACGTAAAGCAGCTCAACTACCGTTACGAACTCTTTGACTACACCCAGGCAGCCCTGCGCAAGAACCAGATTGACCCCAATGACAGGTTCCGCAACACTGACCAGGAGGCTTCGACTGAGAAGGTTATGATTTCAAAGGATACCGCATACATTGACGACAACGGAAACATAGTACGCAAGACTATCAACCGTGAGTTGAGCAGTCTTTATGACTTTGTCAATACCTACATCGTCAACATTTTCCCGGATACCACATGCTGGGTAAACGATTTCCCCAATGCAAACAACGAGACCTACATGCGTCTGTACTTTAACCATCCCAACTACAACGACTATCCCGTGGTAGGCGTTAGTTGGGAGCAGGCCAACGCTTTCTGCGCATGGCGTACGGAGTTCCTGCTGGCTGGTCTCGGCGCACAGGCCAAATACGTGCAGCGCTATCGCCTGCCCACCGAAGCCGAGTGGGAGTTTGCAGCACGCGGACGTGAAAACAACCGCTATCCCTGGAAGACTTCTGACTCCAAGGACGATGAGGGTTGCTACTACGCCAACTTCAAGCCGGAGCGCGGCAACTACACCAAGGACGGAAGCCTGATAACCACTAAGGTAGGTTCATACAAGCCCAACTCAAACGGACTGTACGACATGGCCGGAAACGTTGCCGAATGGACATCGACCACTTACACTGAGGCGGGTATTCTGCAGATGAACGACATGAACCCGGAACTTTACTACAACGCAGCCGTCGAGGATCCCTACTACATGAAGAAGAAGGCCCTGCGCGGCGGTTCATGGAAGGACCCCGAGAAGTTCATTGAGTCCTCATGGCGTACTTTCGAGTATCAGAACGAGCAGCGTTCATACATAGGTTTCCGTTGCGTACGCACTCAGGTAGGCTCCGCCGGATCATCAAAGGGCCGCAAATAATCACTTGAAAATAATTTGATATGGAAAATATAGAGAAAAAAGGTCTTCTGACACGTATACAGGACTATCTGGATTCACCCAAGGGCAGAATCCTCCTGAACTATCTGTACAGTTGGGGTGCAGCTGTGGTTATCCTGGGTGCCCTGTTCAAACTGACACACATCAAGGGTGCCAACCTGATGCTGTTCATAGGTATGGGCACTGAGGTTCTTGTGTTCTTCATTTCAGGTTTTGAAAGACCCTATATTCCTTCTGAGGCCGATGAGGATGAAGAGGATGAGGCTCCGCGCCTGCGTGGAAACATCATCATAAACAACGCGGCTCCGCAGAGCGCTCCCCAGAGTGTTCAACAGCAGCCTGTACAGGTTCCGGCAAGCACTGAGAATGCAAGCCCGCTCAACATTGGCGGTGTGGAGAACATCACTCAGGACTATATTGCACGTGTCCATGACCTGACCCTCAAGATGGAGCAGATGTGCCGTCATTCAGAGAAGATGGAGCAGAGTTCCGAGGAGATTGAGCAGCTTTCACGCAACCTCATAAGCATCAACACTTTCTATGAGATGCATCTTAAGTCTGCAAGCACGCAGATGGAGAACATTGAGAAGGTTAATGAGCAGACCCGTCAGATGGTTGCCCAGATTGAGGAACTGAACCGCGTATATGCACGCATGGTAGAGGCAATGAAGGTGAATTCCCAGATGGGAGCCAAGTAAAAAGGTATGAAGAGAAAAGTGATACAGAGACCGCCATCAGCGCGTCAGAAGATGATCAACCTCATGTACATCGTCCTTCTGGCGATGCTTGCCATGAATGTGTCATCGGACGTACTGAACGGTTTCAAGATAGTCGAGGAGAGTCTGAGCAACAGCACCAGCAACGCCACGCTCCAGAACGATAAGGCTTACCGCGAGTTTGCCGCCGCTGATTCAATCAACCACGAGAAGGTGGGTGAATGGTACGGCAAGGCACTCTACGTTAAGCAGATATCGGACTCTCTGTTCAATTTTGCCGACAAACTTAAGACCCTGATAGCCATCCAGGCCGACGGAAAGGACGCCGACGTGAACAACATCCGCAACCGCGAGGATCTGGAGGCTGCCACACAGGTTATGCTTCACCCCTCACGAGGCAAGGGCGGTCAGTTGTATGATGCCATCAACAACTATCGTGAAAAGATCCTGGAGATGGTTACCGATCCTACACAGAGGGAGATTATCAGCAACAACTTCAGCACTGAGGTTCCTCTCAAGGTGGGCGCTCTTGGCAAGAACTGGCAGGAGTACAACTATGAGAACATGCCTGTGGCAGCAGCAATCACACTTCTAACCAAACTGCAGAATGATGTACGCTATGCCGAGGGTGAGGTCCTGCACACACTGGTAAACAATATCGACGTGGGCGACCTGCGAGTAAACGCCATCAACGCATACGTCATTCCTACTTCACAGAACGTGGTTCAGGGCAACAACTTCAAGGCACGTATCATCATGGCCGCAGTTGACTCGACCGCACGTCCCGCCATCTACATTGACGGCCGCAAGATTGACTCTGAGGACGGCTGGTATGAGGTTCCCGCCACCAAAACCGGTGACTACACCCTTTCAGGTTACATGGAACTGAACTCCGGCAACGGCGTCATCCGCCGCGACTTTATACAGAACTACTCGGTAGTATCACCGCTGGCAACCGTATCGGCCACTATGATGAATGTGCTTTATGCCGGTTATGACAACCCCATAAGCATTTCAGTACCCGGCGTACCCAGCAATATGATATCGGCCCGACTCAAGAACGGAGGCGGAACACTGACACGCAGCGGAAACGGATTCATATGCAAGCCCACCAGCGTTGGCGAGGATGTGGTGATAGCCGTAACTGCCAATCAGGAGGGACGCCAGCAGAGTATGGGAGAGTATGCATTCCGCGTACGCCAACTCCCCGATCCTACCCCGTTCATAGAGTATAAGGACGAGAACGGCAATACGCAGCGTTACCGTGGAGGCGGTACACCTATCTCCAAGAAGAACCTGCAGGCTGCCGACGGTATAGTTGCCGCCATTGACGACGGTCTGCTTAACATAGGATTCCGTGTTATAAGCTTTGAGACCACATTCTTTGACAACAGCGGTAACGCAGTTCCCGAGATATCGGACGGAACCCGTTTCTCAAACCGACAGAAGAGGGTGTTTGACCAGCTGGGACGAGGCAAGCGTTTCTATATACAACGCGTAAAGGCTATCGGTCCTGACGGTATAGAGCGTCAGCTCAACACAGCCCTTGAGGTTATTATAAACTGATAAAAAAGGAGACAACGATATGAAAAAGATTGTTCTATTGTTTCTTACACTGGCTATGGCAACCTTGGCAGGAGCACAGCCCACACGCAGACTGCAGGAACAGCAGGCTCAGAAAGAGGCCGAGAAGAGCCCCACGGCAGTAACCCTGTCTGAACGTGCCCGTTCACAATATACAGCACAGACCGCCATGCCTACAGACCTTACCTGGAGACGTGACATTTACCGTGAACTGGATCTCCAGAAGGAGAAAAACGCCGCTCTCTATTATCCCGAGGAGCCTCTGGGTGACCGTGTAAACTTCTTTACGCTGATACTGAGTCTTATTCAGGACGGCAAGATAAAGGCTTATGAGTATCGTCTGGACGGTAACGAACTGTTCACTCCGGATAATGAGATTGATCTGGAGAGCATGCTTGACAAGTTCTATATCGACTACAAGAAAGATGAAAACGGAAAGTATATAATAGATATACCCAGCCGTGACATCGGCAAGTATTACATCAAGGAGAGCCATTATCTGGACAAACTGTCCAATTATCAGATCAAGGTGACAGCCATATGCCCTGTCCTGATGCAGGGCGGTTACGGCGACAAGCCCACCGCATACCCCATGTTCTGGCTCAATTACGATGAGATAAGCCCCTATCTGGGACAGACTCAGGTAATGACCAGCAGTTACAACAACACCAGCAACATGTCTCTGGATGACTACTTTGTAATGCGTCAGTATGACGGTGATATCTACAAGACCTCAAACCTGAGAAACGTTCCCCTCTCTGACTACTGTGAGACTGACGAGGAACTGCAGGCAGAAAGAGCCCGCATTGAGAAGCAGCTGAAGGATTTCCAGAACGGTCTGTGGAGTGAGGCCGATGTACAGCCGGAATCTCAGGACAAGGCAAAGGATAGTGCCTCTGACAAGAAACAGAAGGAGCCCAAGCAGCCCAGGGAGAAAAAGGAGAAGGCTCCCAGAGCCCCCCGCCAGTCCTCTTCAGGCGGCGAAAGACTGTCAGTTCACTGATAAGCAACCGACAGATTGTAAGACATATAGCAGTCAGGTTTGTCAAATAAAAAGGGCAGACCTGATTGTTTTATTTAAAATGTGTTAACTTTGCATCCGACTAAATCCTTATTTAATATGCGAAAGTTTAGATTTATCCTTTGCCTTATTCTGCCGTCACTCTTTCTGAGTATATCGGCCCAGCCAAGGTTTAACGTACGTGGAGGTCTTTCACTAACCAACAATGACATCTCACGTATTACCGCTGAGAGCGTCCAGAAAGAGGAGAATTACAGCGGTTTCTTTATCGGCCCGGCCCTGACAATGGGAGACGGACTTCTGGGACTTGACTTTGCTCTGCTGTATCAGCAGACCAAGATGAAAGGTTTTGACGAACTGGGACAGGAAAAGACCTACAAGCAGGAATTCCTGGAATTACCGCTCTCTCTCAGAGTAAATATAGGCTTTCAGAAACTGTGTGTCATAGGTCAGTTCGGACCTCAGTGGAATGTCAATCTGGGAGATGTAAAGACATTCATGGAGAACGGCGACGAGATAGAGTCCGACAAGTTCATCACCACCGGTAACATTGGTGCAGGTGTAAGACTTTTTGACCGCCTGGAGGCCATGCTCAACTTCAATGTTCCATGGAAGGTCATTGCCGACAACACCGATGACTTCAAGAAGATGGGTGACATGATAGGTGATTACAAGACCGTTCAGTTTGTAGTCAGCTGGAGATTCTGATAATATTTGTTCTACTAAATAAACAATTGTATGAAAAAAGCATTGATCGTCTGCAGTCTTGCACTGCTTTCATTCATTCCCGCATCAGCTCAGTTCAGCTGGGGTCTGCGTGGTGGTGTGAATCTTGTAAACAATGACATTACTAAAGTAACCAAGGAGTCTGCAGCAAGCAAGGACAGCTACACAGGTTTCTTCTTCGGTCCGATGGCTGAACTTCAGGTTCCTATCATAGGTATCGGTGTTGACGTTGCCGCTCTCTATTCACAGAAGGGTATTGAACTTCCTGATACCACTACAATGAAGAATCAGTCAATCGCAATTCCCCTTTCACTCAAGTACTCACTTGGTCTTGGCAACTTTGCTGCCGTTTACTTTGCAGCCGGTCCTCAGTTGGATTTCAAGATCGGTGACCTGAACACCAAGTTCAAGGACGGAAACGAGGTTAAGGACTTTGCTCTTGAGAAGAGTTCATGGAGTATCAACATAGGTGCCGGTGTGAAACTGATCAACCATATCCAGGCCGGTGTAAACTACAACATCCCCGTATCAAAGGAGGGTGCCGTAAAGGTTATTGAGAACCCCACCCCCGGTGCCGTAGTTGACAACGAACCCGTTGACTTCAAGTCAAGCACACTCCAGTTCTCACTCACCTGGACATTCTAAAAGAGGAGTAACATATTGAGGCCGGTTCCCTTAGACGGGAGCCGGTCTTTTTTTATACCTTTACGGGACCGATGAGCATGTATGCCGACATAATACTTCCGGTACCCCTGAACGAACTGTTCACCTACAGCGTACCGGTCAGCCTGGAGCCCCTTGCGGTGCCCGGGGCAAGGGTTTATGTACCTTTCGGCAAGGGCCGACGGCTGACAGGACTGATAGTAACGACCCACGCTGTAAGGCCCACGCTCCATGAGGTGAAGGAGATTATCAGCGTACTTGACGACAGCACCCCCTCTTTCCTGCCCGGTCAGATGAAACTCATGGAGTGGATAGGGAAATACTACATGTGCTCTCCCGGTGATGTCTTCAAGGCAGCCCTGCCCTCAGGACTGCGCCCCGATTCAAGTGCAAAGGAGCAGGCTTTCAAACCCAGGATAACGGCATTCGTAAGGCTGGGCGCCAACCGCACTCCCCAGTTCGGCAAAACCGCGGTAAAGCAGAAAGAACTGTACGAGCGGTTCCTGGATCTGTCTGGAATCAGGGATGAGGGCGCACAGACAAGACCTGTCACCAAAAGGACACTCATTGACGCATCCAAGTCAGCATCGTCGTTCAGGGCACTAGAGGATAACGGAATACTTGAGACCTATGAGGTGGAGACAGGACGTCTGCCCCAGTTCAAGGGCTCGCTCATAGAACCGGCACCCCTGAGCGAGGCGCAGCAGAAGGCGCTGGACGGCATACACCAATGCTTCAGGAGCAAGAACGTATGCCTGCTGCACGGTGTGACATCAAGCGGCAAGACCGAGATATATATCCATCTTATCAAAGAGCAGATAAGCAAGGGCCGGCAGGTTCTCTACCTGCTACCTGAGATTGCCCTTACAACCCAGATTGAGCACAGGCTGCAGAGGGTATTCGGTGACGATATGTGTGTGTACCACTCCCGATGCAGGGACAATATAAGGGTAGAGGTCTGGAACCGACTTACCGGTGACCATCCCTATAAACTGATATTGGGAGCACGATCAGCGGTACTGCTGCCTCTGCAGAACCCGGGTCTGATTATCGTGGATGAGGAGCATGAACCCAGTTTCAAGCAGGAGGATCCCTCACCCCGTTACCACGGGCGCAATACCGCCATCATGCTGGCCTCCATCTACGGGGCCAAGACACTGCTTGGAAGTGCCACACCGGCTCTGGAGAGTTACTCCAATGCCGTATCGGGCAAATACGGACTGGTTACGCTGACAGAACGTTACACCGGTATCCGTATGCCGGAGATAGTCATTGTGGACACCGCTGAACTCAAGCGCAAGAAGTATATGCAGGGACTCTTCTCGCCCCAACTCATAGAGAGCATAAGAGAGGCCCTTGAGAACGGCCGCCAGGTGATACTGTTCCACAACCGCCGCGGATATGCCGGCACGGTGGAGTGTCCCGACTGCGGATGGGTACAGAAATGTGACTGCTGTGACGTGAGCCTTACCTTCCATAAGAGCCTGAATACCGCCACATGCCACTACTGCGGCCGCAGTTACCATGTCCCGGCAGTATGTCCGCAGTGCTCCGGCAACAGGCTGCGCAGCCGCGGTTTCGGCACCGAGAAGATTGAGGAAGAGGTATCGGCCCTGTTCCCGCAGGCTCGCTGCGCACGTCTGGACCTGGATTCGGCCAAGAGCGGTTATGAGAGCATACTGGAGGATTTCCAGGAGGGACGCACCGACATACTGATAGGAACGCAGATGGTATCCAAGGGACTGGATTTTGACCA
>JAZMZT010000174.1:0-3218 GCA_045586125.1 Bacteroidaceae bacterium | reverse complement strand
CGCTCGATATTGTCCTTAGGCATGTTCTCGTGCTTAGCGGTAGCTATGATGGCACGCAGTGTAGAGTTGTTGTCAGGATCGGGACCGCCAGCCTTAACAGCAATGGCAATCTGTTTGCCGATACGGGTAAATGTCTTAGCCATGTTGCCCCAGCGCTTGAGCTTACGGGCCTTTCTGAATTCAAATGCTCTTCCCATTGTATTCTTTATTTTTGTTTGTTATTATCTCAGTTTTGCATCCAGCTTGCTCTGCATTGCATTGATCATGTTGTTCATGACCTTTTCAATGCGGGCATCGTTAAGAGTCTGGCTCTCATCCTGCAACAGGAAACTAACGGCGTAACTCTTCTTGCCGGCCTCAAGGTTCTTACCCTCATAAACGTCAAACAAAGTAACCTCCTTAAGGATCTTGTTCTCAGTCTGATAAGCCAGCTTCTCAATGTCGCTGAACTTTACGCTCTTGTCAACCAGCAGAGCCAGGTCGCGGCGAACGGCCGGATACTTGGGCAGGTCAGTGAAACTGGTCTTGACCTTGCGGGTAGCCTTGAGCAGCTCGTCCCAGTTGATATCGGCATAATATACAGGCTGCTCAACATCAGTAGCCTTAAGCAGGGCACGTGCAACCAGGCCAAGTTCAGCAACAGTCTTGCCTGAGCGCAGCTTGTAACGCAGGCCGCAACTGTATATGGCGTTGTCAAACTCCTCAATCTGCAGGGCGTTCTGTGCCAGGCCGATACGCTTGAACACATTCTCTACGTATGCCTTAAGCTCATAAACCGAGCTCTTCTCATCGGCATGAGCCCATGAGCCCGATACACGCTGACCGGTAATCCACAGACCCAGATGATAATCCTCAGAGTATGCACGCAGCGGATTCTGAGGCTCGCCGTCCTTACCCGGTTCCTTGAGTGCCTCACGCTTTACACCGTCAAAATAGTAGCACTTGCCGAACTCAAAGAACCTCAGGTCTGAGCTCTGACGGCGGATGTTGTGTGACAGGCTCTCAAGTCCGCCGAATACCATGTTCTCACGCAGCACATTAAGGTCTGCACTGAGCGGATTGATAACGTGAACCAGTTTCTCGGGCGGGCAGCACTCCAGACCGTCGTAATAGGCGGCGCGGGTGAGCGAGTTGTTCAGGATCTCATTGAATCCGCAACCTACCAACTGCTCAGATACCAGATCCTGCAGTTTGTGTGAGCGGTCCACTTCACCCTGAACGGTCAGGCTTGACTTGACAGACTTGTCAAAATCTATGTTGTTGTAACCGTAGATACGGAGAATCTCCTCCACTACATCACAAGGATGCTGAACATCAACGCGGAAAGGAGGAACAGAGAGTTTCATGCCGGACTTCTCATCGAAAGACTCAACTGTAATGCCCAGGTTCTCAACAATGCTCTTCATAACCTTGCGGTCAAGAGTCTTGCCGATAAGACGGTCTGCGTAGTCAAACTCAAAGTCAATCTTGAAGTTCTCTATCTTGGAAGGATAAACATCCTTTATATCCATTGAAATGGTACCGCCGGCCAGTTCCTTTACCAGCATGGCAGCCTGCTTGAGTGCATACAGGGTGCCGTTTGGATCTATACCGCGCTCAAAGCGGAACGATGCATCGGTGCTGAGCTGATGACGGCGTGCGCTCTTGCGGATCCATGTGGGATGGAAGTATGCGCTCTCCAGGAACACGTTCTTGGTTGAGTCCGATATGCCCGACTCCAGACCGCCGAACACGCCACCCATACACATGGGCTCCTCTGTGTTGCAAATCATAAGGTCACGCTCTGAGAGCTTGCGCTCAATACCGTCCAGAGTTACGAACGGAGTGCCCTCCGGCATGGTCTTTACAACCACCTTGCCGCCCTTGATCTTATCGGCATCAAAGCTGTGCAGCGGCTGTCCGTAAGCGAACAGTATGAAGTTGGTGATATCTACAATATTGTTGATGGGATGCAGGCCGATGGCTGTCAGTTTGTTCTTGAGCCAATCGGGACTCTCCTTAACGGTAACACCCTTGATGCTCACACCTGCATAACGCGGGCAAGCCTCGGTATTCTGAACGTCAATGTCAATCTTGAGGTCCTGGTTATCGACCTTGAAGCCGTTGCAGTCGGGACGGTGCAGAGCGGTCTTGTAACCGTTCTGGAGCAGCCATGCATAGAAGTCACGGGCTACGCCCCAGTGTGAGCAGGCATCAGAGTGGTTGGGGGTGATGTCAACCTCAATCACAAAGTCTGACTCAAGATGGAAGTATTCAGCGGCAGGAGTGCCGGGAACGGCATCGGAGGGAAGAACCATGATACCTGAGTGGTCATTGCCCAGACCCAGTTCCTTCTCAGAGCAAAGCATACCGAATGACTCTACGCCGCGCAGTTTTGAAGGCTTGATGGCAAAGCACTCATCACCCTCATAAATCTTGGCGCCGATGGTAGCAACCACAACCTTCTGGCCGGCAGCCACGTTGGGTGCACCGCATACAATCTGGACGGGATCGCCGCTGCCCTGATTGACTGTGGTTACATGCAGATGGTCCGAATTGGGATGCTCCACGCATGTGAGAACCTCGCCTACAACTATATCCTTGAGTCCGCCCTTTACAGACTGAACCTCCTCTACTCCATCGACCTCGAGACCTACCGATGTAAGGGCAGCAGCCACCTCATCAGGCGTCAGGTCAAAGTCAACATACTCCTTGAGCCACTTATATGAAACGTTCATATATACCTATTTCTTTTTCAAACCGCAAAATTACTAATTTTATCTATAATAATTGCAGAAACAGAGCTAAATGAGCGGAACTTGGAGCATATAGGTCTCCAGGACTCTCGCACCCACGCGAGACTAGGAGGCCACTGAAAAAGTCCCTGCTTTAAAAAGTCCCTAAGGATCGCATATTTGAATAGCCCTCTGAGATATTCTGTTTTCTATTGGATAATCAATTCTCAGAGGGTTGTTTTATGGATAATAGAGCTTTTGGGGGCTTATTTACCCTCTTTTTCAGCCAGTATCCTGTTTATTCGCACAAGATTGGACGTAAAGATTGCCACGGCGCTCTGCATCGTAAATGCATCCAGTCCATAACTGATGGCTCTGTCCATGTGGTAGGGATGTTTGAGTTCCGAGTTCTTGGCTTCCACAATGTATCGCTCCTTGTATTTCTCCTTAAACTCGTCTGTCTCCTGCCTTCTTTTCAAGTCTTCCTGTTGCTCGGACAAGACG
>JAZMZT010000173.1:0-4280 GCA_045586125.1 Bacteroidaceae bacterium | reverse complement strand
ATAAAGAAGGTCATCCTGTGTAGCTTTTACTCCGACAGCAGGAACGGCGTAGTTTTCAGGATATGTTATGGTTACGTTACCGGCCACATCATCATCGGTTCCAAGGTTACCATCACCCCATGTTGCCGTTGCGCCAAGTGTGGTGCTGTATGCCAGAAAGTCAAAACTGCCGGCACCGCCCAGAGGCCAGTAGATAGGAGTAGGAGTTGCTCCCACATAGTTTTTCCACACTGTACCGTCCTTCTTGAATGTCTTGGCCTCAAAGAACTTTGCCTTGTTGTTGGATGCTGATACATAGATGACGTTGTCGTCAGGGAATGCGGCTGTTTCAATAGGAGCCTTGGTTGCAGGCTGGTTAACCGGATTGAATGCAATCTCCTGCTGCTGTCCTTTTTCATCTTTCAAAGTCTCGGATTTGTCACATGCTGACAGTGCTACTGCAGCAACCATGACGGTAAGATAAATCTTTTTCATTTTTGGTTATTTAGGTAATTAATTGTTATATAATCATTTAATTGGTACATCAATAATCTCGCCGTCCCAATCGGTAACCGTCGGGTTGTAACCCTCATAGGGAGTGTCGCCCATGGGCGGTATGATGAGACTGTCTATCCTGATGACATTGTCCAGAGTATCCACGCAGTCGGTCACATCGACCGGGAACACCTGCTCATCGCCCGTAAGCGTAGTGACAAGGAAATTCAGGTATACCTTGCCGCCTATGTTTCCGAACGTATTGTACACGCCGTAAAAACACTTGCGAGTCTGGTCGGCAACGGCCGATGTCAGCAGATTGAACATAGTTGTAGGATTGTGTCCGTCCCACTGGAACTTTGATCCGGCCTGACCGGTAATAAGCGCCTGGACTGAACGCACCTGCTCAATACCCTTCACGTTATGCACCAGGAAACTGTAGGTTTCGACCGATGACTGACCGTCGGCATGAATCACCACCGTCTCGTCTATTTCGGCATGATCGGGAATGAACACATCGGCCAGACGGGCCACAATCAGATGATCGGGCTCGGAGATTACGGGATCCGTATTAAGCCCCACTCCCGTACCTTTGCTTGCCTTGCTTAGGAACCTGGTCGATACGCTCTGGGTTATGTCCTGCGTCTGAGCCTTGAACAGGTCACGGGACTCAACATTGTCAACCCGGGTAACCAGCGTTCCCAACTCATAAACCATTATGTCATAAGTACCTGACGGGACAGATGTGATATAACCGCCCGTGGGACCCACAAACTCCCTTGCCACCAACTGGTGTGTGCCGGCATCATAGAAGCAGGCCGCCAGACGTTCAGGAGCCTTTAGGTGCACCTTATCGTAATACTGCGGATAACTGCTCAGGTCAATTGTATCGGACACTGTCAGGTCAAGGTTAAGGTTCAGTTTAAGTTCCAGATAGATATGTGACGAAGCGTCATACAGAGGCACGCGCTTGCATGAAGCAACCGCAAGCAGACCCACAAGCGCCAGCAATATATATTTACTGAATCTCATCATGCTCATAAGTGACTTTACGGTTAATGGGAATAACCAGAGATATGGTTGCCTTGGTGGGGCCTATCCAGTTGACATTCTTTACGTATCCCGTACGGAAAGCGTTTCCGCCGGCAGTATAGACATTGTACTCACGCGCCTTGCTGTGAATGTAGCCTATACCCAATGAAAGTTCCATCCTCAGTCCGTGACGCCTGCCCAGACGGGCCGAATACATATAATCAAGGCCGATGTTGCTGAACTCGCCCTGATAACCCTTGTAGTCATACTCAAAGTCATAGTAGCCGCCATACACATAGGCGCCCACAGAATGGCCCCACAGACGGTTCTGACGGTTCATGACCTCAGGCGTATGACGTTTGCCAAACCAGTAGCGCACATCCAAACCGCCACCCAGCATCTGCAGGCAGTTGGTCATGTTCAGTTCCTTGAACCACTTGCGCCAGGCCCAGGTATAATACCAGTCGGCACCCACTGACCAACGGTTGCCAATGGGAACCTCCACGCCAATGTTCATAAGAGGCAGAATCAGGTTGGTACGCACTGCGAATATGGGTTCCAGCACCTCAACCGGACCGGCAGGCTCACCCAGATAGACCGTATCCCTGTTGTTTACCGTAACGGTAACCGTATCCCTCAAGACCTGCGGATCAGGAGTCCTAACCACGTAGCATTTGACATCGGCCCCACCTTGACGCAGTTCAGGATAGATACTGTCAAGCATCCAGCGCCAGGGCTTGCCGCCGTCCAGTTCCATCAGACGTTTCTTTCGGCCGTCAACCACCTTACCGCCGCGGGTAATCCACAAGGGGGTACTCCTTATTATATCTGATATGGTATCGGCATACTCCCAATCGGTCTCATCCAGTATGGCAGCCAGACCGTCCCAATCAACTCCTATGCCAGCGGTACGAATCTGCCCTATATCCAGCGTGGTATGCTTTAACAGCCACTCCCTGATGCTCTGAGTACGGCGCTCCGAGAGTTCCTGATTGTAGTCCGATGCACCCTCGGGCGATGCGGCACCCTCCACATAAACGTACTTGACATTAGCCAGCGGATCCTGGTCAAGAGCGGTGATGGTATCGGCAAAAGACAAAAGGTTATGGCCGTTCCCGCGATAGTTCATATCTATCTCCGAACGTCCCTGTCTGAAGAAAACACTGAATCCGATTGTATCCGTCCTTAACGACTGGCTGTAGCACCTGACATGAGCCGGGAGCAACAGACATGCACATAAAGCAAACGACCTCAATAACTTAAGGACTACTTTCATTTAAGGACTATTGGTTATAATTAGGTGATCGGGATTTTTCCTGACCGCCGATATGCGAATATAAGACAAAAAAACGGCCCTTGTATATTCAAGAGCCGTTTTTTTACCTCAAAAATGATTATTTATCAGAGCACCTCGAAGTCAATCGACTGCAGATCCTTATCGTCCGATGAAGAACCGTACAGCAGCTTATACTTTCCGCTGAAGGTTGAAACCTCGTCAATCTTCTCGTCGTAGTACTGGAATGACTTGCCGGTCAGAGTGATAACGGCGTTGCCGGTCTCACCAGCCTTAAGAGTTACGCGCTGGAATCCCTGCAGACCCTTGATAGGAGCGGCGGGATTGTCCAGACTCTTAACGTAAACCTGAACGATCTCGGTACCCTCACGGTCACCGGTGTTGGTAACGGGAATAGTCAGGGTAACGCTGCCGTTCTTCTTCATTGAGTTCTTGGAGATGGTAGCCTGACCGTACTTGTAAGTGGTGTAGCTCAGACCGTAACCGAACGGATAGAGAGGCTCGCCACGGAAGTAGCGGTATGTGCGGTTCTCCATTGAGTAGTCAGTGAACTCGGGCAGCTGATCGGTGCTCTTGTAGAATGTAACAGGCAGTTTGGCGCTGGGGTTGCAGGTACCGTTCAGGATCTCTGCAAGAGCCTGGGCACCGCCCTGACCGGGATACCAAGCCTGGATGAGAGCATCAAACTGATCCTCAAGTGAGCCGAATCCCATGCATGAGCCTGCGCAGTCAACAAAGATGACGGGCTTGCCGGTAGCGTGCATGGCACGGATAAGACGCTGCTGAACGGCAGGAATCTCGATATCGGGCTTATCACCGCCCTCACCCTCCATAGAAGGAGTGATACCGCCGATGATTATGATAGCGTCAACGTTCTGAGCAACCAGTTTGTCGGCCAGGTCTGTGAACTCGGCAATCTTCTGTACGCAGATCTGAGCATTGAGGCGTGCAAAGTTACCGGTAGCGTGGGTGTACTCAATCCTGATGTCATAAGTCTGACCCTTGGTAACCTTGAATGACTTGAGCTGCTGCATGCCGCCTCCGCGACCGAATCCGCCAAAGCCGCCGAATCCGCCAAAGCCGCCACGGCCACCCTGACCGCCCTTAGCCTCCTCAACCAGACGACCGTTCACATAAAGTTTGTAGCCGTTGTCTGAGCTGATGTTGTAGTTCATGTCACCTGAGAACGGAGCGACCAGCTTACCGGTCAGACGGGCAGAGATATTCTCGCTCTGATCCAGACCCTCTACAAAGTTGTAAGCGCCAAAGTTGCTGAAGTTAACCTCGGTATAGTTACCTGTAACGGCAGGAGCGCCGCTGAAATTGGTGTTCTTGAAGAACTCGCCCTTGAATCCCTTGCCACCGTTGATATCCTGTGTATAATAGGTGGTATAGTACTCGTTGCGGATCTCGCAAGCCTTGTCATAGACGATCTCGGTGTTGGGGAAGTACTTTCTGATACCGTCCAGAAGTGTGCGGG
>JAZMZT010000172.1:0-8505 GCA_045586125.1 Bacteroidaceae bacterium | reverse complement strand
CTGGCCGTGGTACAGTTGCTACCGGTCGTATCGAGACTGGTGTTGTTAAGGTAGGTGACAAGGTTGAGATCCTTGGTCTTGGTGAGGAGAAAGAGACAACCGTTACCGGTGTTGAGATGTTCCGTAAGCTTCTTGAGCAGGGTGAGGCCGGTGATAACGTAGGTCTGCTGCTGCGTGGTATTGAGAAGACTGAGATCAAGCGTGGTATGGTTCTTTGCCATCCGGGTCAGATCAAGCCTCACACCACTTTCAAGGCTTCTATCTACGTACTTACCCAGAAGGAGGGTGGTCGTCACACCTCATTCCGTAACAAGTATCGTCCTCAGTTCTACATCCGTACAATGGACTGCACCGGTGAGATCACTCTCCCCGAGGGAACTGAGATGGTAATGCCTGGTGATAACGTAGAGATCACCGTTACCCTGATCTATCCTGTAGCTATCAACGTTGGTCTGCGTTTCGCTATCCGTGAGGGCGGCCGTACCGTTGGTTCAGGTCAGATCACTGCAATCGTTGACTAATAGATTGTACAATAAATGTCAGTCCCGAGCGCGGGACTGACATTACCTACGGGTGTAGCTCAGTTGGTAGAGCATCGGTCTCCAAAACCGAGTGTCGAGAGTTCGAGCCTTTCCACCCGTGCAAGTAAAAAAAAGAACTATGTTCAGGAATTTCATTAATAACTGTAAGGAATCTTACAACGAGCTTGTCCATAAGACAACATGGCCCACTGGCAAAGAACTGGCCAGCAGCGCAGTCATCGTTCTAGTTGCTTCCCTGATGATTGCTGTTGTAGTATACCTCATGGATAAATGCTTCCAGGTGATAATGTCAAATATTATCTACCCCTAATCGTTGAGCAATGGCAGAGTTGGAGAAGAAATGGTACGTCCTTAAGGCTATCAGCGGCAAGGAACTCAAGGTAAAGGAATATCTTGAGGCCGATACCCGCAATAACAAGCTTGAGGATTACATTGGCCAGGTGCTTATCCCTACAGAGAAGGTGGTTAAGGTCCAGAACGGCAAACGTGTCGTTAAGGAGCGTAGTTATCTTCCCGGTTATGTCCTCGTAGAGGCTGCCCTTGTAGGTGAGATCAAGCAGCGCCTCAGAAGCTGCCCCAACGTATTGGGTTTTCTTGGTGGCATGGATAATCCGACGCCTCTCCGTCCCTCAGAAGTGAGCAGGATATTGGGTTCAGCGAATGAACTCGAAGAGACGCAGGAGGAGGTTCTTGTACCGTTCACTGTAGGCGAAACAGTGAAGGTAACCTTCGGACCGTTTTCAGGCTTCAATGGTGTCATTGAAGAGGTTGACGACGCAAAGAAGAAGCTCAAGGTCATGGTCAAGATCTTTGGTCGCAAGACCCCTATAGATCTTGGTTTTATGCAAGTGGAGAAGATGTAAGCCGCCTGTTACCAGGCTTACCTTTTCCGTATAGTGTTCACATATAATTTTTTTTTTGGAAAATGGCAAAAGAAGTTGCTGGATTAATCAAATTACAGATTAAAGGAGGCGCAGCAAACCCATCACCTCCCGTAGGACCGGCTCTCGGTTCAAAGGGCTTGAACATAATGGAGTTTTGCAAGCAGTTCAACGCCAGAACCCAGGACAAATCAGGTAAGACTCTGCCGGTGATCATCACTTATTACAGTGATAAATCATTCGACTTTGTCATCAAGACTCCTCCTGTAGCAATACAGTTGCTTGAAGCTTCACGTGCTAAGGGCGGTTCACCCGAACCTAACCGTAAGAAAGTTGCTTCTGTAACAAAGGCTCAGGTAGAAGCGATAGCACAGGACAAGATGCCCGACCTGAACTGCTTCACACTGGAATCAGCTATCTCTATGGTAGCAGGTACCGCTAGAAGCATGGGTATCACAGTCAAGGACTAATTCCTGGCTTTCACTTAAAAAAAGTTTCAAGAAATGGGTAAACTGACTAAAAACCAAAAGAGTGTCGCTTCTAAGATAGAAGCCGGCAAGGCATATACCCTCAAGGAGGCATCTCAGCTGGTCAAGGATATCACCACTACTAAGTTCGATGCATCAGTTGATATTGATGTACGTCTTGGTGTTGATCCCCGTAAGGCCAACCAGATGGTCCGTGGCGTCGTATCTCTTCCTAACGGTACAGGTAAGGTTACCAGAGTTCTTGCACTCTGCACTCCTGATCAGGAGGCAGCTGCCAAGGAGGCTGGTGCTGACTATGTAGGTTTTGAGGAGTACATCGAGAAAATCAAGGGTGGTTGGACTGACATTGACGTCATCATTACACAGCCCGCCCTGATGGGTAAGCTCGGTCCTCTTGGTCGTGTACTGGGTCCCCGCGGACTCATGCCTAACCCCAAGAGCGGTACAGTAACAATGGATGTTGCCAAAGCTGTCAAGGAGGTCAAGCAAGGTAAGATTGACTTCAAGGTAGACAAGAGCGGTATCGTCCACACTTCAATCGGTAAGGTTTCATTCACCGCCGATGCTATCAGAGAGAATGCAAAGGAGTTCATTGATACTATCATCAAACTGAAACCTTCTGCAGCTAAAGGTACTTACATAAAGAGTCTTTATCTTTCAAGCACCATGAGTAAGGGTATCAAGATTGATACCAAGTCATTTGATGAATAATAACTGAGGATCGATCATGAAGAAAGAAGATAAAGCACTTGTAATAGAGTCTCTGAAGCAGACCATTCAGAACTACTCAGCCTTCTACCTGGTTGACGTTACCGGTCTTGATTCGACCGCTACCAGCGACCTGCGCAGAAAGTGCTTCAAGAGTGAGGTTAAGATGGTCGTTGTCAAGAACACTCTTCTTCAGAAGGCACTGGATCAGCTGGATGTTGACTACTCACCGCTGTATGACTCACTCAAGGGTACAACAGCTCTGATGCTGGCCAACTCAGCCAATGCACCTGCCAAACTGCTGAAGGATGTAACTGACAAGAAAACCGGTATCCCGGGCCTCAAGGCTGCTTACGCAGAGGAGAGCTTCTACATTGGAGCAAACCAGCTGGAGGCACTGGTCAACATCAAGAGCAAGAAGGAGCTCATCGCCGACGTTATTGCACTTCTGCAGTCACCGGCCAAGACCGTCATTTCTGCTCTGCAGTCTGGTGGCAACACCATCCACGGCGTCCTCAAGACCCTTGGAGAAAGAGAGAACTAATTATTCAAAACAAAGTAACAAACCTATTAAAATTATACAACAATGGCTGATTTGAAAGCATTAGCAGAAGAACTGGTTAACCTTACCGTTAAGGAGGTCAACGAACTCGCAACCATCCTGAAGGATGAATATGGAATTGAACCCGCTGCCGCAGCTGTAGCTGTAGCCGCTGCTGGTCCTGCCGCTGCTGGCGCTGAGGCTGCAGAGGAGAAGTCATCATTCGACGTAGTACTGAAGGGCTTTGGCGCAAACAAGCTTGCTGTCGTTAAGGCAGTTAAGGAGGCTTGCGGTCTTGGTCTGAAGGAGGCTAAGGATCTGGTTGACGCTGCTCCCAGTGTAGTTAAGGAAGGTCTCGCCAAGAACGAAGCCGAGTCAATGAAGAAGACTCTGGAAGAGGCTGGCGCAGAAGTAGAACTTAAGTAACTTCTTTAGAGACCTGCCTAATTGCAGGTAAAACGGTTAAGTAACCCCGATGACAGCCAATTTGGGCTGTCTAGGGTACTTAACCTTTTTGTGCGTTAAAGAATCAAGTTCCCTAATAACCTCCCCTATATGTCTTCAAACACTGATAATCAGAGAATTAATTTCGCTTCCGTAAGGAACCCGATGCCGTGTCCTGATTTCCTTGAAGTTCAGCTCAAATCTTTCAAGGATTTCCTTCAGTTGGACACACCACCTGAAAAGCGCAAGAACGAAGGACTCTATAAAGTTTTCTCAGAGAACTTCCCTATAGCCGACACCCGGAACAATTTCGTCCTGGAATTCCTGGACTATTACATTGACCCGCCCCGTTACACCATTGAGGAGTGTCTGGAGCACGGTCTGACCTATAGCGTACCTTTGAAGGCCAAACTGAAACTGTACTGCACCGATCCCGATCACGAGGATTTTGATACAGTTATTCAGGACGTATTCCTTGGCCCGATTCCGTACATGACAGCACAGGGTACTTTCGTAATCAACGGAGCCGAGCGCGTAGTTGTATCACAGCTTCACCGTTCACCCGGTGTGTTCTTCGGACAGAGTGTACACTCTAACGGAACACAGCTCTACTCAGCCCGTATCATCCCGTTCAAGGGCTCTTGGATCGAGTTTGCAACAGACATCAACAATGTCATGTATGCTTACATCGACCGTAAGAAGAAACTCCCTGTAACCACACTGCTCCGTGCCATCGGCTTTGAGACCGATAAGGACATCGTGGACATCTTTGACCTGGCCGAGGAGGTAAAGGTCAACAAGACCACACTTAAGAAGTGCATCGGCCGCAAACTTGCCGCCCGTGTACTGAGAACACGAATTGAGGATTTTGTAGACTCAGATACCGGTGAGGTTGTATCAATTGACCGTCACGAGGTTGTTGTAGACCGCGAGGCCGAATTGAACGAGGAGAACATCAACGATATCCTGGAGTCAGGTCTGGAGACCATCCTCCTGCACAAGGAGACCGAGGGTCAGTCAGATTACTCAATCATATTCAACACACTGCAGAAGGATCCGTGCAACTCGGAGAAGGAGGCTGTCCTATACATCTACCGTCAGTTGCGTAACGCCGATCCTGCTGATGATTCAAGTGCACGTGAGGTAATCAACAACCTCTTCTTCTCAGAGAAGCGTTATGATCTGGGTGAGGTTGGCCGTTACCGCGTGAACCGCAAGCTTGGTCTTACCACCGATATGAGCATCGGTGTCCTGACCAAGGAGGATATCATAGAGATCATAAAGTACCTTATTGAACTTGTTAACTCACACGCTGTGGTCGATGATATCGATCACCTGTCAAACCGTCGTGTACGTACTGTCGGAGAGCAGCTCTCCAACCAGTTCGCTATCGGTCTGGCCCGTATGGCCCGTACCATCCGCGAGCGCATGAACGTACGTGACAACGAGGTCTTCACTCCGACAGACCTTATCAATGCCAAGACAGTATCGGCCGTGATCAACTCGTTCTTCGGTACCAACGCACTGTCACAGTTCATGGACCAGACCAATCCTCTGGCCGAAATCACTCACAAGCGCCGTATGTCCGCCCTCGGACCGGGCGGTCTGTCACGTGAGCGCGCCGGATTCGAGGTTCGTGACGTACACTATACACACTATGGCCGTCTCTGCCCGATCGAGACTCCTGAAGGACCTAACATCGGTCTTATCTCATCTCTTTGCATCTACGCCAAGATCAATGACCTGGGATTCATAGAGACTCCGTACCGTAAGGTTAAGGATTGCCATGTAAATCTGAACAATGATGAAGTTCAGTACCTCACAGCCGAGGAGGAAGAGGGTGTAATCATAGGTCAGGGTAATGCTCCTTATGACGAGAACGGTAAGTTCATCCGTAACCGCGTAAAGGCACGCCGTGACGCTGATTTCCCTGTAGTTCCCCCTGAGGAGGTTGAGCTTATGGACGTATCACCCCAGCAGATCGCTTCAATCGCTGCTGCCCTGATTCCGTTCCTGGAGCACGATGATGCCAACCGTGCCCTGATGGGATCTAACATGATGCGCCAGGCTGTACCTCTTATGCGTACCGAGGCACCTATCGTAGGTACCGGTATCGAGAAGCAGCTTGCTGAGGATTCACGTACACAGATCACAGCCGAGGGTGACGGTGTCGTTACTTATGTTGACGCCGCTTACATCCGCATCCTGTATGATCGCACAGAGGACGAGGAGTTTGTAAGCTTTGAGCCCGCTGAGAAGGAGTACAAACTGCCCAAGTTCCGTCGTACCAACCAGAACATGACCATTGACCTGCGTCCTATCTGCGAGGTCGGTCAGCGTGTAAAGGCCGGTGACATCCTTACCGAGGGTTATTCAACCCAGAACGGTGAGCTTGCACTTGGTAAGAACCTGCTGGTTGCCTACATGCCTTGGAAGGGTTACAACTACGAGGATGCCATCGTGCTTAACGAGCGTGTTGTACGTGAGGATATTCTTACTTCTGTACATGTTGAGGAGTTCATCCTTGAGGTTCGCGAGACAAAGCGCGGCATGGAAGAACTCACCAATGATATTCCTAACGTGAGCGATGACGCCACCAAGGATCTGGATGAGAACGGTATAGTACGTATCGGTGCTTACATCCAGCCGGGTGACATTCTGATCGGTAAGATCACTCCTAAGGGTGAGTCTGATCCTTCACCTGAAGAGAAACTGCTTCGTGCCATCTTCGGTGACAAGGCCGGTGACGTTAAGGACGCTTCACTCAAGGCATCTCCTTCACTGAAGGGTGTTGTCATTGACAAGAAGCTCTTTGCACGTGCCATCAAGACCCGCAGTTCACGTCAGGCTGACAAGGCCCGCCTGCCTATGATAGACGTTGAGTTTGAGGATAAGGTTAACGAGCTCAAGGGCATTCTGGTTAAGAAACTGGTTACTCTTACAACTAATAAGGTATCACAGGGTGTATTTGACCTGCTGGGTACCGAGGTTATCGCTAAGGGTCAGCGTTTCTCAAAGCAGATTCTTGAGGCTGTTGACTACTCATCAGTTCAGTCTGACAACTGGACATCCGATGCTCACACCAACGAACTCATCTCCAAGCTGATTGTAAACTTCCTGCGTAAGTACAAGGAGTACGATGCAGAGAACAAGCGTAAGAAATTTGCTCTTACAATCGGTGATGAGCTGCCTTCAGGCATCATTCAGATGGCTAAGGTTTACGTTGCCAAGAAGCGTAAGATTGGCGTAGGTGATAAGATGGCCGGTCGTCACGGTAACAAGGGTATCGTATCCCGCGTGGTTAAGCAGGAGGATATGCCGTTCCTGGCCGATGGTACTCCCGTCGATATCGTTCTCAACCCGCTGGGTGTGCCTTCACGTATGAACATCGGTCAGATATTCGAGACCGTTCTTGGTCACGCCGGCCGTGAGCTGGGTGTCAAGTTCGCTACCCCGATATTTGACGGTGCTACTATAGATGATCTTAATGAATGGACTGATAAGGCAGGTCTGCCGCGTTATGGTAAGACTCAGCTTTATGACGGCGGCACAGGTGAGCCGTTTGACCAGTGCGCAACAGTAGGTGTTACCTACATGCTTAAGTTGGGTCACATGGTCGAGGACAAGATGCACGCCCGTTCAATCGGTCCGTACTCTCTTATTACTCAGCAGCCGCTTGGCGGTAAGGCCCAGTTCGGTGGTCAGCGTTTCGGTGAGATGGAGGTTTGGGCTCTTGAGGCATTCGGTGCTTCACACGTGCTCCAGGAGATCCTGACCATCAAGTCTGATGACGTTACCGGCCGTTCAAAGGCATATGAGGCTATTGTGAAAGGTGATCCGATGCCCACACCGGGTATCCCCGAATCTCTCAACGTGCTTCTGCATGAGCTGCGTGGTTTGGGTCTTAGCATCAATCTTGAGTAATCATCATTAAAAGTAAGAAGCTATGCCTTTCAAAAAAGATACAAAGATCAAGAATAATTTCTCAAAGATAACCATCAGTCTTGCTTCACCCGAGGAGATATTGACTAACTCCAGCGGTGAGGTTCTGAAACCTGAGACTATCAACTACCGTACATACAAGCCCGAGCGTGACGGTCTTTTCTGCGAGCGCATATTCGGTCCTGTAAAGGATTACGAGTGCCATTGCGGAAAGTACAAGAGAATCCGTTATAAAGGTATCGTGTGCGAGCGTTGCGGTGTAGAGGTAACAGAGAAGAAGGTACGTCGTGAGCGTATGGGTCACATCCAGTTGGTTGTTCCCGTAGCACACATCTGGTATTTCCGTTCACTTCCCAACAAGATCGGTTATCTGCTGGGAATTCCCACCAAGCAGCTCGATTCAATCATCTACTACGAGCGCTACATCGTTATAAACAAGGGTGCATGGGATGATCCTTTGAAGGATACCCGCAAGCCCGATGAGCCTATCCTCCTGACCGAGGACGAGTATCTGGACATCATAGACAAACTGCCCAGAGAGAATCAGCTGCTTGATGACAACGATCCTGAGAAGTTCGTAGCCAAGATGGGTGCTGAGGCTATCTATGACCTGCTGTGCAAGCTGGATCTGGATAAGCTTTCATATCAGCTCCGTGAGAAGGCCAACGATGAGAAGACCACAATGCAGCGCAAGACTGAGGCTCTGAAGCGCCTTCAGATTGTGGAGTCATTCCGTTCATCACGTGAGATCAACCGCCCCGAGTGGATGATCCTCAAGGTTGTTCCGGTTACTCCTCCTGAGCTGCGTCCTCTGGTTCCTCTGGATGGCGGCCGTTTCGCTACATCTGACCTGAACGAACTGTATCGTCGTGTTATCATCCGTAACAACCGTCTTAAGAGACTTATAGAGATAAAGGCACCTGAGGTAATTCTGCGTAACGAGAAGCGTATGCTGCAGG
>JAZMZT010000171.1:0-2903 GCA_045586125.1 Bacteroidaceae bacterium | reverse complement strand
CATCAGGAAGGGCTGCTTGGTTGTAGCCCACATGATTACGTGGCCCAGACTGCTGGCGGCCGATCCTATGGCAGGTGCCCACCAGTATGAAAGGCCGATACCCACGGCGATGGTAACCAAAGGCGTTACAAGAATATCAATCTTGGTCTCCTTTGAGACTGCTTTTCCGAATTCAGATGCGAAAATGGTAACCACATAGACTGCGAGCGGGCCTCCTGCACCGCCCAGCTTGTTTGCTGCGGCACCTACGGCCAGCATAGAGAAAAGCACCAGGTTAGGTGTACCCAGAGCGTATGCAATGGATGCTGCCATTGCGGGACCGGCCATGCTCTTGGCAAAACCGCCCACATCAACAAGCCACTGAATACCGGCCTGCTCACCTATTGTTGCAATGATTGTACCAATCAGAAGTGACGCAAAAAGACCCTGCGCCATAGCTCCCAGAGCATCGACTCCGTATCTCTTGCCGGAGATAATGATGTTCTTTTTCTCAAGAAATGCCTTAAATTTTCCCATAACGGACGCAAAGTTATTACATTTGCTGTAGGTAACAAGTTAAACAAAACCACATATTTTATGAAAAGAACTGTAATCCTTCTGGCCATGCTCGTATTTTGGATTTCATCGGCCACAGCCCAGCAGCCCTTACCGCACCCCAGACATGATATAGCACAGGTTTCAATGGGTGAGAATGAGGATCCGCTTGAGGTGTTCAGGTACGAACTCGATGGCGAAAACTATTATTTTCTTTCTCTTGGCAACATGGGTATAGGAGGTAAGGTCATTCAGTTTAATATAGATCCTCTGTTTGAATTTTTCATACCTCTGGGAAAGACTCTTGAGGAGGCAACCCGTGAACTGGAAAAGATACAGGGCTATTGCAAGGAAGCGCCCAAGTCATCCAGGATGTTGGAAGGATGTCTGCACTTTTACTATCCCAAAGAGAAGAGAGAACAGGTGAAGGTTACCACAAGGAGGAGTCTGATAATAGGCCGTACACTTGAATTCTCACTTGAACGTGAAGGTTATAACCGTGCTGCATATATCTCCGGCTCTAATATGAAATCGCTTATCAAGCGTGTAAAATCCTACCGCAAGATACATCCCAAAGAGGAATAATGAAAATTGAACTTGCAGGCACTTACGGATACAGGAGGATGATCAAATCATCCGTCCCGTCCATTCTCATGATGCTAATGACATCGGTCTACGGCATCGTGGACGGTCTTTTTGTATCCAATTTTGCCGGCACCACCGCTTTTGCGGCCATCAATCTTGTCTGGCCCGCCATAATGATGCTGGGCGCGTTTGGACTGATGTTCGGCACGGGCGGCAGTGCGCTTGTGGCCATGATAATAGGACAGGGCGACAGGGATCGTGCCAATCGCGCATTCACCATGATAGTAAGGTCCATGCTCATTGTCGGGGTGATAACGACCGTGCTGTTCTTTATTTTTGCAAGACCCATTGTGATCCTGCTGGGTGCTGATGGTGAGCTTGTCCATCTGTGCGTGCTTTACGGCCGGATCCTGGTGCTGGTAATGCCGCTGTTCATGTGCCAGATGGCGTTCCACTCATTCTTTATGACAGCCGAAATCCCCCAGTTGGGCACCAAACTCACGGTTATTTGCGGTATCATTAACATAGTGCTCGATGCGCTGCTTATCGGTGTATTGGGATGGGGCGTGACAGGCGCGGCAATTGCATCGGCCGCAGGTATGGCGGTGGGCGGACTGTTCCCGCTTTACTACTTCACTTCAAAGAAACGTGATGCTAATCAGCTAAGATTCACCGCAACCCGAACCGAGTGGGTTTATGTGGGCCGCGCATGCACCAACGGACTCTCCGAGTATGTGGGCAACATCTCACTGAGCATTGTAAGCATGTGTTACAACCTGCAGCTGATGCGTCTTATAGGCGAGAGCGGTGTGGCTGTTTACGGCATCCTTCTTTACATCGGATTCATCTATGCATCGGTCTTTATAGGATTCAATATCACCATATCACCCGTAATCAGTTACAACTACGGAGCCCAGAATATTCCGGAACTCAAAAGCCTGTTACGCAAAAGTCTGGTGCTGCTGTTTGTGGCCGGAAGTATACTCACGGTGCTGTCCGAGGTACTCAGCGGGCCCATGGCGGGAATGTTCGTAAGTTATGATCCGCAGCTCAAGGCGCTCACGGCACGTGCCATCCGCATCTACATGATCAGCTTTATGATATGCGGCCTGAACATGTTTGTATCGGCCTTCTTTACCGCTCTCAACAACGGTCTTGTATCGGCCGTAGCGGCATTCACCCGCACCCTGATATTCGAGTTGGGCTCAATATTCGTTCTGCCGCTGTTCCTGGGCCTGGACGGTGTCTGGCTTGCAGTTGATGTGGCCGATGTCCTGGCACTCATCATGTCGGTAATCCTTCTGACTGCCTTCCGCAAACGGTATCAATATTAAAAAAAACTCCGACCACAAGGCCGGAGTTTTTTGTTGTGATGGGGTAGAGGGTTATGCCTCAGCGGGTGCCTCCTCCTCAGCTGCGGGAGCCTCCTCTGCGGGAGCCTCGGTAGCCTCTGCGGTTGCCTCCTCAGCTGCTGCCTCTGCGGCTGCTGCCTCAGCTGCTGCCTTAGCCTCAGCCTTCTTGGTAGCTACCTTCTCGGCGATAGCCTCGTTAACCTTCTTCTCTGCTTCCAGTTTAGCCTTGGCGTCAGCCTTCTTGGCCTGCTCATCCTTGACTGAAATAGCCTTCAGTGAGCTCTCCTTAGCCTGCTTCCAAGCATCGAACTTAGCCTGAGCTGCTGCCTCATCAAAAGCGCCTTTCTTAACGCCACCCTGGAGGTGCTTCATAAGATAAACACCCTCGCGTGACAGAATGTTACGTGCGGTATCGGTGGGCTGTGCGCCAAC
>JAZMZT010000170.1:0-39691 GCA_045586125.1 Bacteroidaceae bacterium | reverse complement strand
AATGACTCTGAATCGGGGTGCTTGATTGATACGCTCAACATCAGGGCACCGCGGCGGCCGTCCTGTGCAACCTCACGGGTTGAGTTTGAGAAACGCTCCATGAACGGAACCAGTCCGGTCGATGTGAGGGCCGAGTTCTTTACGGGAGAACCCTTGGGACGTATGTCCGAGAGGTCATGACCCACGCCGCCACGACGTTTCATAAGCTGAACCTGTTCCTCGTCAATCTTCATGATTGCACCGTAGGAGTCAGCCGAGCCTTCGTTTCCTATTACGAAACAGTTGGAAAGTGAGGCAATCTGATAATTGTTGCCGATACCGGTCATGGGGCTTCCCTGCGGAACGATATACTTGAATCCCTTGAGCAGGTCGTGAAGTTGGGCTGCCGTCATGGGGTTCTTGTACTTTTTCTCCACGCGTGCAATCTCATTGGCGATACGCCAGTGCATGTCATCGGGAGTCTTCTCGTAAATTTTACCGAAGGAGTCTTTTACTGCGTACTTGTTCACCCAGACTTTGGCTGCAAGTTCGTCACCTCCGAAATAGTCCACAGAGGCCTTGAACGCCTCATCGAAAGTGTAGGTTAGTTTCTTGTCGTCCATTTATAATATACTTGTTTGATGTTTGCGCACAACTCAGGCCGATCAGGGAGATCGGCAACAGCCTTACAAATGTAAATATTGTGTCCGATAAAAACTAATGTTTGCAAAAAATAAATTCACATCATGACATAAGTTTTCCGTTTTACAACGTTATATTGCAGATAAACAATCAGATACGATTTTTGAAAACTGAAAAAGTTTTCTAAAACGGATAATCAGGTGCTTTTTTGGGAGCGCGGGGTTGTTTTGAAAGCAAACCATATAAAAACAAAAAAGCGGTGACAGAATCACCGCTTTAATCAACTTGTACACCTCAAGACTCAGCAGCGCAGACCGCTTTCGATATTTTCCATATCGGCCTTGAAGTTCTTGTCTACCTGAATCTGGTCACGAACCATATTGCAGGCGTGCAGAACTGTGGCATGATCGCGCTTTCCGATATACGCTCCGATCTTTGAGGTTGAGAAATCCAGGTATTTCTTGGCCAGATACATGCTTATCTGTCTTGCCTGAACAATCTCATGCTTGCGTGATTTGGATTGTACGGATGTCTCGTCGATGTTATAATAATCGCAGACTTTTGTGATAATTGATTCGATTGTGATGGGTTTCTGCTCGTGATGCTGGCTCTTGTCTATCACCTCATGGGTAAGATTCAGGTCAACCTCCTTGCCGTAGATTGTAGAATATGCCATGAGAGAAACAATCACACCCTCCAGGTCACGAACGTTATCCCTAACCTTATCGGCTATGTAATCAATTACCGGCTCCGGGAAAGTGATACCGTCGCGTCTTGTCTTGTCGCGAAGTATGTCCTTGCGGAGATTCAGGTCCGGACGCTCCAACTCAGCCACCAAACCCCATTTGAAGCGGGTGATCAGACGCTCCTCAAGGTCTTTCATATCCTTGGGAGGACGGTCGCTCGTCATGATGAGCTGCTTGTGGTTAAGGTGCAGATAGTTGAATATATGGAAAAATGTGTTTTGCGTCTTGGTGTATCCGGACAGTTCCTGCATGTCATCAATTATCAGTACGTCAATTGACTGATAGAAATGGATGAAGTCATTTACAGTGTTGTTTCTGGCAGCGTCTGTATACTGAACCATGAACAGGTGGGCCGATACGTACAGGACTCTCTTTTCAGGGTGGAGTTCCTTTACTCTGCGGCCGATGGCAGTAGCCAGGTGTGTCTTGCCCACGCCGGATGAACCGTATATGAACAGAGGGTTGAAAGCGCTGCCTGCAGGATTGAGTGCGATGGTCTCACCGGCTGTACGTGCAAGTTTGTTGCTGATACCCTCAACAAAGTTGTCAAAACTGTAATTGGGATCCAGTTGCGGATTGAGATCCTGAACCAGCGGGGCGTCTGTTACGGACGGAGCCTTGTTGCCTATCTCGGCGGTACCCTTGATATTATATAAGGTATCGGCTGAACTAACGTTCTGGCTGATGTTGTTCTCCTTATCGGTAAGGATGCTGTAAGCCAGTTTTGTGCCTTTGCCGAAAACCTTTGTAAGAGCCGCCTTTATTACGTCAAGGCAGTTCTGCTCAAGGTACTCATATACGAACGGGCTGGGGATTTGGATAAGGAGTTCACCGTTTTCCAATGATACCGGTTCTGTTACAGAGAACCACGTATCGAAAACTGCTTTCGATACATTATCCCGGATGAAATCCAGGCATAAGCTCCATTGGTTTTTTAGTTCAGTCCCTGTCATTTTTTAGCGGGTTGGGTCGGACTATCTGGTGTCTTTCCGTCAACTGCTTTGCAAAGTTGACAATCTTATTCCAATAAAACAAACCGGTTCCTTTACCCTAAAAATTTGACTTTTGTAAAAAGCTGTCAATCAGGTCCTTGGAAAAACCTATTAAAAAAGTTGAAAACAGCCTATTGACTTTTATCATGTCTTTGAAAATCAGCAGATTAACCTGTTGATAACTCTGAAACGAGTCCTGTTTTCAGGCCTGCATCACCCGTTTTTTACGCGTTCTGATACGAGATTGCAGATTGAGAAGAATTAAAAACGAAAGAACGTCATATTTAGACTAAATCTAAATATGACGCTTTCGGGACGTGTATAATTTAGGTATATTATTTGAATTTTTGGCTAATTTGCTGAGCCTCTTTTACGCTGATTTTTTTACCTTCATAGACGGCAATTACGAACGCGTCCTTATACTTTTTTTGGACCTCCTTCTTCGTCTGTTGGATAGCATCAAAGTCCGTGGTGTCACCGCAGGTGTACTTGCACATTCCGCCCTCTTCATAGTAGTTTACACTGGCATAAGCCTTGAGGCGTTTGTCATTCTTCTTGAGCGGGTTTTTAAGGCTCATGAACTGTACCTTATATACAGGCAGTTCCCTGTCGGCCCCCTTGTTTCCTATGGCCTGAGCCGTGGGAACGGCTTTCTCAAGCAGTTTGTTGTGATAGTCCAGATATTCGCAGAATGCCTTGTAGAGGCTTTGCGACATCTCATCGACACCTTTCTGTGATACCAGATACTTGCACTCGGCATCGTTTGATATGAATCCAAGTTCAATCAGTATGCTGGGCATGGTGCTCTTCCACAATACCAGATAACCGGCCTGATGTACGCCGCGGTCAGGGCGCTTGGCTGAGGTTATCATCTGGTTCTGGGTGAACTGCGCCATCTTGAGGCTCTCCTTCTGATACTCGTTCTGCATGAACTCAAAGATGATCATGCTTTCGGGGCTGTTGGGATCATATCCTTCGTAATGGGCTTCATAGTCATTCTCCAGGAGGATGGCCTTGTTCTCCTCAAGTGCGGCGTTCAGGTTGGCGCTGGTGCGGTTCTCCTCAACACCCAGCAGATAGGTTTCGGCGCCGTTTGCGGCTTTGCTCTTGGCCGAGTTGGTGTGAATGGATATGAACATGTCGGCTCCGGCCTTGTTGGCTATGTCGGCACGTTTGTACAACTCTACGAACACATCGGTCTTGCGGGTGTAGATTACCTTTACGTCCTTGCAGTTCTCCTCAATGAGTTTGCCCATCTTGAGGGCCACGTTCAGGTTTATGCTCTTCTCCTGGTTCTTGCCGTTTACCGCTCCGGGGTCCTTGCCTCCGTGACCGGCATCTATTACCAGTACGAATCGGCCCTGATCATCAACGGCACAGGCCGGCAATGACCTGGTCAGACAGAACAGTGCTGCGATTATTCCTATATATATATGAACTCTTTTCATTTTCCTCTTTTTTGTTCAAATGAAACAGGTGAAGCATCAGTGCTCTTTACGAACGATGCCAGTTTCCTGGCAGAAACCCTGACAGGTTCTATCGTAAACTCAGGTATGTTGAATGAGTACATGAACTTACGCATGAACTCAGGGTCTTTCTGGGGTAACATGAAGGGCTTGGTGAATGTTCCGTCGCTGTTTAAATGCGCAAAATAGGGACGGGTGTGGAGTCCGTCTTCACGGCGGGAACTTATTACCACCCATTTGCCGTTGCTGGACCAGGTGTGATAACTCTCTGATTTGCTGCTGTTCAGTTCGTCTGCATATCTGCGGGTCCCGTTCTTGAGGTCAAAGAGTATCAGGTCCGATACATCCTGGTTGGGAGGAAATACTCCGTGAGTGCTCAGACAGCACAGTAACCAGCGGCCGTCGGGCGAAACCCTTGGCCAAGTAATGCTGCTGTCCAGGGCGGCGGCATCATAAAACATCCTTTTCTCACCCCATGTCCTGGTGTCGGGATCAAAGTCCTTGGCGTACAGACTGTATTTGAAAGTGCCGTTTGAGTTGGCTATTATGGTGCTGTTTTTGCGGTTGGCCTCCTTGATGGTGCCCAGGTTGGCTGAGACGTAAAAAAGGGTCTTGCCGTCTGGTGACCATGACGGATAGCATTCAAACTCATCGGGATCATTCTCGATGATGCTTACGGAATTATCGGCCAGATTGTACAGGATAAGGTCGCTGAACTCATCAAACACCTCGATTCTGTTTGTGTGGCTGGTGTGAAAATTCTGCATGGTCTTGTTGTTGGAGTATGCTATATAATCATGGGTGGGATGCCATGAAGGATAGACTGCAGCAGACAGAGTGGAATCAGTCTTGAGGTTCAGTTTCTGAAGTTTGCCGTTCCTGTACATGATAGTTCCTCCCAGATACTGACGTATATGGAACTGCATGTTGTCCGTACGCCAGTTCTTGAAACTGTGACAGTTTATGCATTGGATATCCTCGCCCTTTGACGCCATCGAATTGGCATATACAACCTTCTCCTTGAAGTTGGTGAGGTTGCGCTGGTTGATTGACAGACGGTTGTATGACTCGTACAGTGCCGAAATGACACGGTATGACAGGTAGGAGTCTATCTCATCGGCTACATTGATCATGAACGGATTCATCCTGACCCAACTTCCGTCCTTCTGTTCATAGACGGTTACGGTTATGTTGCCCTGTGAGGTGAGTTTTCTCCATTTGCGGATGGGAATGCGCACTTTCTCTCCCTTTACCCTGACTGTCCGGTTGCCTGACTCCAGAACGGTAAGGTAACTGTCGGCATTATCCTGGATGAGGAAATTGGTGGGGGCAATGTTTACCGGAACGGTAATATCCGTGTAATCCGGGAATATGTCGGCATCTGTGCCTTTGGAACAGTTCTCCGGTATGCCGGTGCATGCTGCCAGAAATGCCAGTGAGCAGAGATACAGTATTCTATTCTTCATATGGGTCAAAACATTTGCAGCTCGTTTACGTAATAGAAATAGAAGTAGTAGGTATGTCTCAGTTTGGCCGGGAAGGCTTGGCGTGCCTCTTCAAGACTTACGTTTCCTACTTTGAACGCCTTCTCCATGAATTCTCCGAAGAGTTCCTTTGTGGTGTCATCAAAGGGAAGCGTCTCAAGTGTACTGCTTTTGTTGATGACGCTGAAAAGATATGCGGCCTGGCGATAGTATTTTCCGACCACAGATGTGGGGTTTGAATCCAGGAAGGCCATGAATCTTGCCCAGAAAAGGTCCGAATCCTTGCTGTCCATTGCAAAGAACAGGGCTACGCGGTCATAAAGTGGGGTGGCTCTGCGGGGTCTGGGGCCGTTGAAATGCCTTGCCAGGAATGATTCGCATCCTTCGGAATCGGAGGTTATGATGTCATCGTAACACATCAACTGCAGAATCGTGTCATATGGCTTGGTCCGTGCGGTCAGGCCCGGATTATTGCATAACTTTAACTGCTCTTCAGCCCATTTGCGGTAGAAAAGGGTCTTTTTGAGAATGTTCAGGTATTCTCTTGAAAGATTGGTGTCATTGAACAATATGGCAATGATGCTTTGATACTTGTATGTCATATAGTTCCGGCCGAACAGGACTGTCTCCTCGCTGCACCATCTGTTGCATATACCGGGCAGGCCGTAATTCAGATAGAGTATCTTTCCTATCTGGAATGACATCGGTACGATACAGTCGTTGTTCTGCATCCGACTTCCGTTTTCAAAAGAGTAGGAGCGTTCAGATTCCTGCCCTGTCTTTATAAGTGCCAGATCTTTGAGCAGAACCAGAACGCGGGTGGGCTCCCAGGTGGGGTCATCGGCATGCTTGGATTGCAGTTCTTCAAATATGTCTACGGCTTCCTGCCATTCCAGGTTGTTTGCCGCATGGATCATGCCTGATTCCGCCTTGAAAGTCTCATCCCTGAACCAGAACACTGACGGTATGGCTATGAACAGGGCAAGGGCGGCGGTCTGTATTATTATCGGAGCCTTTGGGCCTGACAGACGGCTCAGGTATTTGTACATGGGGGCTATGACTGCAAGTGCCATTGCCAGCATGAGCGGGAACTGCATCTTCAAGGGGGTTATTCCGAAATCCTTCTCGGGCAGGCCTATTATCCATCCGTTTGACAGGTTGTACGTGGTGGTTCCCACGAACGCAACCGGTGCAAGCAGCAACGGTATGACTGTGCCGGCCAATGCAGCCAGGCGGCAAGACCTGCTGCGGTCTGAGAACATCGTGTCCACGCAGGCGGCCACAATACCGGCAAGTGAGTAGAAACCGGCAACGTAATATCCGGCAAAACCCCAGATGACAAAAAGTATGGCCAGCCAGACCGGATTACGGAATTTTCTGAGTACAACTACCGTAAGAAGCGCCCACAGATATCCCAGCACCGGTATGAAGAAAAAGCCCTGCAGGGTGATAAGGTAAACAGCATAACCTACCGACATGTTGTAGGATACGAATATGGCTGCCGGAATATAGGCCAGTGCCGAAAGGCTGACCGGTATCCTGTATACAATGCGGGTGAGTTCGGCCGACAGGATAAGCAGGATAATCCAGATCAGGGTGCCCAGCCATGGAATATGCAGGAACTGGATGAAGAAAAGACTGCAGTATGTCAGGATTCCCGACGGTTTGCAGAGGAAATCCTTCAGCCAGAACAGGTCATAGACAAACAGGGATTTCTCTTCGACCGCGTAGATGTATTCATGTGAAATAAAAAACAATATGACACATAATACAACTGGCGGAATCCAACGGGTCTTTGCCATGATTGCCTGTATGTTATTTGCCTCTCCTTGGTTCATAATTTGATCTGGTCGCTTCAGTGCTTGATATGAATGATGCGAACTGTCTGGGTGTAATGTGCACGGGCTCTTTCATGAGTTCCGGTATGTTGAACGCATTCAGGAACTCGCGGTTGAACTCCGGATCACGCTGGGGCAGTGCCATGGGTTTGGAGAAATGTCCCTGATCATCAATATGACTGAAATAGAGACGTGTATGGACTCCATCCTCGCGGCGGGTACTGAACAGCATCCATTTTCCGTTCGATGACCAGCAGTGGAAACTCTCGGCGTATTGGCTGTTTATCTCATCGATATACCTGTATGTGTTGTCCTTGAGGTCAAACAGGACAAAATCAGATGCTATCTGGTCAAGCGGGAAGATTCCGTGGGTGCTTACGCAGCAAACCATCCAGCGTCCGTCGGGTGATACGCGCGGCCAGGTCATGCTGCTGTCGGCCGCAACGGCATCGTATAACAGTTGCTTGGGACCCCAGACGCGGGTCTCGGGATCAAAGGATTTACTGTACAGGTTAAAGTGCAGTTGCTTTCTGTCCAGGAACAACTGAGTCTCCCTGCCGGGTCCGAACTCACCTTCATAATGGGCCGATACGTAATAGAGGGTACGTCCGTCGGCTGACCATCCGGGGTAACACTCCAACTCGTTTGAGTCATTCTCAATAGGACTTACGGTGTTGGTGCGGATGTCATACAGGATTATGTCATTGTTCTCGTCAATAACCTCCAGTTTGTCATGAGTGGCAGCATGGACAGACTGGTGGGTCCAGTTGTTGGACAGTGCTATGTAATCATGAGTGGGGTGCCATGAGGGATATACGCCGGCCGATATGGTGCTGTCGGTCTTCATGTTGACCTTATGCAGTTTGCCGTCAAGCACCAGAATGGTGCCTCCCTTGTAGTGGCGTACATGGAACATCATGTTGTCAGTATCCCAGTTCTGGTAATGGTGGCAGTTGATGCAGGTCTGGTCAACGTTGTTCTGTATCATAGTGTTGGCAAATATCACCTTCTCTTTGTAGTTGGTGATGTTGCGCTGGCGGATGGAGAGTTTCTCATAAGACTCTACCGCCACGGGGATGATACGGTATGAGATGTAGGGGTCGATGTCATCGCTTACCGTCAGAGTGAACGGGTTGTATGCGTTCCATTTGCCCTCTTTCTGAACATAGACAGTCACTTTGATTTCAGGTGACTGAGTGAGTTTCTGCCATTTCTTGATAGGGATGCGTACACTGTTGCCGCCGATGGTTACGCGGTCGCTGCCTGCCTGGAGAACGGTGACGTAATCCTGCCCCACCTCCTCAATCAGGAAGTTTGTGGGAGCGATGTTTCCTGGTATGGTAACATCGGTATAGTCAGGAAAGATATGGGGTGCGGAGCCGGTCTGTACACTGTCTGCTGGTTCTTTGGGCGAGCAGGCTGTGAGCATGAGGGCCAATATGGGTATAATGCTTCTTCTCATAGGTCAATAGGTCTTTAAGTCTCTGATAAAGTAGTAGTAATAGAAGAATGTGTCACCGAACTTGCTGTAATATTTCTCAGACGATTCCTTGATGTCGCGTACGGGATTGTTCTCGACGAAACGTCTGAATGCGTTGTAACGGTCAGTTGTCTTTTTGCTGAAGCGCAGTTCAAAAGGCGGCTTCTCCAGATTGCTGTAAAGGATTGCGGCCTCCTCGACGGCGCGTGGCAGTTGCTCGACCTTGTTTGTCTGGGCATAATCGTACAGACATGACCAGAAAACCTGTATGTTCTGTATGCGCATGGCCCAGAAGAGAGCGGCACGGTCAAACTCGGGTGTGGGATTGGTCGGAATGGCCTCGGTGTAATGGCGCATCATGAATCCTTCAGTCTTGACCATGTCATTGGTCATGCGGTTCTCAAAGCACATGTAAGGCAGAATCTCACTGTAAGGCTTTGTTGAAGCCATAAGTGTGCTGTCATGTGCCAGGGCTGTCTGCGACTTGGCCCATTTGCGGTAGAACAGGGTCTTGCTGAGTTTGTTTATGTACTTGCGGGCAAACTCCTCTTCATGCATCACTACGGAGTGCATTACCATATACTTGAGGGTGCTGAAACTCCAGTTGTGCTCAATCACATCCTCAAGGCACCAGCGGTAACTCATGTTTACAAGACCGTACTGCAGGTATATCTGTTTGCCGGACTGCCATGCCATGGGAATGACGGTGCGGGATTTCTGCATCTTGCTGCCGTCCTTCATGGTGAATGCCTTGTCAAGAGCCTGATTTGTCTTGAGAAGGGCAAGGTCACGGTACATCACCATGGAGCGTGTAGGCTCAAAGGACTTTTCCTGTGACCTGCTGGCATCCTGGTAGATTTTTATGGTACTGTTCCAGTCAAAACTGTCAACCGCATCGGACATGGCCAGTTCCGTATGGAAGTTTGCATCCTTGAACCAGAATCCCCAGACGGCTGCAACCGATACTATGTACAGGATTGCATGGGTGAGGCGTTTCTTCTTGTCGTCCAACGGCTTCTGCTGCAGACGGTATTGGATGAGGGCCAGTATCAGAGGACAGAGCAGTGCAAGCAGGATGGGTGCCCTCATGGCGTGTGTCCATCGGTCATCGGATATTGACGGAAGTCCCATTATCCAACTGTCGGCCATCCTGTAGGAGGTGTAGGCCGGGTACATGAAGATGGGAATGAATATGATACAGGCTACCAGACACAGGAATTCAGTGAAACGTTCCTTGCGGGTGGCCTTGGGGCTTACAAGAGATTCCAGTGCCGTTACCAGGAGTCCTATCAAGGCAAATGTGCCGAACAACTCAAAACCAGCCGCAGCCCATACGGGTATGAAAAGAACCTTGGCCCATTTGTACCTGATCCGTGGAATGACGGTAATGGGAACAAGCGTTATCAGATATCCCAGAAGCGGACCGAAGAAGTGGTCCTGCTCTCTCATAATGAATACTCCGTATCCCAGGGACATATTGGCTATGACAAGCAGTACCGGCGCAATCAGAGCCAGCGGACGGTAACTCTCAGGGATGTTGAATATGCGGACGGTGAGTTGGTAAGCAATCAAAAGCAGTACGACCCAAAGCAACGCTCCCAGCCAGGGCAGGTGCAGGAACTGCGTCAGGAACATGCCTGCCAGACCCAGGAAACCTCCCGGGGTCTTGAACCACTCCAGGATAAAAAGTCTGTCAAACAGGAAAACCGACAGGTCCTCCACTTTTTTCAGATAAAACTGCTCCCTGAATGCCAACAGGCACCAAAGGATAACTGCCAGGATGTAAGGAGCGAATCGGAGAATTTTCTCTGTCAGTCCTTTACGTTTGTCCGAGATGACGCTTGTCATATGATTGTGGTTTCGCGCGTGTGCGTGCGTGTTTAAAATTTGCGCAAAGGTAGTTTTTTTTCATATATAAGCACTCTGTAAGGCAAAAAACAATTACTTTCGCGGAAAAGAAAAATACCCCTACTTATGAAACGTATAGCATTACTGACCATTCTTGAGTTGGCCCTTATTCCGTTAACGGCCCAGCAGCCTGTATGGCTTGACCCTAAGGTAAACAGTGAAAACGAAAAGCCCGATGTGGCCGACTATTTTGCCTATGAGAGTCCTGAGCAGGCCCAGAAGGGAGACAAAAACCAGTCTTCAAGGTTCATGTCAATAGAGGGCAACTGGAAGTTCAATTTTGTCAAGAACGCATATGAAAAGCCCGAGAATTTCTTTGCCGAGGGCTTTGATGACAGCAAATGGGTTGATTTTCCTGTTCCCGGCCTGTTTGAGATGAACGGTTACGGCGATAAGATATACACCAACGTGACCTATCCCTGGAACAACGAGTATCCCATCAATCCTCCGATTGTGGGCGAGCGTGACAACTACGTGGGCTCGTACCGCCAGAGTTTCACCGTACCTGCCGCATGGAAGGGCGAGCGCGTCTACATACACGTGGGTTCGGCCACTTCAAATCTCTGGGTTTGGGTGAACGGAAAGTATGTGGGCTACAGCGAGGACAGCAAGATGGAGGCCGAGTTCGATATCACCGACTATGTCAAGTTTGGTGAGAAGAACCTGATAGCCATGCAGATAATGCGCTGGTGTGATGCCAGTTACATAGAGGATCAGGACTTCTGGCGCTTTACCGGAATAGCCCGTGAGGTATATCTCTATTCACGCCCCCAGGCTCATATTGACGATTTCCGTGTCGTTACTGACCTGGATGCCAAGTATGTGAACGCCACCCTTGACTTTGAGGCTTCATTCAGCGGAGCCGACGGCAAGGTGCTGAACCTTCAGTTGAAGGACGCCGACGGCAAGGTTATCCGCGGCGCATCAGAGACCGTTGCAAACGGTGCCGTAAAGTTCTCATTCCAGGTAGGAAATCCTTACAAATGGACGGCCGAGACTCCGTATCTCTATACCCTTTACATGACTCTTCAGGAATCCGACGGAAAGGTGCTTGAGGTTGTTCCGCAGAAGGTGGGATTCCGCAAGGTCGAGATTCGTGACCGCCAGTTGCTGGTAAACGGACAGCCCATACTCATAAAGGGTGCCGACCGTCACGAGATGGATCCCTACGGAGGCTATGTAGTACCGCTGGAGCGCATGGTTGAGGATATACAGATCATGAAGCAGATGAACATCAACGCAGTCCGCACCAGCCACTATCCGGATGATCCGCGCTGGTATGATCTGTGCGATGAATACGGCATTTATCTGGTAGCCGAAGCCAATATCGAGGGTCATGGCATGATGTACGGACCCAACCCTCTGGCCCGCAATCCCGAGTATGAGCAGGCACACCTGGAACGTAACAAGTCAAACGTGATAACCTTCAAGAACCATCCTTCAATCATTGTATGGTCAATGGGTAACGAGGACGGTGACGGCCAAAACTTTGTGACCTGCTACAAGTGGATCAAGGAGTATGACAAGACCCGCCCCGTACAGTACGAGGGAGCGACAGGCTCACCTGACCACTGCGATATACACTGCCCCATGTATGCCGATTACGGCGCAATGGAGCGTCATGAGAAGGGCAACGATCCGCGCCCGATGATAGAGTGCGAGTACGCCCACGCCATGGGTAACTCCGAGGGCGGATTCAAGGAGTACTGGGAAATTATCCGTGCCAACCGCTCGGTTCAGGGCGGCTTTATCTGGGACTTTGTTGACCAGGCGGTATTTGGCAAAAACGCCGATGGAAAGGAGATTTTCCTTTACGGAGGTGATGAGGGCCGCTACCCCACATCGGACCAGAACTTTAACTGCAACGGTCTGATTGCGCCCGACCGCCGCTGGAATCCGCATGCTTATGAGGTACAGTATTTCTACCAGAACATATGGGCTACTCCGGTTGACCTTAAGAAGGGCGTCATTGAAGTATATAATGAGAACTTCTATACCGACCTGTCGGCTTACTACATGGAGTATGTGTTGACGGCCGATGGCGCCGAGGTGTCACGCGGTCAGATAAAACTGCCCAAGATTGCCGCTCAGAGCAGGGTGAAGGTTACTTCATCAGATCTTGCCAAGGCAATAAAGAAGGCTCCGGCCGGTAAGGAGATACTTGTGGAGGTGGAGTTTAAACTGAAAGAGGCCGCTCCTCTGCTTGAGAAGGATTTCGTTGTGGCACATAATCAGTTTGAGGTTACCGGCTATGAGTTCCCGCAGGTGGTAGCCGCAAATACCGGAGACGTGAAGATTGATGAGGCTGTGGCTTATGTCAAGCTTGAGGCTGCAGGTGTCGTATATACCTTCAACAAGAACAGCGGCTGGATAGATTACATTGACATAGACGGCAAGCAGATTACTCAGAACGGAAGCCAGTTAAAGAGTGATTTCTGGCGTGCTCCCACCGATAACGACTACGGCGCAAACCTGCATACACGCATGCAGGCATGGCGCAATCCCAATCTCAGACGTACCGCTTTTGAGTGCAAGGTAGAGGAAGGTCTGGGTAAGGTTAACGTGAAATACGAGATAGAGCAGCTCCATGCATCGCTTGAGATGGAGTATGTGCTGGACTGCGAAGGCATTATGCATGTTTCACAGAAGATGGTTACCCGTCCCGAGGAGGCTGCCCAGGCTATGGCTCAGGCCGCACCGCAGCGTCAGGGCCAGCGCCCGCAGCGCCCACAGGGTATGCCTGACCTGTTCAAGTTCGGTATGACCATGAATATGGCTCAGGAGTTTGATCAGGTTGAGTTCTACGGCCGCGGCCCGGTTGAGAACTACTCGGACCGTAACAGTTCGCAGTTCCTGGGTATCTACAAGAGTTCTGTGGCAGACCAGTATTTCCCCTACATACGTCCGCAGGAGAACGGCAACAAGACCGATGTCCGCTGGTGGCGCGTTACAAACGCCGAAGGCCTGGGTCTGGAGTTCTACAGTGATGCACCTCTTAGCATGTCATCGCTCAACTATACCACCGCAGACCTGGATGAGGGCCCAAGCAAGCATAACGTGCATGCAGGTGACCTTACACCGCGTCCCTATACCGTTGTGCATATTGACAAGGCACAGTACGGTCTGGCCTGCGTGAACAGCTGGGGCGCCACACCGCTGGAGCCGTACAAGCTGCACTACGGTGACTATTCATACAGTTTTGTTATTGCACCTTTAAGATGAGTGTAGGAAACGAAAGCCTGTGGATGGGGGTGATTGACAAGTATTACTCTGACAATCAGCCTCTAAGGGATCTGCTTCTGTTGCATAGCCGCCTTGTGGCCGACAAGGCTCTGAAGATTGTGGCCGCGCACCCGGAACTGGGTGCCGATGCCGCATTCACGGAAGAGGCGGCCATGCTTCATGATATAGGAATTTTCCTTACAGATGCCGATAAGATCCACTGCTTTGGCAAATACCATTACCTGTGCCACGGTTATCTGGGTGCCGACCTGCTACGGAGCGAGGGGCTGCCGCGTCATGCGCTGGTTGCCGAGCGGCATACAGGCACCGGACTGACGCTTAAACAGATAATTGAGCGTGACCTGCCCGTACCCCACCGTGACATGATTCCCGTTTCAATTGAGGAGAAGATTGTCTGCTTTGCCGATAAGTTCTACAGCAAAACCAACCCTGAAGATGAGAAAACCATTGAGCAGGCAGAACGAAGCCTGGCCAAGTTCGGAGAGGAGGGAGTCAATATTTTCAGGGAGTGGTGCAGGCTTTTCCTGTAACTATTAAAAATTCTGAAAACAGCCCCGCGTGTGCGCTTGTGTGAGCTTTTATGGGTACTTTTGCAGTTTGATACGCAGAAAGCTCATCAGCAAGTGAGGGGAAATAACAGAAAAAGATGGCTCCCGATCCTTCTGGGATTGTTTATTCCGGCCGGAATGGCAGTGGCTCAGGCCCCTGTTGACTCCATTCCTGCGGTTCAGGACTCTGTCGTATCGGTTCAGGATACCGTGAGTGCGGTACGTGACACCATTCCCCAAGGCCCCAAGAAAAAGAAAGACTCACTTGAAGACCCCGTTATCTACGAGTCGACAGACTCAATGGTGTGGAACAACGGCGGTTACGCTTCGCTGTACGGTGACGGCAAGGTGAACTATCAGAACGTGCAGCTTACTGCCGCTGTCATCAAGATGCAGATGGACAGCAGTCTTGTACATGCTGACGGCAGGTTGGATTCTGCCGGTGTCATGCAGGGAGCGCCTGTGTTCGTGGACGGATCGACCCCGTATGAATCAAATCACATCAGTTACAACTTCAAGACTGAGAAGGGTTACATAAACGAGATTATCACCCAACAGGGTGAGGGCTATATGACCAGCCAGGAGGCCAAGAAGGGTCCCGAAGGCGAGTATTACATAGCCGACGGTGTCTACACCACCTGTGACCAGCACGACGATCCCCACTTCAACATCCGCATCACACGTGCCAAGGTCCGTCCCGGCCGCGACGTGATATTCGGCCCCGCATATCTTGAGGTGATGGGCGTTCCGCTGCCCCTGTTCGTGCCTTTCGGATTTTTCCCGTTCCTGGAGGGTGATTATGCATCGGGCATTATCGTGCCTACCTACGGTGATGAGATGGAGAGAGGTTTCTATCTCAAGGACGGCGGCTACTATTTTGCACTCTCCGACTATTTTGACCTCAAGGTGCTGGGTGAGATTTTCACCAAGGGCTCATGGGGCGTATCTGCCGAGAGCCGATACAAGAAGCGTTACAAGTTCTCGGGTAACGTGTATGCCAGTTCGCTTACCACCAAACTGGGTGACAAGGGACTGCCGGATTACTCGGTGACAAAGAACTTCAAGTTGCGCTGGACCCACCGTCAGGATGCCAAGGCAAACCCGTACCAGAACTTCTCGGCAAGTGTGAACTTTGCCACACAGAGTTATGAGCGGTCCAACCTGAGCAGTCTGTACAATCCGTCGCTGACATCGCAGAGTACCCGTACTTCAAGTATAAGTTACTCAAGGAACTTCCCGTCCATAGGCCTGTCAATCTCCAGTTCCATGAACCTGTCGCAGAACATGCGTGACTCAACCATGTCGGTGAGCCTGCCTTCGCTGAGCATTTCACTGCAGCGTTTCTACCCGTTCAAGCGCAAGAAGGTTGTGGGCAACGCCAAGTGGTATGAGAAGATTTCGCTCTCTTACTCCGGTTCGCTGAGCAACAGCATCACCAGTAAGGAGGACGAGATCATGCACAAGAACCTGATCCGTGACTGGAACAACGGTATGAGACACTCCATTCCCGTCAGTGCCACATTCCAGTTGTTCAAGACCATCAACATAACCCCGTCATTCAACTACAACTCCCGCTGGTATACCTACAAGGTCAAGCAGTCCTGGGATGCCGATCAGATGAAGGTGGCAAGGGATACAGTTTACGGATTCAACAGGGTCTACAACTATAACCTCAGCGTCAGCGCAAATACCAAACTGTACGGTTTCTACGAGCCTACCAACCTGTGGATAAAGTTGTTCGGAAACAAACTGGTTGCCGTACGCCACGTGTTCACTCCGTCGGTAAGTTACAGCATGGCTCCTGACTTCAGTGCCGCCCGCTACGGTTACTATGACACCTACACCTACACCGATGACAAGGGCGAGGTCCGCACGGTAGAGTATTCGCCGTTCAACGGGTCCATGTACGGCGTCCCGGGCAAGGGAAAATCCGGAACCCTCTCGCTTAGCGTGGGCAACAACCTGGAGATGAAGATCCGTACTGACAAGGACTCCACCAAGTCAACCAGGAACATACCCCTGATTGACGAGTTGGGTGCATCAATGTCATACAACTTTGCCGCCAGAACCAAGCCGTGGAGTAACCTCAATACCCGTCTAAGACTGAAACTTCCCAAGAACCACACCTTCAGCCTGAGTGCCACATGGGCCACTTACGCCTATGAGTTCAACGAGCAGGGCAGGGTCATCGTAGGTGACCGCACGGAGTATTCGTACGGACGTTTCGGCCGATTCCAGGGCATGAGCCAGAACTTCTCATACACGTTCTCAAACAACACGCTTAACGAGTGGAGGACCAAGTGGAGAACCCTGACTCACCGTAACAATGACGAGGAGGAGGAAGATGAGGAACTGGATGAGAATCCCAATGCCGACAAAACGGAATCAGTAGGACGTACCCAGGCCGCACCCGGCAAGAACGGAGGCGCCGCTCCTGTTGATGAGGACGGTTATGTCAGTTACTCCCTGCCGTGGTCGTTCTCCATATCGTACGGTATCACCATGAGGGAGAACACATCGGCCCCGATCAATGTGGAGCGCATGCGTTACCCGTGGGCTCTGTCGCACAACCTGAACATGTCCGGAAACATGAAACTGACCAACAAGTGGAATATCAGTTTCTCGTCAGGATGGGATTTCACCTGGCATGATTTCACCACCACCACGATGAGTGTTACGCGTGATTTGCACTGCTTCAACATGTCTTGCAGCGTCGTGCTCAAACCGTATACGTCATACAACTTTACCGTCAAGGCAAACTCGCAGATGCTGGCTGACCTGCTGAAGGTCAAGAAACGTTCCAGCTATAACAGCTACGTCAACTGGTATAACGAATAAATCAACATAAATGCTATGAGCTACCTGATCATTCCTGAAAAGTACAAACCGCTCATGTCAATGCAGCAGACAGAGCAGGGTATCAAACTCATCAAAGAGTTCTTCCAACAGAATCTCTCAACCGGATTGCAGTTGAGACGTGTCACCGCCCCTCTGTTCGTTCTCAAGGGCATGGGTATCAACGATGATCTTAACGGCGTTGAGCGTGCCGTAACATTCCCCATCAAGGACCTGGCCGATGCCAAGGCCGAGGTGGTTCATTCACTTGCCAAGTGGAAACGTCTTACCCTGGCCGAGTATGAGGTAAAGCCTGGCTACGGAATCTATACCGATATGAACGCCATCCGTGCCGATGAGAGCCTGGGTAACCTGCACTCGCTTTATGTTGACCAGTGGGACTGGGAGCGTGTAATAACGGCCGATGACCGCAACATTGATTTCCTGAAGCGTATAGTACGCAAGATATACTCAGCAATGCTCCGAACAGAGTACCTGATAAACGAGACCTATCCTCAGTTGGAGCCGTTCCTGGCCCGCGAGGTCTTCTTTATCCACTCTGAGGAGTTGCGCCGTCTCTATCCCGACAAGACTCCCAAGGAGCGTGAGGATGCCATCTGCCGCGAGCACGGAGCCGTATTCATCATGGGTATAGGCGGTAAACTTGGCGACGGACAGGAGCATGACCTGCGCGCACCTGACTATGACGATTGGACTACCCCCAACCAGGACGGATTCATGGGACTTAACGGTGACCTTCTGGTATGGAACCCCATACTGGGCCGTGCCATGGAACTCTCATCGATGGGTATCCGCGTAGACAAGGAGTCCATGCTCCGCCAGTTGGAACTGTTCGGCAAGCAGGAGCGCAAGGAACTCTATTTCCACAAGAAACTGCTGGCCGGCGAACTGCCCCTGTCAATAGGCGGCGGTATAGGTCAGTCGCGTCTTTGCATGCTGTTCCTGCAGAAGGCTCACATAGGTGAAATCCAGGCCAGCATATGGCCCGATGACATGCGCGCACAGTGCGCCAAAGCCGGCATCCAGTTGATCTGATATGGACGTAAGGATTGACCCCACCTGGAAGGAGCATCTCCAGACAGAGTTTGACAAGCCCTATTTCAAGACCTTGACAGACTTTGTAAAGGAAGAGTACGCCCATGGTCCGGTCTATCCTCCCGGACGTCTGATATTCAACGCCTTTGACCTTTGCCCTTTTGACAAGGTCAAGGTGGTCATAATAGGGCAGGACCCCTACCATGAACCCGGCCAGGCGCACGGCCTGTGCTTCTCGGTCAATGAAGGTGTCCCGTTCCCGCCTTCGCTGAGAAACATATTCAAGGAGATAAGCGATGATCTGGGCAAGCCCGTTCCCGCAAACGGTGACCTGACGCGCTGGGCCCGTCAGGGTGTGCTGCTTCTGAACGCCACCCTGACTGTCCGTGCCGGTCAGGCCGGATCGCATCAGGGAAAGGGTTGGGAAGAGTTTACCGATGCTGCAATCCGTGAACTCAATGCTCACCGTGTCGGACTGGTATTCATACTTTGGGGAGGCTATGCAAAGAAAAAAGGAGCCATCATAGATCGCTCCCGTCACCTGGTCCTCTCATCGGCCCATCCGTCCCCCCTCTCAGCCTACAACGGCTTCTTTGGAAACCACCACTTCAGCCTCACCAACGACTGGCTCATAAAACACGGAGAAACTCCGATAGAATGGTAACTCAGGTTCGATAGTATTGGGGCGAACCCGGAGGGTGAGAGCGGTCCCGGAGGGCCGCCTCGTTCACGGAGTGAACTAAAAAAAGGAAGACCGGGACTGGGCGAAGCCCGGGCCCTGAGTCCCACGGGGTCATAAAAAAGGCGGTCGCCATCGCGATCGCCTTTTTTGTGACCCCGGTGGGACTCAAACCCACGACCTGCAGAACCGGAATCTGACGCTCTATTCAACTGAGCTACGGGGCCATTGCGGCCGCGAAGTTACACATTTATCCGGTATTTATTTTCTTACTGAGTAAGAAAGGTTTATTTTTGCAGAGCCAAACAAGTACTAATCAGAAGATAATCCTTTTATAATATGAGAAAACAAATCCTTACACTGCTTGCAACATTCATTACAATAGGCATTTCAGCACAAGATAACATGGAGCCTTTCCGCCACTTCTCGGTAGGAGCGGAGGTAGGCCTGCACGGTTTCGGCGTAGAGCTGGCCGTGCCTGTCCAGAAGCACCTGGTTTTAAAGGCCGGTTATAACTGGGCACCTGCAGGTGACCTTTTCAGAACAGACCTGGTAATTGACACACAAGAACTCAAGGAGGCTCAGGAACAGTACTCCGCCGCAACCTCTTATGAGTTTCAGCATAAGTTTGGCGATGAGGCCATAATAGATGCCGGTTTAGGCATGAATCTTAATAATTTCAAGGCAATGATCAACTGGTATCCGTTCGCACTGGGACGTTTCTACGTAGCAGGCGGCGTATACTACACCCCCTCATCAAAGCAGAACGCACCCTTCCTGAAAGTGAGCGGAAACACCACAGAGAATGACTGGGCCGCACTCCAGGAACTCAACAGCAAAGCCCTTCCCGGACAGGAGAAGGAACTGGCCCTTACAATAGGTGACGAGAGTTATCCCGTAATTGAGAAAGACGGCTGTGGATACATGCAGGCCGATTTCAAGATGGATCCTCTCAAGTATTACCTTGGCCTGGGTCTTGGCCGATGCATCCCCAACCGTACCTTAGGACTTCAGTTGGAGGCTGGTGCCATGATATACCATAACTCAGTGCTCTATTGCCAGGACAAGGAGGTGGGCTCCATTACCGATGCCGCCGAGGGACTGGACAATGATGCCAAGGAGATACTTGAATACGTTGACAAGTACCCCGTTTATCCGCAGATAACCCTGCGTCTGAGTTTCCGTGCACTCTGATCTTAAAGAACTTATTTAACCTGAAAACTTACAATAATTTACAATGAAGAAAATTTTTGCTTTCGCGCTCGGTTCAATGCTGGCTTTCACGGCTGCTTTCGCTCAGGAAAACCAGAGTATTATGGACCTTAAAAGTCCGGACGGACGCCTTGTAGTCTCTTTCAACATCACAGGAACAGAGAATCCCACTTATTCAGTCAAATATGACGGCAAGCAGATGCTTGAGGACTCACCCATAGGTATCATGCTTGACCTGGGCTCCAAACCCACTCTTGAGGGACTTCCCCAGGGCCGTGAGGCCGGAAACGGTGATTTCACCAAGAACCTGACACTGGTGGGTACGCTTACCGATATGGGAACTGTTGACTATACCATGGACCGCATCAAGACTGCCCATGTAAGTCATGAATACAGTTTGGGAGTGTACCAACTGCAGAATGCCGCACGTGAGACTATTGAGTTTGAGTTCCGTGTAAGCAACAATGACATAGCCATCCGCTACAACATACCCAAACCCCGCCAGCGCGCAAGCACCCGTGTTCTCTTTGAGAATACCGGATTCCGTTTCCCTGACGGCACCACCACATTCCTCACCCCGCAGAGTGACGCCATGATAGGCTGGCAGCGCAGCAAGCCCAGTTATGAGGAGGGCTACTCAAATGACGGCCAGATGAACGTACGCTCTCAGTACGGTCACGGTTACACATTCCCCGGACTGTTCCACGTAGGTGAGAGCGGTTGGGTACTTCTTTGCGAGACCGGCGTAAGCAGCAGTTACTGCGCTTCACGTCTGGGTGACTGCAAGGACAACACTTACAAGATTGAGTTCCCCATGCCCGATGAGAACAACGGAATAGGCACCGTATGTCCTGCATTCCGTCTTCCCGCTTCAACACCCTGGCGTACCATTACCGTGGGTGCCGACCTGAAGCCTATCGTAGAGACTACCGTAATGTGGGACTATGTAGAGCCTCTCTATGCTCCCTCACGCGAGTATGTTTACGGCCGCAGCACATGGAGCTGGATAGTATGGCAGGATGCATCATGCAACTGGGATGATCAGATCAAGTTCATAGACCTGGCATCAGAGATGGGTTGGGAGTATATCCTGATTGATGCAGGCTGGGACCAGAACATAGGTTATGAGCGCATGGAGCAGCTCATCAAGTATGCCAATTCCAAGAAAGTGGACGTGTTCCTGTGGTACAGTTCAAGCGGCTACTGGAACGATATAGTACAGAGCCCCATCTGCAAGATGGACAACTCCATCATCCGCAAGCAGGAGATGGCCTGGCTGGAGAAGGTGGGCTGCAAGGGAATCAAGGTTGATTTCTGGGGCGGCGACAAGCAGGAGACCATCCGTCTTTACGAGGAGGTTCTGTCCGATGCCAACGACCACGGAATCATGTGCATATTCCACGGCTGCACACTGCCCCGCGGATGGGAGAGAATGTATCCCAACTACGTAGGCTCAGAAGCCGTGCTTGCATCGGAGAATATGTATTTTGGCCAGGGTTCATGCGATGAGGAGGCCTTCAAGGCAACCCTGCATCCGTTCATCCGCAACACCGTGGGCTGCATGGAGTTTGGCGGCTGTTTCATGAACCGTATCCTGAACAAGCAGAACAGCGGACGCGGATCAAAGCTCAAGACCACTCCCATATTCCAGATTGCAACCGAAGTTATTTTCCAGAACCCCATCCAGAATATAGCCATCTGCCCCAACAACCTGGAGGATGCACCCAAGATCTGCATGGACTGGCTGCGTGACGCTCCCACCACCTGGACCGAGACCCGTTTCCTGGACGGCTATCCCGGCAAGTACGTGATTCTGGCACGCAAGAGCACCGACGGACGCTGGTTTGTAGCCGGACTGAACGCCACAAATGAGGTTATCAAATCCAAGATTGACCTCTCATTCCTGGGTGACGGCCAGGTTCAGTTCTACACTGATGACAAGAAGACCATGGAGCCTTCACTGAGCACTCTCAAGCTCAAGACCAAGAAGCCTTATCAGTTTGAGATGCAGCCCAGCGGAGCCACTATGATAATGAAGTGACTTTAAACATGATATTTATGAAAAAGTTTTTTGGATTTGTATTTTGTTTTGCAGTATGCCTGATGACATCATCATGCGGCATATTCGGTATCGGAACAAAGAACGGCAGCGCATCGGTCAGCGGACAGGCATCGGGCGCAGCACTGAAGAGTCTTTATTCCCAGTATCAGACTGATGGTCAGATTGATATCACCAATCTGAACAACATCATCATGCTTGCTCAGTTGAGCAACGGCATTCAGGGACTCAAGGGTGTGGATGACAAGAGTGAATTCTACAATGAGTTCGCTCAGGGTCTTATCCTTGGTTCAGACCGTCTTGTGACAAAGAATACTGCCGGCACTGTTACCAATACACTTCAGTCACTGGTATCAGGTACTGATCTGTCAACCATAGCCGCAGCCGGTGTTCTTGCCGTGGCAGGTGCAGAGGAGGCCGGTCAGAGCACAAGCCAGACTGCAAAGGAGACAGTCCAGGAAACCAAGACCCAGGTTACTGCTGCCGCTCAGGAGACAGTCTCAGAGGCTGTCGAGATGATTGAGGATGCTACCGATGAGGTATCAAGCACAATCTCTTCACTGACCAGCATTTTCGGCCTTCTGGGCAAGTGATTTATGTTGACTCCGAAGGAGTTAAGATAATGTAATAGTGGCGCGTTACGCGCCATTATTATTTTATTTTTACTACCTTTGCGGGCTGTATATCGAATATAAATAACAATGGAATTAAGCGATCAGGAACAATTCAGGAGAGAGAGTTTGAAGGAGTTGCGTGAAATGGGTATCGATCCGTATCCCGCAGCAATGTATCCCACAAACGCTTTTGCCGCCGAGATAAAAGAGAATTTCAAGGATGAGGATGAGCCCCGCCAGGTATGCGTAGCCGGCCGTATGATGAGCCGCCGTATCATGGGTAAGGCTTCATTCATTGAGCTGATGGATTCAACAGGCCGTATCCAGGTCTACATCACCCGTGACGACATCTGCCCCGACGAGGAGGACAAGGAGATGTACAACAAGGTCTTCAAGAAACTCCTTGACATAGGTGATTTCATCGGCATAGAGGGATTCGTTTTCCGCACCCAGATGGGTGAGATTACCATCCACGCCAAGAAACTCACGGTGCTCTCCAAGTCACTGCGCCCGCTGCCTATCGTAAAGTACAAGGACGGCGTTGCATATGACAAGTTCGATGACCCCGACCTGCGTTACCGCATGCGTTACGTTGACCTGGTGGTTAACGAGGGCGTAAAGGAGACATTCCTGAAGCGTACCAAGGTTATCCGCACCCTGCGCTCGGTTCTGGACAATGCCGGTTACACCGAGGTTGAGACTCCCATACTGCAGTCTATCCCCGGCGGTGCAAGCGCACGTCCGTTCATCACACATCATAACACCCTTGACATTGACCTGTACTGCCGTATCGCCACAGAGCTTTATCTGAAGCGTCTTATCGTGGGCGGTTTTGAGGGCGTTTATGAGATAGGCAAGAACTTCCGTAACGAGGGTATGGACCGCACCCATAATCCCGAGTTCACCTGCATGGAACTCTATGTAGCCTACAAGGACTACAACTGGATGATGGATTTCACCGAGAAACTGCTTGAGAAGATAGCTCTTGAGACCAACGGCACCACCAAGGTAATGGTTGGTGAGAACGAGGTTGACTTCAAGGCTCCCTATCGCCGTCTGCCTATACTGGATGCCATCAAGGAGAAGACAGGCTATGACCTGAACGGCATGTCAGAAGATGAGATGCGTGAGGTTGCGGGGAAGTGCGGCGTTGAGGTTACTCCCTCCATGGGCAAGGGCAAACTCATAGACGAGATATTCGGCGAGACCTGCGAGGGTACATTCATACAGCCCACTTTCATCACAGACTATCCCGTTGAGATGTCACCCCTTACCAAGATGCACCGCAGCAAGCCCGGTCTTACCGAGCGTTTTGAGCTGATGGTTAACGGCAAGGAGTTGGCCAACGCATACAGCGAACTCAACGATCCCATTGATCAGTACGAGCGTTTCCAGGATCAGCTGCGTCTGAGCCAGAAGGGTGATGACGAGGCTATGTTCATAGATCAGGATTTTGTACGCGCACTGGAGTACGGAATGCCTCCCACAAGCGGTATCGGTATCGGCATAGACCGTCTGGTTATGCTCATGACCGGTCAGCAGGCCATCCAGGAGGTTCTGTTCTTCCCGCAGATGAAACCTGAAAGCAAGGATTAAAAACCAAAAACTATGGCAATTCCACAGGGAAAACTGGCAATTATGGGTGGCGGCAGCTGGGCAACGGCTATAGCCAAGATCCTGCTCTCCACCGAGGATTCCATAAACTGGTACATCCGTCGTGATGACCGCATAGAGGATTTCAAGCGTCTGGGTCACAACCCCGCATACCTTACCGGTGTGCAGTTTGATGTGAACCGGATAAACTTCTCGTCCGATATCAACAAGATTGTCGAAGAGTCTGACGTACTGGTGTTCGTAACCCCGTCACCGTACTTCAAGAGCCACATGAAGAAACTCAAGGTGAAACTCCGTGACAAGTTTGTGGTATCGGCCATCAAGGGTATCGTGCCCGATGACAACCTGCTCATGTCTGACTTTTTTCATCGCTACTACGGCGTTCCCATGGAGAATATCGCTGTGGTGGCCGGCCCCTGTCACGCCGAGGAGGTTGCACTGGAGCGTCTTTCATATCTGACCGTAGGCTGTCAGGAACTGGAGAACGCCCAGGATATAGCACGCAAACTGACCAACTCATACGTAAAGACATCGGTATCTGAGGATGTGGCCGGCATTGAGTTCAGTTCAGTGCTCAAGAACGTGTACGCCATAGCCGCAGGTATCTGCAGCGGACTTAAGTACGGTGACAACTTCCAGGCCGTGCTTATGTCAAACGCCATCCAGGAGATGAACAACTTCCTGGCAACCGCACGCCCCATGCCCAACCGCGCAGTCAATGACTCGGTTTACCTGGGTGATCTGCTGGTAACCGGTTACTCAAACTTCAGCCGTAACCGCGTGTTCGGTACCATGGTGGGTAAGGGTTACTCGGTAAAGGCCGCTCAGTTGGAGATGGAGATGATTGCCGAGGGTTACTACGGCACCAAGTGCATGAAGCAGATAAATGAGCATTACAGGGTTAACATGCCTATCCTGGATGCCATGTACAACATTCTTTACGAACATATTTCGCCGGTAATAGAGATCAAACTCCTTACCGACTCATTCAAATAACCAGGGATTATGATTAAGGTTGACATCTCACAGGTTCAGAGTTTTGTATCGGCCAAGGATATCAAGTCACTTGAGCCGGAGGTAAAGGAGGCAATCCTTAAACTTGAAAATGGCACCGGTGCCGGCAATGATTTCATAGGCTGGACGGACCTTGCCTCAAAGACTGAAAACAGTCTTTTGGATGCTATCGAGGAGACTGCACGCGTTCTGCGTGAGAACTGTGAGGTGGTTGTGGTTGCCGGCATAGGCGGCAGTTACCTTGGCTCACGTGCCGTGATTGAGGCACTGGGCAACAGCCTTTCACAATTGATTCAGGATGGTAAGAACCCGCAGATACTGTTTGCAGGTCACAATATCAGTGAGGATTATCTCTATGAACTCACTGAATATCTCAAGACAAAGAAGTTCGGAATAATCAACATATCCAAGTCCGGTACAACCACCGAGACCGCTCTGGCATTCCGTCTGCTCAAGAAGCAGTGTGAGGATCAGCGCGGCAAGGATGTGGCCCGCAAGGTAATAGTTGCCATCACCGATGCCAAGCGCGGTGCCGCACGCGTATGTGCCGACAAGGAGGGTTACCGCAGTTTCATCATCCCCGACAACGTAGGCGGCCGATTCTCGGTACTCACTCCGGTAGGTCTTCTGCCCATAGCCATTGCCGGATTCGATATCCGTCAGTTGGTCAAGGGTGCAGCCGATATGGAGGGCCTGACAACATCGGGCGTAAAGTTTGAAGATAATCCCGCTGCACTGTATGCAGCAGTGCGCAACGCCCTGTACCGCAACGGCAAGAAGATTGAGATTCTGGTGAACTTCCAGCCCAAACTGCACTACCTGAGCGAGTGGTGGAAGCAGCTTTACGGAGAGTCAGAGGGTAAGGAGAACAAGGGCATATTCCCCGCATCGGTTGATTTCTCAACTGACCTGCACTCCATGGGACAGTGGATCCAGGAGGGTGAGCGCACCATATTCGAGACGGTTATATCGGTCGATAAGGTTCAGCACTCTGTTCTGGTTCCGTCTGATGACGAGAATCTGGACGGTCTTAACTTCCTGGCCGGAAAGCATGTGGATGAGGTCAACAAGATGGCTGAACTGGGTACCCAGTTGGCACATGTTGACGGAGGCGTTCCCAATATCCGCATCACCGTTCCCCAACTTAACGAGTACTGGATCGGACAACTCATCTATATGTTTGAGAAGGGCTGCGGCATAAGCGGTTACGTGCTTGGTGTGAACCCGTTCAACCAGCCGGGCGTTGAGGCCTACAAGAAGAACATGTTCGCTCTTCTGGGCAAACCCGGATATGAGGAGGAGTCAAAGAAGATACTTTCAAGGATAAAGAAGTAATCAGAGTAAATGGCATTTCCTTTCCATAACAAAAGCGCCATCCTGTTTGACATGGATGGCGTTTTGTATGATTCCATGCCCAACCACTCCAAGGCCTGGAGTCAGGCTATGGAACAGTTCGGCATGCACATGACACCTCATGACGTCTATCTGAACGAGGGCGCCACAGGACATGACACCGTAGTGCGCATCAGTCTGCGCGACAGGGGTTATGAGGCATCGGAACAGGAGATAAATGACATTTACGGATACAAGGCCGCCCTGTTCCGTTCCATGCCCGAGGCACGTGTCATGCCGGGAGCACTTGAGGTGTTCCGCAAGGCTGCCGCTGCCGGGCTCAAGATACTGATAGTTACCGGCTCGGGACAGAAGAACCTGATAGAGCGTGTACAGAGGGATTATGAGGGTTACATCACCCGTGACCGCATGGTGACCGCCTTTGAGGTAAAGCGCGGCAAACCCTATCCCGATCCCTATCTGAAAGGGCTTCAGATAGCAGGCGTGCCGGCCGCAGAGGCTGTGGTTGTAGAGAATGCACCGCTTGGAATACGTGCCGCCGTGGCTGCCGGAATAGACACCATAGCAGTCAATACCGGCCCGCTTGAGGATGAGATCCTGCTGGCCGAGAAACCCGTTCTGCTGCTTCACTCCATGCAGGAGTTGGCAGACAATCTGGAAAACTTATTTGCTTGAGAGGTATTGGTCAAGAACGACCAGTGCCGTAAGTGATTCCACAACCGGAACCGCACGGGGAACCACGCACGGATCGTGACGACCCTTGGCTGCAATTGTGACCTCACGGCCGTCAACTGTTACGGTGTTCTGCTCCTGACCTATGGTGGGGGTGGGCTTGAACGCTACGCGGAACCTGATGGGTTGACCGTTGCTGATACCGCCCTGGATGCCGCCGCTGTGGTTGGTTGCGGTTGTGATCTTACCGCCCTCCATGCGGAAAGCGTCGTTATGCTCTGATCCGCGCTGTGAGGCTGACAGGAATCCGTCACCGTACTCAAAACCCTTGCAGGCATTGATGCCCAGCATGGCCTTGGCCAAAGATGCCTCCAGTTTGTCAAATACCGGATTGCCTATGCCGGCTGGCAGACCCTCTACGATGCATGTAACGCAGCCGCCGGTGGAATCCTGCTCCTTGCGCAGGTCCTTTATATACTCCTCCATCCTGGAAGCCAACTGCTCATCGGGACATCTTACGGCATTTGTCTCAACATTTACGCCGGCATACTCCATATCCTTGGCGGGATCTGTGGAGTAGGGACCTATCTGTGATGTGAATGCCTTTATCTTTAGACCGGGCAGCAGTTTGCGGAAAGCCAGTGAGGCCAGAGCGCCTGCCACGCAGATGGGAGCGGTCACGCGGGCCGATGAACGTCCGCCGCCGCGCCAGTCACGTATGCCGTAACGCTGAAGCCATGCATAATCTGCATGTGATGGGCGGAACAGGTCCTTGAGTTTATCGTAGTCCGATGAGTGCTGGTCCTGATTCCTTATGATAAATGCTATGGGCGCTCCCGTGCTGACTCCGTCAAGAAGTCCCGACAGGAACTCAACTTCATCCTGCTCCTGACGGCCGGTGGTCACGGTGCTCTGTCCGGGACGGCGGCGCTGCATGCACTGGCGTACATATTCAGTATCGACGGTTATCCCTGCGGGGAATCCGTCAAGCACACCACCTATAGCGGGGCCGTGGCTCTCGCCGAATGTGGTCAGGGTAAGGTTTTGGCCCAGAGTATTCATTTGTTTTACTTTTTGCAGTCGCCGTCGCAGTTGCAGTCACCGCCGCAGTCTCCGCCTTTACAGTCACCGCCTTTGCAGTCGCCGCCGCAACCCTTGCATTTGGGGTGCAGGATGGCGTCAATCTCTTCCTGTGTGGCAGGACGTGATTCAAGGATGACACCCTTGAAGGTGAGGTTCTCACCGGCTAGGGGGTGGTTCAGGTCAACTGTGACCTTATCGTCTGTGATGTTTGTTACTGTAGCGTTGAATGTCTGCTGGCCGTCGCTCAGGGGGATGATGGCACCAATCTTTACGTGCTCGTCATCAAATACGCCGTCGCGCAGGAATATGCCTTTGTCCAGGTCAAGTACGTTCTCCTTGCTGTACTCGCCGTAAGCCTGGTCTGAAGGAATCTCAAATTCAAATGAGTCACCTACATTGAGTGAACCTACATTGCTCTCAAAGAGATCCAGGGCGTAACCTATTCCGGTAATGAACTTGAAAGGTCTCTCACGGGTAGCGCTCTCGTACTTGTACAACTGACCGTCTGCGTCTTTCAGCATCAGATCATAGGTAAGGCTGATATATTTCTTATCCATTTCTTGAAAATTTGTGCAAAGGTAGTAAAATTACTTCAGATTCTTAAGAGGTACTGCCGAGCAGGCGTTGGGCGGGTCGTTGCGGGTTATCAGTGATACTGTGGGTGCAAGGACGCTGATGGAGATGGGCTCGTGGTTGACCTCGGCCCTGATTCCGTTTCCGTAAAGTATCATGGGAACCGGTTTGGCCACCGGCTTGCGGTAGATGACCGTTCCTGCCTTCTCATCGGATATGCCCCAGCCGGGTATGGCATCGATGATGATGTCTCCTGACCATGAAGCGTTCAGGCCGTTGCGCTTGCGTACCGCCTCCATGTCGGGAACGGTCGACATCAGGTCACGCATAAGCAGGACGCTGCGTATTCCCGTAACCTGAACCAGCAGGTCCACACTGCTCTCCAGAATCTCGTGCAGGGCAAGTCCCTTGTCCTCAATAAGGTCGTGGTTCAGATAGATATGGTTGTGGTAAAAGGTCCTGACCCATGTTCCGCTTCCGTATTTGGCCGACAGGTACAGGCTGAGCAGTGCAGTGGCGCGCTCCATGCTCACCTGACCGGTGGGGATGCGGGTGCCGCCCAATTCAGGGGTGGCGTTCTCAACGTAGCCGGTCGATGTAAGAAAGAACAGAACGTTGTCCAAACCTATTTTGGAGGTTATTGTGCTTACAAGTTCCTCAATAGTCTGGTCCAGGCGCACGTAGATGTCCTGCTGCTCAAGTGACCAAACGGTGTTGGGGGTGTGACGGAAATTGCCTGCATAGTATGTAAGGGTAAGCAGGTCAGGGGTGTCATCATCTCCCAGTTCCATGCCCTCAAGGGATGCAAGAGCCATCTCCGTGATCTTATCGTTCGCGAAGGGGGTGGTGAGATAGTCGTTTATCTCACCCTTGCGGAGCACATAGAAAAAAGGGCGGAAACGCTCGTGGTCTGAAACGGGTATGTAAGAACTTGTGGAGAGCGCAGGCCTCCAGTCCTTAAGCAGCCATGTGCTGTCGTTAAGGGCATCGGCCCATTTGGGCATGGCGCCGTAGTAGTCCGATGAACTCCAGCGGCCGTCCTCGGTGTTCATCCACATGACCACGTCGGGGTCATGTCCGCCGGCCAGAATGGCGGCATCCCTCTCAATGGCGATAGAGCAGACCTTGGAACGGCTGCCTGATCCCAGTTTCATCTCATCGGCCAGGTTGGTGGCCAGGAGTTTGGCGGGCGATGACTTATCGATGGTGTTGATGCCCTTATGGTTGCTGTCATCGACCGGAGGGGCGGGCATCAGGGTCTTGGGGTTCATCCAGCGGTTTGCCACTATCCCGTGCTGGAATGGCGAAGCGCCTGTATGTATTGATGCCACGGCCGATGCACGGTCCATGTCGTCATAGTCAAAAGTGGCGTTGGTGCGGTTGTAGCCATCGGTCCAGAGGCGTTTGAGACCGCCTGTTCCCATTATGGGCAGGAGTTTCTCAAGGCACTCCTCGTCAAGCTGGTCTACAACTATGCCCACCACCAGTCTGGGGCTCTTCTCAGGCTTGGCCTGGAGTGTGGCCGACATGGAGAGCGCCGCTATGAGGGCAATGGTGAAATGGCTGCTGATTATTGTCTTGGGGGTCTCTTTGCGCAGTCTTGCTGTAAGTTGGAATACCGATGTGCTCAAGGCCCTGAAGGCAAAGACGCCTATCAGGATCATGATGGCCGGCTCAATCACCTGCGGGATGGCGGGTGAGAAGAGCAGGAAGGCGGTGCATACAACAGCCTCGCCGATAATGAATATGGAAACCTTTCCCTGACGGGACTTCCTGAGGAAGAAGGGTATGAGCACCAGAGGCAGGGGATTGAGCACTATAACCAGCCAGTTGGTGTCCAGGGTGGGGTGCTCCGAGAAGAAATACATCAGTGCTACAATAATTCCGCCCAGACCCTGTATGCCAAAGAGGATGGAATCAACCAGACGTAAGGTCCTGTTCTTGTACCAGCCTATGAGCGTGACAAAAAGAATCACCATGAAGAGTATCCACATGACCTGTATGGGGGTCAGGATGGGTTTCCCGAAGTCAACGCCGTGGCTGGGATTGACCAGACGCAGGGTGGCCTTGATAAGGGGTCTCTGCACTCCTGCGGTATCGGTTATGACGGCTGTCTCGGCCAGTTTCTTGAGGTACAGCGGCGCGAACGCCTCCTGACGGTAACCCACTGGCTGGTCACCTGAGGCGCCTATGATGAGGTCTATGGCAAACTCGCTCCAGGGACGCACCTGAGTGTGCTCTGTAAGTATGTCGCGGAAAGTCAGCGTGGAGTCGGGGCTGTTGTAGGTTACCGTGCCGTTTATGCTCTCCTCAATCTTATCCAGAGCCATGGTGGCACAGTTGTTGAAAAGGAAGTTGTAGCGGTAAACACGGTTCTCCACCCGGCTGTTCTCTATAAGAAGCTGATACAGCGTACGGGCCTCGTCATTGGTCAGGTTGAGCGGCTGGGCGAACACCTCTGATCCGCGTTCGCTGTATTCGCGCAGGAATGAACGCAGACGTGTGTAGCCGAGTATGTAATCGGTCTTGCCCAAAGTGAAACGCCATACGAAATTGGGCGTGTTGAAGTCAAAGAGTCCGTAGTTGAAAACGGCGTCGGTACCGTTCCCCGCATCCTCTATCCAGATGGCCGAATGGCCGTACAACTCATAGATTGCCTTGCCGGGCTCACAGGTAAGAAGGTATGCGTTTATGCTGTCATTCTGCGCCTTGGCTCCGGGAACAAGGAACATGAAGGCGGCCAAAATGGAAATCAGTTTCCTATGCATGATTTGACAATTTGTGTGCAAAAGTAGTAATTTTGCGCTTAGTATGATACTATTGGCCGATTTTGGAAATACAAGGGTGAAAGCCGCCGTTCTTGAAAACGGCAGCCTGACTCATGTTGATGACATGATGAAGGCCGAAGTCAGCGGAGGCATGTGGTGCTCCGTGCATCCCCTGGATTCCAAGGTAACCGAATGGATGACGGCACACGGCATGAAGCAACTTACGGCCGATACCCCCATCCCGATAAAAAACGCCTATTCATCGCCCCGCTCACTGGGCATGGACCGTCTGGCCGCTGCCGTGGGAGCATGGTCCATGAAACCAGGTCACAACCTGCTGGTGGTTGATGCCGGAACGGCGGTCACATATGATTTTGTATCGGCCGACGGTACATACCTGGGAGGTAACATAGCGCCAGGTATAGAACTGAGACTGAAATCATTGCATGATTATACGGGTGCCCTGCCGCTGGTTCAGGCTCGGGGTGACGCCCCGATGCTGGGACATGACACCGAAACGGCAATCCGGAGCGGAGTGATAAACGGCATCCGCAATGAACTTGTAGGCTACGTTAACGAATTATCCGCCATATATCCTTCAGTTTTGGTTTTTTTAACCGGAGGCGATGCCGAATTCTTTGATATAAAAGCCAAAAGCACTACTTTTGCAGTTCAGGATCTGGTTCTTCGCGGACTGGCCCGGATTACAGAATTCAATGAGAAGGGTATTTGAAAACATAACTGCCGTTTTGGTTTTCTATTTGTTATGCCTGCCGCTTGTAACGGCTAAGGCCCAAACCGGCGTCAATTCACCGTATTCGAGATATGGAATGGGTCTGCTGTCAGACCAGTCTACCGGTATCACCAAAGCCATGGGCGGAATCGGAGCTGGCTTCCGTTATCCCAATACCTTGAACATCAAGAACCCCGCCTCATATTCCACAGTAGATACCCTTACCTTCATCGCTGACCTGGGATTCGGTCTCCAGAACGGAAACTTCAACGAGAACGGAGTCAGGGTGAACGCCCGCAACGCCTACATAGACCATATGGCCATGCAGTTCAGGCTGTTCCCTAAAGTGGGAATGACCGTGGGTTTCATGCCTTTTGCCAATGTGGGTTATGACTACTCCAAGACAGAGCCGGTGCGCCGCGATGAGGACGGAGAGATAACCACCACCGTTTCCAATGACGGAACCGGAGGCGTACGCCAGTTCATGGCCGGCCTTGGATGGAGACCCGCCAAGTGGCTGTCGGTAGGTGCCAACTTCTCATATCTGAGCGGTGACATAAACCATTACATCAGCAACACCTATTCCTCATCGGCTGTTCAGGCCAGAGAGAAGAGATACAGCACTGAATTGTCAGCTTTCAGGTATGACCTGGGCATTCAGGGAACCATACCCATGGGCAGCCGCAGCCTGGTGATAGGCGCCACATTCGCCCCTGCCCAGAAACTTAAAAGCGAATCATTCGTAATCGATGCACATTCAGTTAGCGACACCACAATCATAGCCGATGCATTCTCCATGCCGGATCTGATGTCTGCAGGTTTCACATACCAGTGGGAGAAGGGCATAATCGGTGCCGATGTCTCATACCAGACCTGGTCCAAGGCTACCTTCTTTGGTGAGAAGACAGGCAGCGACCGGATATCGGCCTCTGTGGGATATATGCGTAAGCCGGACGAGTTGAACCGTAACCTGCTGAAACGCACATCGTACCAGTTGGGTGCGCACTTCTCACAGTCTTATATTAAAGTAGGTGACAACAGCGGACCTATGGAGTTTGGAGTCAGTGCAGGTTTCTCTCTGCCGTTCAACACTTCATACAACAGCATGTCATATTTTCATGTATCGGGAGAGTTCGTGAGGGTGCAGCCCATGGCAAAGGGAATGATCACCGAGAACTACGTCAGGATCAATATCGGCGTCACTTTTATGGAACGCTGGTTCATGAAACTGATGGTTGACTGACAGTTGCGTATTTAACTTATATATAACTTTGCGTATCTTATTATTGACAAAACTAAACTAAACGATATGAAAAAATTTGGATTGATTGCCTTGGCGCTTGTGACAGTATCAGGCGTTTACGCACAGAAAGGCGTTGAAGACGGTTCCCGTTATGGACATGGAGAGGATAGTATTAATACTCTTAAGAACATCAGTATCTATTCCGAGTTCGTAAAGACCAACAACTACAAGGAAGCATATGAATCAGGTTGGAAGGAGGTGTTCCATGATGCACCCCTCGCTTCAGTAAATACCTATACTTATGGTATCAGAATCCTTCAGAATCTTTACAACGAAGCCAAGAAGGAGAAGAACACCGAGCTTATGACTCAGTATTCAAATGAGCTTTTCGAGGTATTCGAGCAGCGTCTCAAGTATCTGGATCAGTTGAACGCTATGGCCAAGAACAAGGTTACCGAGGCCGATATCTACGGTCAGTACGGTCATGCCTACAGAGTATACAATCCCAAAGTATCAGTAAGCAGGGCATATGAGCTTCTGCGCAAGGCTGTTGATCTGGGTAAGGGTGAGACTCAGTACTATGTTCTGGATGACCTGATGGCAGTTTCTTCTACACGTTATACAAACAAGAAGGACAATGAGGAGTACCGCGACGCCCTGATTCAGGATTATCTGGATTGCGCCGGTTATATCGATGAGTTCATAGCAAGTCATCAGGATGACGAGAAGATCCTTCAGAATGCAACCAAGGTTAAGGAGAATATCGACGGCTACTTTGTAAAGAGCGGTGCCGCTGACTGCGAATCCCTGCAGGCCATTTACGGTCCCAAGATCGAGGCCAACAAGGATAACCTGGAGTATCTGACCAAGGTCGTAAAGATCATGCAGATGTTTGAGTGCAACTCAAGCGACGCTTACTTTGCAGCTTCAGAGTATGCTCACGCAATCACTCCTTCTGCCAGAACAGCAAAGGCTCTGGGTGCTCTCTACTACAAGCAGCGTGATGATACAGACAAGGCTATAGAGTATTACAACCAGGCCATTGAGCTTGATGACGACAAGAGCAGCATTGCAGGTACATACTATCTCATGGCTTCTCTTTACTTTGCAAAGGACAATTACGACCGCAGCCGTTCATGCCTGCAGAAGTGCATACAGAACAACCCCAGCAGAGGTGATGCTTACATCCTTATGGCTCAGTTGTATGCCGTAAAGCATGACTGGTCAAATGAGCCCGCCCTGAACCGTTGCGCATACTTTGCAGTAATCGACAAGCTGGAGCAGGCCAAGAAGGTTGACTCTTCAGTAGCATCAAAGGCCAACGAGCTTATCAGTTCTTATAAGAAGCAGTGCCCGCAGCCCGATGACCTGTTCATGCTCGGTTACAAGGTGGGTGATAAGGTTGAAATCAAGGGCTGGATCAACGAGACTACCACTATCAGATAAATGATACAAACCACCGGTCTTGAACCGATGATAAAGAGAACGTACCTGGCAACCGTCATACTGGCGGTTGTCTCGTCGTTTTTCTGCCTCTCCTGCTCAAACAAGGACAAGCAGTTGGGACCGGCGGTGACAAGCCGTGACTCTACATCGGTCATAACCACACGTGGAGTGGATATGCTGATCTCCGAGAACGGTGTTATACGTTATCATGTAGTTGCCGAGGAGTGGAAGATATTCGATAAGATGAAGCCCCCGTTCTACAGCATGGAGCAGGGTGTCATGCTTGAGATCCTGGATACTCTGATGCAGGTGGAGTCCAAACTGGTGGCCGATACCGCCTACTACATGATGGACGATGAGATATGGCATCTTATCAAAAACGTACATGCCGAGAACATCCGTAACGAGGAGTTCGATACCCCCGAACTGTTCGTGAACAACCAGACCAACAGGATGTACTCCGACAGCGTGATACATATCAAGCAGGAAAAGCAGATAATCGTAGGTCACGGTTTTGATTCAAACCAGAACCTGACTGAATATACCATACGCAAGACTGAAGGAATATTCCCGATTACTGAGACCAAATGACCCATACTCTCATCATAATGCTTGTGGCGCTGTTCTTCTCGGCGCTGTTCTCTGGTCTTGAGATTGCCTTTGTATCGGCCGACAGACTCAGGTTCGAGATGGATGTGGAGCGTCATACCTTCAGTTCACGTCTGCTTGAAAGGTTCTTCCGCAACCCCAACATCTATATCTCCACCATGCTGGTGGGCAACAACATCGCACTGGTACTGTACAGTACGATGATGGCTCATCTCATTGAACTGATAATTCCCGACGGAATCATTGCCAATGAGTTCCTGCTGATTGTGATTGAGACTCTGATATCGACCGCCATAGTCATTGTGGTGGGGGAATTCGTTCCCAAGACAATATTCCGTTTCAATCCCAACGGCAAGCTCAATTTCCTGGCATTCCCCATCTATCTGATCTACATAATCCTCTATCCCATATCGCTCTTTACCACCTGGCTTTCAAGGATGCTGCTCAGGCTGCTGGGCGTGCGCATTGACAAGGAAAACACGGCAAAGGCGTTCTCAAAGGTAGACCTGGACTATTTTGTCCAGTCGGCCCTGACGGGTAAGGAGGAGGACAGCCAGCCAGACCAGGAGGTGCGCATTTTCCAGAACGTGCTTGATTTCTCAAATGTCAAGACGCGTGACTGCATGGTTCCCCGTAACGAGATATGCGCAGTCGAGAAGGGAGAGTCCTGGAATGCCCTGCGCGAGAGGTTCATAGAGACCGGCTATTCCAAGATACTGGTTTATGACGAGGATATGGACCACATCATCGGCTACATACACTCGTCGGAGCTTTTCAGACATAAGAATGATTGGCACGAGCACATTCAGATGGCGCCATTCGTACCCGAGACACTTGCCGCACAGAAACTCATGAAGCAGCTTATGGCCCGCAAGAAGAGTCTTGCCGTTGTGGTCGATGAGTTCGGGGGCACATCGGGAATAGTTTCGCTTGAGGATATTATCGAGGAGATACTGGGTGAGATTGAGGATGAACACGATGTCCAGAATCTCATAGCCAAGAAGACCGATGACGGATACCTTCTGTCCGGCCGAATGGAGATAGACCGCGTGAACTCCATGTTCGGACTTGACATCCCCGAGTCCGATGAGTACATGACGGTGGGCGGTCTCATACTGACCAAGACAAAAGGATTCCCCAAGGTCAACGAGAAGGTGAACGTGGGAGATTATTCATTCAGGATTCTCAAACGCGGTGAAACCAAGATTGAACTGGTGGAACTAACGTTAAATAAATAAGGGCGTATTGGATTTTTAGAACATTTTTTAGTAATTTTGTGCGCTTTTACCCGCGTTTGCGGCTTTTGACAGGCAAAAACGAATAAAAACAACAATAAAAATGGCAACATTACAGACAATCAGAAGCAAAGGACCACTGCTTCTTATCATTATCGGTCTTGCTATGCTGGCCTTCATTCTGGGCGATGCATGGAAGATCATCCGTCCCAACCAGGGAATCCAGTATGTAGGCACCATCGCAGGTGAGGACATTACCGCTATGGATTTCCAGGATGAGCTCCAGGTTTACACTGACGTAGTCAAGTTTGCAAACCAGATTCAGGATCTCACAGAAGAGGATCAGAACTCACTTAAGGATGAGGTTTGGGCTACCATGGTTCGCAACCGTATCCTTGAGAAGGAGGCTAATGCTATCGGCCTGACCGTTACCGATGCCGAGGTAAGGGACGTTATAGAGCGTGGTACAGATCCTATGCTTGCCAGAACTCCGTTCAACAACGCTGAAGGCGCTTTTGACGCTGACCTGCTTAAGGATTTCCTTGCTTTCTACAGTGAGATTGACGTTGAGACCGTTTCAGCTCAGGAGTACGAGTACTACAGAAGCATGTACAACTACTGGCTCTTCATTGAGAAGAACATCAAGAGTGACCTGCTTTACTCAAAGTATTCAGCTCTTGTCAACGGCGCTATCATCAGCAACCCCGTTGCCGCTCAGGATGCATTCAACAACCGCATCATGAGAGCCGATGTCCTGATGGCCATCCTGCCTTATTCTTCACTTGGTGATGAGCAGGCTCAGGTTACTACATCAGACGTAAAGGCTGTTTACAATGAACTCAAGCCCGCTCTCTACAACTATGCTGAGAGCCGCGATATCGTTTACATCGACTATGAGATCCTTCCCACACAGTCAGACCGTGAGGCTCTGCTTACAGAGATGAACGAGATAGTTGACCAGCTGGAGGGTGAGGTTGATGATTACGCTGCATTCCTGCGCCGTTCAGGTTCAGTTGTATCATACAGCGAGGTAGCACGTTCAGCCAAGAACCTGCCTGAGGATGTTGCTGAGAGACTTGATTCAGTCAAGGTAGGCGGTGTGTTCGGTCCTTACTACTATGAGGATGAGGATACATACAACGCATTCAAGTATATCGCAAAGGCTGCCGGTTATGATTCAATCCAGTACTCAATGATCCAGGTTGTAATGGATGATCAGGATGCCGCTGCAAAGCGCGCCGACAGTATCGTTACCGCCGCTTCAAAGAGAGGCGCTGATTTTGCCGCTATCGCACAGAACTACGGTCAGGCTGCTCCCGAGCAGTGGATCTCTGCCGATTCATATGAGCCCGCAGCTCTGAACGGTGACAATGCTCTCTTCATCAACACCCTGAACAACATGAAGAAGGGTGAGGTTACAAAGATTGACATTACAGGAGGTATCCTGGTAATCAAGGTTATTGACCAGAAGACTCCTCTCACCAAGTATGACCTTGCTATTGTAAAGCGTCCCGTTGAATTCAGCGAAGAGACCAGCAATGCAGCTTACAACAAGTTCAACGCTTTCCTGGCTCAGAATACAACAGTTGAGGATCTGAAGAACAATGCTGAGGATTCAGACTTCCGTCTTCTCTACTATCCCAACTTTGAGAGCTTCAATCACACTGTAGGTGGTGTAGCCAAGTCACGTGAGGCACTCCGTTGGGCATTCGGTGCTCAGGAGGGTGAGGTTTCACGTCTCTATGAGGTTGGTAACGCCAACGATCATCTGCTTGCAGTAGGTGTTGAGAAGATTCATCCGCGTGGCACACGCAGCCTTGCCGATGCAACTGCTTCTCTGACACTCAGAGCCATCAACAACAAGAAGTTTGATATTCTTAAGGATAAGCTTGCCGGTAAGAGTCTTGATGAGATCAAGGCCATTGAGGACGTACATATTGATACCATAAAGTCTCAGAACTTCAATAACGACGCCTTCATCGCTTCTATCTATTCAAACGAGCCTACCGTAGGTCCCAGCGTATTCAACCTGCAGGAGAACGAACTGACTGTTCCCATGAAGGGTCAGAGCTGCGCATTCGTTGCAACCAAGATCACTCCTGATTCATACTCAGCTGAGTTTGACAGCAAGTCAGAGCAGCTGCGTACACGCTCCATGGCTTCAAGCCGTATTATGGGTTCATTGCTTGAGGAGCTCTACTATCAGGCTAAGGTGGTTGACAACCGTTACAAGATCTTCTGATCTTAGCAGACAATAAAAAAGAACCCCTCGGAACTGTCCGAGGGGTTCTTTTGTTTATGTCCTATCAATTGTTCTCGGGACGGAGCTTGCGTACTACAGCACCGGTCTGCCACATCTCGCTGTCGCGAAGGGCAGCCAGCTCTTTCTCAAGACCCTCGCGATAGCCGGGCTTTGAGTTGCTGTCAATTGAGATCTGAGCCTCGTTACCGCACTTTACGCTTGCATAAAGCTTCTGAACGACGGGCTTGATTGCATCGTGGAACGGGCCCATCCAGTCAAGAGCACCGCGCTGTGCTGTGGTTGAGCAGTTGGCGTACATCCAGTC
>JAZMZT010000169.1:0-23088 GCA_045586125.1 Bacteroidaceae bacterium | reverse complement strand
CCTCCAATCAGGAGCAGCAGCTGACATTCAATTTCAACGGGCTCAAGAAAAAGGCTGTCATGGTGGCCTCAAAGCGTGTTGACCTGTCAAGCGACAAACTCTATGAGGACAACTCAATAGAGGCACCCGTTAACATCGTTCCCGTTGAGAACGCTTTTGACGGAAACGGACAGAGTATTCAGGCTACCATCGATCCAACCAGTTTCAGCATCTTCATTCTGACAATAAATCTGTAACTTTGCATCGTGGCAATAGAAGATGCAATATTCAGACGCTCAGAACTGCTTCTGGGAACCCAGGCTATGGAAGGGATCGCCAGCAAGCGGGTCATCATATTCGGAGTTGGAGGCGTAGGTTCATGGTGTGCCGAGAGCCTGATACGCTCCGGCATCCGTCATCTTACCATCGTTGACTCCGACCGTGTGTGCATTACCAACATCAACCGCCAGCTCATGGCCACCGCCAGGACTGTCGGACAGGTAAAGGTTGATGTACTCAAGGAGCGTCTGCTCAGCATAAACCCCAAGGCCGATATTACAGCCCTGCAGCAAATATTCACAGAGGAGACTGCAGATTCTTTTGATATAGGCAGCTACGATTATATAATTGACGCAATAGATTCCCTTAAAGACAAGGCTCTGCTCATCATGATGGCCACCCGCACTAAGGCCAGGTTCTATTCATCAATGGGAGCCGCCCTCAAACTGGACCCCACCCGCATCCGCGTGGCAGAGTTCTGGCAGGTAAAAGGCGATCCTCTGGCACGCGCGCTGCGCAAACGTTTCAAGCAGAACGACCAGTACCCGCGCCGCAAATTCAAATGCGTCTATTCTGATGAACTGCTTCAAAACAAAGGGCACAACACCACCTGCGGAACAGAAAAGTGCATGTGCCCCAAAGCCAAACTGGGTCCGGGCAATCCGGATTTGCTCAATCACGAGTGGTGTTCATCCAAGGCGCAGATAAACGGCACACTTGCCCATATCACCGCCATCTTCGGATTCACCCTTGCAGGCTTAGTCTTAAAAGATACTGTAGAAAATTCCGCCGAATAAGCCTGCCAGCAGAATCATTTTAATTGGACCGATCTTCCAAAAGTAGGTGGCAATGAATGCCAGGATAAAGAGGCCGATGCTTATGTATAGCTGCAGGTTGTCTATGCTGTACGTACCCAGGTTCTCCTCGTTGAGAAGCAGCATGACGGCAGCCACAAGCATACCCACCACCACAGGCCGCAGCCATCTGAGCACGGTCTGGACCAATGGGTGTTTCTTGTAACGCATAAAGAAGGCGCTAATAAGAAGCATTATGATGAATGAGGGCAGCATGACGGAGAACGATGCAAGCAAAGAGCCGCACACAGCCTCCGTCCGTGACATGCCGGCGTTCTCCATTGCTTTGTACCCCACATAGGTGGCCGAGTTTATGCCTATCGGCCCCGGAGTCATCTGACTTACGGCCACAATATCGGTAAACTCCGAGTTAGATATCCAATGCTGTTTCTCAACCACATCATTATGGATGAGCGATATCATTCCGTAACCGCCGCCGAACCCGAACAGGCCTATCTTGAAGAAGGTCCAGAAAAGTTTTAGCCAAATCACTATTCCGTTCATGCCTTCCTGAGTTTAAATACGTAATAAAGAACTGCGCCCACAATGGCACCCAGGATTATCCATACCGGGGATACACCGAACCACCAGATGATAAGCGCCGTTGCCACCGGAACCCACCAGTTCCATTTATTGAGTCCGGCCTTTGATGCCAGACGGATGGAAGGGGTAAGTATCAGCGCGATGACCGCGGGACGAATGCCCTTGAATACATTCTCCACAATCTCATTGTCACGGTAATTGCCCACAAACAGCGCAATGGCCAGGATGATAATGATTGACGGCATTGCAGCACCTATGGCACAGGCCACGCTGCCTCGTTTGCCGCGCACACGGTAGCCCACAAAAATGGCCATGTTTACAACAAAGACTCCCGGAGCTGACTGGGCAATAGCCATCAGATCCAGGAAGTCCTGATCAGTTAACCGACGTTTGCGCTCCACCACCTCACGCTGCAACAGCGGAATCATGGCATATCCGCCACCTATGGTGAACAGCCCTATTTTAAAGAAGGTGATGAAAAGGTCAGACAGCATTATGCAATTACTTTTGAGCCTCAACCCACTTGCGGGCATTCACGAATGCCTCAATCCACGGGGTGATCTCATCATCCAGGCGCTCGGTGGGATAGTATCCGCACTGCCACGGGAATATGGCGCGCTCGGGATGAGGCATCATAGCCACGTGACGGCCGTCGGCACTTGCTATACCGGCTACGTTGTAATCCGATCCGTTGGGATTGGCGGGATAATCGGCGTATGTGTATTTTGCAATTACATTATACTTATCCTCGGGGTAAGGCAGTGAGAACTTGCCCTCACCGTGAGCCACCCAGACACCTAAGCGGCTTCCGCCCAGAGTCTTGAACATCACGCTATCGTTCTGCGGGATGGTCAGGCCCAGGAATGCCGACTCAAACTTGTGCGAGTCATTGTGCAGCATGTGAGCCTGCTTCTCATAATCAGGATTGATGAGTCCAAGCTCTATCATCAGCTGGCAACCGTTGCAGATACCCAGTGAAAGCGTATCCTTGCGGGCATAGAAGCGGTCCAAGGTCTCCTTGGCCTTGGGGTTGAAGAGGAACGCACCGGCCCAGCCCTTGGCGGAGCCCAGAACGTCCGAATTGGAGAATCCACCGCAGAACACAATCATATTGATATCATCCAGAGTCTCGCGGCCACTTACCAGATCGGTCATGGTTACGTCCTTGACATCGAATCCGGCCAACCACAGAGTGTAAGCCATCTCACGCTCACCGTTGGTACCCTTCTCACGGATGATTGCAGCCTTGACACCGCTCGGAGTGCGGCGGTCGGGATCCAGTCCGAACTGGCTCAGCTTGCCTGTAAAGTTGTAGGCAATCTTGATATCCATGGGCTGCTTTGAGTAGTTCTTGTAGCGCTTGTCGGCACAGCCGTTGAATGACTGCTTGCGGTCCAGCAGGTATGATGTCTTGTACCAGAGATCACGCATCTTGTCTATATCGATGGTGATGTCCTTCTTGCCGCGACGGATGTAGAGTGTGCGTGCATCGGCCGGACGACCAATTACTGCGTAGCCCACGCCAGCCTCATCAAGGTAAGAACTTACTGCATCCAGTTTCTTGCTCTCAACCTGCAGCACAACGCCCGGGTTCTCGGCAAACAGCATGCTAGTAAGATCCTTGCCATCCAGTTTGTCCAGACTGATCTCCAGACCGCCCTGAGGATTGGCAAAGCACATCTCAAGCAATGTTACCACCAGACCGCCGGCAGAGATATCGTGACCGGCCAGAACCTGACGCTTGTCAATGAGTTTCTGAACGGCGTTGAATGCATCGGCAAAATACTCGGGGTTCTTTACAGTGGGAACGTCACTGCCTATGCGGTCAAGTGACTGAGCCAGGGCAGAACCGCCCAGTTTCTGAGAGTCAAAGCTGAAATCGATATGGATGAGCACGCTGTCCTTGCGGTCTGCAAGTACAGGTGATACAACCTTACGGATATCCGATACCTCACCACCCGATGAAACGATTACGGTACCCGGGCTGATGATCTTGCTGCCGTCGGGGTACTTCTGGGTCATGGAGAGTGAGTCCTTTCCGGTGGGAACGTTGATACCAAGTTCAAGGCAGAAGTCTGACAGAGCCTTGACGCCCTGATACAGACGTGCATCCTCACCCTTCTGTGCGCGGCAGGGCCACATCCAGTTGGCGGAGAGTGATACGGTCTTGAGTCCCTGGCTCAGAGGAGCAAAGACGATGTTGGTCAGTGACTCGGCAACTGACAGCACTGAGCCTGCAGCAGGATCGGCCAGACCGGCCTGCGGAGCATGACCGATAGCGGTTGCGATACCCTTCTTGCCGCGATAGTCAAGAGCAACCACACCGCAGTCAGAGAGCGGCAACTGCAACTTACCCTGGCACTGCTGACGTGCAATCTTACCTGTTACGGAGCGGTCAACCTTGTTGGTGAGCCAATCCTTACATGCAACAGCCTCCAACTGCAGCACGTTACCCAGGTACTCCTCTATCTTATCGTCACTGTATGTTACATTCTCATACTTGCGCTCAACGGTCTCATCAACCATATAGGTCTTGGGTGATGAACCGAACATTTGGCTTACCGCCAGGTCAAACGGACGAACGCCATCAGCCTGCTCAAATGCAAAGCGGGCATCGCCGGTGGTCTCACCAACCACGTACATCGGGGCGCGCTCACGCTCGGCAATCTTGCGTACGTGCTCAATGTGCTTCTCATCAATCAGAAGACCCATACGCTCCTGTGACTCGTTGGCGATTATCTCCTTTGATGACAGAGTCTTGTCACCTACAGGCAGTTTGCTCATGTCAATCAGACCGCCGCACTCCTCAACCAACTCGGACAGACAGTTAACGTGACCGGCCGATCCGTGATCATGGATTGAAACTATGGGGTTGGTATCCTCCTCGCACAGAGCGCGTGTCACGTTGTAGGCACGTTTCTGCATCTCGGCGTTGGCACGCTGTACGGCGTTCAGCTCAATACCCGATGAGTAACGTCCGGTCTCGACCGATGAAACAGAACCGCCGCCCAGACCGATGCGGTAGTTGTCACCGCCAAGCACCACAATCTTGTTGCCTTTCTTGGGAGTGCCCTTGATGCAGTCACGCTTGGTACCGTAGCCCACGCCGCCGGCCAGCATGATGACCTTGTCATAACCATACTGCTCGCCGTTCTCCTGATGCTCAAAGGTAAGCAGCGAACCGCAGATAAGCGGCTGTCCGAACTTGTTACCAAAGTCCGATGCACCGTTAGATGCCTTGATCAGTATCTGCTCAGGGGTCTGATAGAGCCACTTGCGCTCCTTCATGCTCTTCTCCCAGTTACGTTTCTCATCGTTGCGGGGATATGATGTCATATAGACTGCAGTACCTGCAATAGGCCATGAACCTGTACCGCCACCCATACGGTCGCGGATCTCACCGCCTCTACCGGTGGATGCTCCGTTGAACGGCTCAACAGTAGTGGGGAAGTTATGTGTTTCGGCCTTAAGAGATATTACGGTCTCAATATTCTTGATTATGAACCAGTCTGATGTGGAGTGATCGGCCGGAGCGAACTGCTCTACAACCGGACCCTGTGCGAATGCCACGTTGTCTTTATAAGCCGAAAGGATGCGGTTGGGGTTCTCCTGTGTGGTCTTCTTGATAAGACTGAACAGTGATGACTCCATCTCCTTGCCGTCAATAATGAACTTTCCGCCGAATATCTTGTGGCGGCAGTGCTCAGAGTTGATCTGCGCAAATCCGAACACCTCGCTGTCGGTCAGCTTGCGGCCCAGCTCACCCTCCACCTTGTGCAGGTAATCAATCTCCTCCTTGGAGAGTGCCAGACCCTCCTGCTCGTTGTAAGAGTCCAGGTCATCGATAAACAGGATAGGCTGCGGCTTGATATCGACAGTAAATATCTTCTGGTCAAGACCCTTGTACAGGCGCTGCAGCATCGGGTCGTAGTCGGCATCGGCACTGGCAACCGGGAAATACTCCTCAATACGGCTAATGCCCTTAAGTCCCATGTTCTGGGTAATCTCAACGGCGTTGGTGCTCCAAGGTGTGATCATCTCACGGCGCGGTCCAACAAAGAAACCTTCCAGTGATTCCTGATCCAGAGCATCAGCATTACCATAAAGCCAGCTCAGTTTCTTAACATCCTCTGCCTGCAGTTTTGAAGCAGTCTCAGTGGCAACAATAGTGCCTGACGGGTTCTTGAAAAAGATAATCATTTCAGTATAACAAATTTGGATTTGCAAAGGTACTCATTTCCCTCCACTTTTAACCCCTCCACCTCTCCTATTTATCAACATCTATTATTTATCTTTGTACCTGATGAAGGATTTTGCAGCGATTGATTTTGAGACAGCAAACAGCGAGAGGAGCTCGGTTTGCTCGGTGGGTGTGGTGATTGTGCGCGACGGGGAGATTGTGGACTCGTTCTACTCGCTCATTAAACCGGAGCCGGATTATTATAACTATTGGTGCCAGCGGGTGCACGGGTTATGCAGCCGTGACACAGACGGCGCTCCCGTCTTTCCAGATGTCTGGGCCAAGATTGAGCCGATGATTAAGGGGCTGCCCCTTGTGGCTCACAACAGCCCGTTTGATGAAGGCTGCCTCAAGGCTGTGTTCCGCACATATCAGATGGATTATCCCGACTATGAGTTCTATGACACCCTTTGCTGCTCAAGGAGGAAATTTCCGGCTTTAGAGAACCATCAGCTGCAGACGGTTGCCGCCGCTTGCGGCTATCAGTTGGAGAATCACCACCATGCACTGGCCGATGCCGAGGCCTGTGCCTGGATTGCACGGGAGATATTATAAAAAATGCGCTGAACTCAGGATTTATCATATCTTTGTAACCAAACCATATACAACAATATGAAAAGGCTATTTATCACATCGTTAGTTGCCCTGTTTACAATGGGCATTTCAGCTCAGGACAATTTTGAGGCTTTCCGTCACCTTGGAGTAGGCGTAGAGGCCGGACTTCACGGATTCGGTATTGATGTCGCTATGCCGGTCTATAAAGGTCTGATAGTAAAGGCAGGTTACAATTTTGTGCCTTCTGGAGATTTGTTCAGCACACAGTTCAGCATTGATACCAAGGATCTTAAGGAGGCCCAGGAACAGTATGACCCTATCATGCATTTCCAGAACAAGTTCGGCGACGAGGCCGATATAGATGCCGGATTGCAGCTTGGAATGTCAAACATCAAACTGCTTCTTAACTGGTATCCCTTCCAATCCAGCAGTTTCTATCTGGCCGGCGGATTCTATTATTCCGCCAACAACAAGCCGTTCATAAGCATACACGGAAACACCACCCCGAATGACTGGGCAGCCCTTCTGGAACTGCGTGACAAGATGAACGATGACAGCTACGAGATTGCGCTCGAGATAGCCAATCAGAAATATCCCGTAGTCGAGAAGGACGGCTGCGGTTACATGCAGGCCGATTTCAAGATGGATCCGCTCAAGTATTATTTGGGTCTGGGTTTGGGACGTTGCGTCCCCAACAAGAGAATTGGACTGCAGTTTGAACTAGGAGCACTGTTCTACACAGGCGCCAAGTTCTACCTCCAGGATAAGGAGGTTCCCATGGCCGATGCAGCCGAGCAGTTAGGTGATGCAGCCAAGACTGCCATCGGCTATATGGAGAAATACCCCATCTATCCGCAACTGGCACTCCGTCTCAACTTCCTGGCATTCTAAAGCTTGCGGCTGTGGAGGCCGCACTCGCGTTTGTCGGGGTTCTCCCACCACCAGCGGCCGGCACGGATATCCTCGCCGGGGTTGATGGCACGGGTGCAAGGCTGGCATCCTATGCTGGGGTAGCCCTGCTCATGCATCTTGTTGTAAGGTACATTGTTGGATTTGACGTAATCAATCACTTCGGCCTCACTCCACAGCATGAGCGGATTGAGTTTGATTACATCATCGGCGGTGTCATATTCTATTATCTGCATGTCTGTGCGGGTTACGGACTGCGAGCGGCGGAGTCCGGTAATCCACACGTCAACGCCCTTAAGGGCGCGTTTAAGCGGTTCTATCTTACGTATGTCACAGCACAAATGCCTCAGTTCAACGCTGTTATAGAACAGGTTGATTCCGTGCTCCCGGACCATCTCCTGCACCCTGGCGTAATCCGGAAAGAACACCTCGATGCGGATACCGTACCTGCGGTTGGTGCGGTCTATCAAGTCATATATCTGGGGGAACATACGGCCGGTATCGAGGGTAAAAATTCGGGCGCTCTCCTTGCCGTGACGGGCTATCATATCGGTCACGGCCTGGTCCTCATAACTGAGGCTGGTGGAGAGTGCGGCACGGAGGCCGAATGTCTCTACAGACCATTTCACCGCGGCCTGGGCACTCTCCAAGGCACCAAGGCCCGCCCACTCGGCATTCTTCTCTGCCACCAGGGCAATCTTCTGTTCCTTAGTCATAACTCTCAACTATCATTCCGGCACCTACGGTGTCATTGGTTGCATCAATAAAGATAAGCGAACCCATTGTGCGGTTGTCGCGGTAGGGATCAAACACAAGCGGAGCGGCGGTCTTAAGATGCACGCGTGCTATGTCATTGGCCGTAAGCTGCTCTATGTCATAGACTTTCTCCTGCTTGTCAATATCCAGTTTGTACTCAATCTCCTTAACGATACCGGCCACCTCCTGTGTTGCATGACGGATGGTGTAACGCTTGCCGCACACCAGCGGTGAGGTACGCAGCCAGCATACATCCAGCACAAAGTCATTGCTCAATGAGGGCTTAACTCCGCTGTCCGATGCAATCACATCACCGCGGCTTATATCTATGTCATCCTGAACGGTGATGCAGACCGATTCGCCCGCAACCGCCTGCTCCTTCTGCTTCTCGCCCAGCCAGATGCCGGTAACGGTGCTCTTGGAGCCCGACGGGAGCGCCTCTATGCTGTCACCCACACGGATGACACCCTGTGCAATGCGGCCGCCGTATCCGCGGAAATCGGGGAACTGCCTTGATATGGGCCTGATGACATACTGTACCGGGAAACGCATGCTGTCGGCATCTCCGGCCGGTATCTCCACCTGCTCAAGATGCTCCAGCAATGAGGGTCCATTATACCAGGACATACGCTCCGAGCGGGACACCACGTTGTCACCGTCTTTGGCGCACATGGGTATGAAGATCACATCCCTGAACTCCAGTCCGTTCTTTTTTATCATGGCGGTGTAGGCAGCGCTGATGTCATCAAACACCTTGCTGTCAAAATCCACCAGGTCCATCTTGTTCACGGCAACCACAACCTTGGGAATACGCAGGAGCGATGCAATGCAGGAGTGCCTTACGGTCTGCTCCATTATTCCGTGACGGGCATCCACAAGTATTACGGCCAGATCGGCTGTCGATGCGCCGGTAACCATGTTACGGGTATATTGTATATGTCCCGGAGTGTCGGCTATTATGAACTTGCGCTTGGGGGTTGCAAAGTAGCGGTAGGCCACATCTATGGTTATACCCTGCTCACGCTCGGCACGCAGACCGTCGGTAAGCAGCGCCAGGTTGACCTCCTCGTTGCCGCGGCTGCGCGAAGCCTCCTCGACAGCCTCCAGCTGATCTTCAAAAATTGACTTTGAATCATACAGCAGACGGCCTATGAGCGTACTTTTTCCGTCATCCACACTGCCGGCGGTAGTGAACCGCAGCAGTTTCATCTCTAGATATCCATTGTTCTGCATAGACCTTTCCGTTTAGAAGTAACCCTGTTTCTTTCTGTCCTCCATTGCTGTTTCTGAGCGTTTGTCATCGGCACGGCCGCCACGCTCGGTAACGCGGGTGGATGCAATCTCGTCAATTATCTCCTCAAGTGAATGAGCGTGCGATAGCGTAAGTCCGGTGCAGGTCACATCACCTATGGTACGGCAACGTACCTCACGTTCCTCGACCACCTCTTCGGGGCGGCGGGGTATGAAATCGGGATCGGCTGCAAGCCACTGGCCGTCGCGGAAGAAACACTTGCGCATATGCGTGTAGTACAGGCTGGGCAGCTCTATCTTCTCCTGATAGATGTACTGCCACACGTCCATCTCGGTCCAGTTGCTTATGGGAAATGCCCTGAAATGCTCTCCGGGCTCTTTCTTGGCATTGAATATGTTCCAAAGCTCCGGACGCTGGTTCTTGGGGTTCCACTGTCCGAACTCATCACGGTGTGAGAATATGCGCTCCTTGGCACGGGCCTTCTCCTCATCACGGCGGGCACCTCCGCAGGCACAGTCAAACTTGTGCTCCGCCAGTGTATCCAGCAGGGTCACAGTCTGCAGTTTGTTGCGGCTGGCGTTGAATCCCTTCTCCTCCACAACCTTGCCCTCATCGATAGACTTCTGGACCGAACCTACCACCAGGTCGGCTCCCAGACGTTTTACAAGTTCATCACGATAGACCAGCGTCTCGGGGAAATTGTGTCCTGTATCTATATGTACAAGCGGGAACGGTATCTTGGCCGGATAGAATGCCTTGTATGCAAGATAAGTGAGGACTATGGAGTCCTTGCCTCCCGAGAACAGTATGCACGGCTTTTCAAACTGTGCGGCCACCTCTCTCAAGATGAATATTGACTCGGCCTCAAGTTCATTTAAGTGAGTAAGCTGATTTGAACTCATATTATTGTGTTTCAACTGAATAATCCGGAAAGGTATCTCTTGGTAAGCTCGTTTTGCGGTGATTTGAACACCTGCGATGCAGGTCCCTCCTCGACCACCTCGCCAAGATAGAGGAACACCGCATGATCGGCTATGCGCAGAGCCTGCGGCAGGGTATGTGTCACCATAATGATTGTATATTTCTCCTTGAGCCTTACAAACAGTTCCTCAATGGTCTTGCTCGATATGGGGTCAAGGGCGCTGGTAGCCTCATCGGCCAGAATGAAATCGGGCTCCACGGCAAGGCTGCGAGCCAGGCACAGGCGCTGCTGCTGGCCTATTGACAGGCGGGTAGCCGGACGGCGCAGACGGTCTTTGACCTCATCCCAGAGGCCTACCTCGCTCAGATATTTCTCTACGGTCTCATCCATCTCCTGCTTGCGCCGGTGCATACCGTGAATACGGCATCCGTAAGCCACGTTGTCATAGATTGACATTGGCAGCGGGCACGGGCGCTGGGGCACCAGGCCCACATGACGGCGCAACTCTATCAGCTGCTCGTCATCGGCAGTGACTATGTCCTGGCCGTCAATGAGCACACGGCCGTCTATGGCAAACCCGTCGATATTCTCGGTCAGGCGGTTAAGGCAGCGCAGCAGAGTACTCTTGCCGCAGCCTGACGGACCTACTATGCAGGTTATCCTGTTGACCGGAAATGATACGTTTATGTTCTTCAGAATGGGCTGACCTTCTATGGATACGTTGAGTTTGTCAACCACCAGCGATTCGGTTTTATTATCTGTCATATTTCTTATTTGTTAAGACGGGTTATACGGCGTGTAATGACTCTGCTTACTATACTGAGTACCAGAACCAGTATGGTCAGCACCAGAGCGGCGGCGTATGCGCGGCCGGGGAACGGATCGGGCATGCCAATCCAGTTGAATACCGCAAGCGGCAGCGTTGCCGTGGGGTCCGACAGCGAACGTGCCGGCTGGTCGGAGAATCCGGCTGTGAACATCACTGCGGCTGCATCGCCGATTGCCCTGCCTACTGCCAGCAGGAATGCGGTAAGCATGCCCGGGAGTATATGCTTGAGCACTACCCATACAGTCTCCCACTTGGTTGCGCCAAGCGAATAGATGGCATCCACCATCTCATCGGGCACGGTCTTGGCAATCTCGTCACCGGAGCGTATCATCATGGGTACAATGAGCAGGACCGTAACCATGATACCGCCCAGGACCGATGCCCTCATGCCCACACCCACCATAACCAGGAACGCGAACGCACCATATACGATAGGTGGAATTCCGTACAGCACATCGAATGCCAGACGGATTATGTACGATACTCCCGTGCGCCTGCGCTTGTACATTGTTATATAGAACACCACGGGGATGCTGATGCATGCGCCTATAACGGCAGCCGGAATCACCACATAAAGTGATCCAAGTATGGCGTTCAGGAATCCGCCGTCCGGAGCGGTGTTCCACTCCTTGCCCGGGAATTTGGAAACCATATCCCACGACAGCGCCTTGCTGCCGCGTATCAGTATCGTGCCCAGTATGCTGACTACTGCGCCCAACACAACCAGAGTGGCCACCAGCATCACGCCACGCATGACCTTCTCCTCTATCTGTCTTTTGCGTATATGGTTCATATCAACTCTCCTTTTCTATTCTGTAAAGCATTACACGGGACAATATGTTGAACAGCAGCACCAGCAACAGCAGCAGGAGTGCGGCAAACATAATAGCCGATTCATACAGCGGGATTGATGCCATCTCGCCGTAGTTGTTTCCTATCAGGGCAGGCAGTGTATAGAACGGATCCAGCAGCGAACCGCGCAGACGCGGCAGACATCCGCACACCATCATTACCGCTATGGTCTCGCCTATGCATTTGGACAGCGCCAGCACCACTGCCGCGAATATTCCGGGCAATGACTTGCGCAGCACCACCTTACGGGTGGTCTGCCAACGGGTGGCACCCAGAGCGAATGATGAGTCCCGCATATCATCAGGCACTGTTGCGAATATTTCGCAGAACAGGCTCACCATTATGGGCAGCACCATTACAGCCAGCACTAAAGATGCCGTAAGCAGCGAATAGCCGAACTTGGGAATGAGCGTAAGCACACCCCAGAGACCGAATATTACTGACGGCAGCGATGCCAATATATCCAGAGCCGGATTGACTATATGCTTTAGGAACCGCGGAGCATACTCGGTAATGAACACCGCCGTAAAGAGAGACAGCGGCAGTGAGAAACAGATGCTGAGCAAAGTTACTGCCAGCGTACCGTGTATGAACGGCCTGAATCCAAAGAGCCCCTGCGACGGTTTCCACTGCGTACCCATAAGCAGTTCACCAAGAGTGCTCTTCTCAAATATGGGCGACGCCTTGCCCCACAAAGCGACCAGCAATGCTATAAGCAGTGCCACCGATGAGAATGACAGTATCACCATCATGGTCTCTGACATTCTCTGGCGGAACACCCTGCGCTTGGTACGGGACGGAAGCAGGAACTGCACGCCTGCCGTAAGGAAGAGCAGCGCCACCACAAGGCCAGCCACCAGAGTCATCAGGCGGGTGTTGTCACGACGCAAACCTGCGCCCCTGCGTCCGCCGGTAAGTTTACGCATTGACTCACGGGCCGATGCGTTCGATATGCGCACGTACCCGTTAGGCTCGTTGAACTCCTGACCATCGGATATCACGAACTTGAGGAATTCCAGCGATGCGGTATCGGCAGGGACACCCTTTGTCACAAGATAGAGATTACGTGACGGAGGTGCGGGAAACCTTCCCTCCTCTATGGCTTTGGCAATGCTGGAACGTGTATCATAGAGTTTTTCCTCATCACTTACGCTCTTGTTTCCGTCTATGTCCAACGGCAGAACCGAAAGACCTTCCTGCATGTTCAGGGTCTCGGAGTCATAGGCATACGCCATGTTGTTGAATCCAATACCCAGCGGATCGTCTATAACCGCCTTGGAAATACCTGGATCACCGTAAACGGCGGTACCTCCCAGATCCTCCTGCACGGCATCAAACCAAGCGGCGAATGTCTGGGCTGCGCCACAGGCATCGGAGCGTGTATATACATGTATCGGGTTGTTATCGGAAGTGCCCAGCAGCTGTCCCCACGTGGTATACTCTCCTGTAATCCAGATCTTGCGGGCGTCATCGGCCGTAATTCCGTGGGCCATAATCTTGTCACGCAAGGGGTTCGATGAACTAAAAACGGGCAGCACGGCATCCTTGGCAACGGTAAAGTCAATTGCGCCCTTCTCACGCTCCTCATCATGCGGCTCACGGGAGAGCATGGCAAAATCCACCATTCCGTTTATCACATCGGTCATACCCTTGCCGGCACCGCCCGATGACAGGTCTATGCGCACTTGGGGATGGCGGGCCGAGAACTCATTGGTCCACTCCACCGCCATGGGATAAAGAGCGAATGCCCCGGATATTGAAATGCTTCCCTGAAGATTGTCTGTCCCCACATTATCCGTCTCCTTGTGTTGACATGATGAAAAGACCAGGAACACCGCCAGCAGAGGCGTAAGGGTTTTCAGTTTGCAATGGTTAAAGTACATAAAATTGATGTAGTATTACGAGGCACAAAACTACATCAATATAGTGTACTATCAAAAGATTTCAGACAAAATCTTCTAACGTACGGGACGAAAGTTTATCGTAAATACTCTTTTGGATATCACCGAACATCTCCCTGATGCGGCACTTGTCACAGTCCAGGCCGAACTCACACTCAAAAGAATTACCGCAGATGTCCAGACAGGATATCATTCCCACCTTCTCATCCATAGCCAGGATAACGTCGAGCATACTGATTTCGCGGGGTGATTTGGCCAGACGGTAGCCGCCGCTCACGCCACGCTCGCTAATAAGCATCCCCTCGTTGCGCAACTGCAGGAAAATACCCTCCAGAAAGCGTATCGGCACATTCTGCTCCTCCGATATCCGGCTCATGGGAACAGCCGCCTGACCGTATTCCCTGGCCAGGATGGACAATGACATCAACGCGTATCGGGTCTTGCGTGAAAACATATTGCTGCAGTACTGTTTTGCATCGTAAAGATACTGTTTTTTTTCGGTAAAAATCGGTAATTTTGCAGCCCGATTCAGATAAAAGGTGGAGCAGGATAATAACATACACGTTAAAGGCGCCAGGGTAAACAACCTCAAGAACGTGAGCGTGGAGATTCCACGCGATAAGTTCGTGGTCATAACCGGTCTTTCGGGATCAGGCAAGTCATCACTTGCCTTTGATACGCTGTATGCCGAGGGCCAGCGCCGTTATGTGGAGTCACTCTCATCGTACGCGCGCCAGTTCCTGGGCCGAATGAAGAAGCCCGAGTGCGATTTCATAGAGGGCCTACCCCCCACCATCGCCATCGAGCAGCGCTCCGGCAACCGCAACCCCCGCTCCACAGTGGGTACTCAGACTGAGATCTACGAGTATCTCAAACTGCTGTTTGCCCGCATCGGCCATACCATATCGCCCGTAAGCGGCAAGGAGGTGCGCAAGCACAGCGTGGAGGATGTGGTAAGTTTCATGCTATCACAGCCCAAGGGAGTCCGCTTTACCGTTTTGGCGCCGATGCCCATGCGCGGCGGACGTAACCTGGAGGAGCAGCTGCGCACATCGCTCAAGGAGGGATTTACCCGCATCGAATACAAGGCCGATATAATCCGCATTGAGGACCTTCTGGCCGACAGCAAGCAACTGGCAGAACTCTCCAAGCATACCAAGGAGATTTACCTGCTCATAGACCGACTCACTACCGATGACTCAAAAGAGACCCTGAGCCGGTTCTCTGACTCAGTGGAGACCGCATTCTTTGAGGGCGGTGGCGAATGTGCACTGCGTTTTTACGATACTCCCGATACATCACTGCATAAGTTCAGCAACCGATTTGAGGCCGACGGCATCAAGTTTGAGGAGCCTACTGACAACCTGTTCTCGTTCAACTCGCCCGTAGGTGCGTGCCCCAAGTGCGAGGGATTCGGCCGAATAATAGGTATTGACGAGTCACTTGTCATTCCCAACCGTGCGCTGAGCGTATATGACGGCGCTGTGGTATGCTGGCGCGGTGACGTGATGAGCGAGTGGAAGGATGACTTTATCCTGCATGCAGAACAACACGGATTCCCCATATTCACTCCATACTATCAGCTAACCCAGGAGCAGAAGGATTACCTGTGGCACGGAAGCGGACGCGGCCGGGATGAACGGGGATGGGAGGAGACCTGCATTGACACCTTCTTCCGTATGCTGGAGAAGAGCCAGTACAAGATTCAGTACCGCGTGATGCTGGCCCGATATCGCGGCAAGACCATTTGTCCCGAGTGTCACGGAACACGTCTGCGCAAGGAGGCCGGTTACGTACAGGTGGGTGGCAAGTCCATCAACCAGTTGGTGGAGATGCCCATATCGGAACTCAAGAAATACTTTGACGCGCTCACACTGCCCGAGCATGAGGCCAAGGCAGCCAAGCGCCTTCTCATAGAGATAAACAGCCGCATACAGTTCATGCTGGATGTCGGTCTGGAGTATCTCACGCTTAACCGTGCATCGGCCACGCTTTCGGGCGGCGAGAGCCAGCGCATCAACCTGGTAACATCGCTGGGCAGCAGCCTGATGGGATCACTCTACGTACTGGACGAGCCCAGCATAGGACTTCACAGCCGCGATACCGACAAACTCATCAAGGTTCTGCGTCAGTTGCAGGAGATAGGAAACACCGTTGTTGTGGTGGAGCATGACGAGGAGATTATCCGCGCATCGGACTATATAATAGATGTAGGACCCGAGGCAGGACGCCACGGCGGTGAGATTATCTATCAGGGACCCACCAATCAGTTGGAAAAGAATTCCGGCAGTTGGACGGTAAAATATCTTACCGGCGAGGAGTGCATCCCCGTGCCGTCGTCACGCCGCCCCTGGAATAATTATATAAAGGTAGTAGGTGCCCGCCAGAACAATCTGGACGGCATTGACGTAAAGTTCCCGCTCAACGTGATGACCGTAGTAACCGGTGTGAGCGGATCAGGCAAGAGCACTCTGGTGCGTGATGTCCTGTACCGTCACCTCAAGAATATATACGGAGAGTCCGGCGAGCGCCCGGGCGAGTGCATGGGCATTGAGGGCGATACCGGTATGGTACGCGCCGTGGAGTTCGTGGATCAGGGCCCCATAGGCAAGACCACCCGCTCCAACCCCGTAACCTACGTAAAGGCATACGATGAGATTCGCAAACTCTTTGCCGACCAGCCGCTGTCACACCAGATGGGCTACAGGCCCACCCACTTCTCATTCAACTCCGAGGGCGGACGCTGCGAGGAGTGCAAGGGCGAGGGCGTTGTAACCGTATCCATGCAGTTCATGTCAGACCTTCAGATGGTGTGCGAGAGCTGCCACGGCCGCCGTTTCAAGAACGATGTGCTGGAGGTAACCTACAAGGGCAAGAACATCTGGGAGATACTTGAGATGACCGTAAACCAGGCAGTAGAGTTCTTCTCAGGCGATGATGCCGCCGAGCGCCGCATTGTCAAGAAACTGGAGCCTCTGCGCCAGGTGGGACTGGGTTACGTCAAACTGGGACAGTCGTCATCGACCCTGTCGGGCGGTGAGAGCCAGCGTGTGAAACTGGCCTATTTCCTTAGTCTGGAGAAGGCCGATCCCACCATATTCATATTCGATGAGCCCACCACCGGCCTTCACTTCCACGATATCCGCAAACTGCTGGAGTCATTCGACGCACTTATACGTCGCGGTCACACCGTAATCATCATCGAGCACAACATGGACGTGATCAAATGCGCCGACCACGTCATAGACCTGGGCCCCGAAGGCGGTGAGCGCGGAGGTCATCTTGTTGTCTGCGGCACCCCCGAGGATGTGGCCGCCTGCCCCGAATCATATACAGGAAGATTCCTCAAGGACAAGCTATAGATTTTTTACTTACATTTGTCCTCTGACTAACAGTTAATTGCTATGGCAGAGAAAAAGGAAAGCAAGCTCCGTGTATTCACAGAGCGGGTCAAGAAGTTCGTCACAAAGGATATCTGGTCATTTGAGCTGTATCAGAAAGGCCCCCTGCGCCGCGCAGTCGCAAATGTTGTAAAGGTTGTAGTAATAGCCGTACGCACATTCCTTGATGACAAGGTAATGACCAAGGCCGCAGCACTCACCTACTCCACGCTATTTGCCATCGTACCTATCCTGGCGCTGATATTCGCAGTTGCCCGCGGATTCGGATTCGAGAACATCGTAACCAGTCTGCTACAGAACGGTATCATAGGCGAAAATGAAAGCCTCAATGCTGTAATGCAGTTTATTGACGGCTACATGCAGTACGTTTCAAGCGGCGCCTTCATCGGAATAGGCCTGCTGTTCCTGCTCTTCTCGGTATATTCATTGGCCGATGGAATTGAAGGTAACCTGAATTCCATCTGGCACGTAAAGCAGTCCCGTGGAATGGGCCGAAAGATAACCGATTATTTCTCGCTGATACTGCTTATACCTATAGGAATCATCTGCCTGAGCGGTCTCTCAGTCCTGGCATCATCAATACTGTCCCGCATGCAGGGATTCCAACTTCTGGGAGGATTTGTACAATTCCTGGTATTCGCACTGCCATACCTTGTAGCCGGTCTTATCTTTACCGGATTCTACATATTCATGCCTAACACCAAGGTAAAGTTCAAATATGCCGTAATACCGGGATTCATAGCAGGCTGCCTATTCCAGGTACTTCAGAAACTCTACTTCAGCGGCCAGTTGGCACTTTCCAGTTACAACCAGATATACGGAGGTTTCGCTGCCCTGCCGCTGTTCCTGTTCTGGCTCAATATCTCATGGTCAATCATACTGTTCGGCTGCCAACTGGCATACGTAAGCCAGAACAACGACCATTTCAACTACTTCAAGGAGCCCGATAAGATAAGCCGCAAGCATGAGGATTTCTATTGCCTTATGGTATTGTCACTCATCTGCAAGCGTTTCAATAATCATGAACAGGCCCTGACCCGCAAGGAACTGGCCGATAAACTGCACATACCGCTACGCTACGCAGTGGCATCACTTGATACGCTGACCGATGCCAAACTACTGGAAACCGTACTCAAGGGCGATGAACGCGAGCCGGCTTATGTACCTGCAACCGATACCAAGCAACTCACTGTAGTAAAGGTTCTGTCTGCCATTAACAACAGCGGCTACTGCGATATTGACCACGCTCTGGACAGCAGTATCCGCGATGCTCTACTCAAGATTGACAGCGAGCGCAAAAGCCTGAGCGGTGACATTTGGTCCACTCCGCTGGCCGACCTTTGACAGTCTGTCAGACTCAAAATATAAATGCATGACATTTTGTCATGCATTTTTTATTGGCACCACATTTGTCTCTTATACTGCGAAGGCGCCCCGAAAGGGAGCCGGATAAAACAGAATGTTTAACAATTAAAGTATAGGAGGTTACAACTATGTTACTCGCAAGAAGAAATCAGAATTACAATCAGAATTGGTTACCCAGTCTGTTCAACGATTTTATGAATGACGATTGGTTCACTACCCGCACCGCAGCCAGTGTACCGGCCCTGAACGTAATCGAGAACGAGAAGAACTACGAACTTGAGTTCGCTGTTCCGGGACTTAAGAAAGAGGAACTGAACCTGCAGGTTGATGCCGACGGCGTAATGTCAATCTCAATGGTTCACAAGAACGAGGAGAACAAGGAGGACAAGAAGCGCAACTACATCCGCCGTGAGTTCTCTTATCAGGAGTTCAACCAGAGCTACATCCTGCCCGATGATGCAGACCGCGAGAAGATATCGGCCAAAGTTGAGAATGGCGTACTGACAATCGATGTACCCAAACTGCCTGCCGAAAAGCAAGCCCAGGCCGTACAGAGCATCGCAATCTCATAATGAATAATTAGTTCAACAAAAAAGGAAGACCGTTTGGCCTTCCTTTTTTTGTTTTATCTGATCACCACTTTCCGGTTGTTTATGATGTAAATGCCGGCGGGCAGTTGATCAGGAGATTCGGCAGCCACGCGCTGGCCAAACAGATTGTAGATTGCCTTAGGTGCATCATCATTCTCACGAACACCTTCAACGCCGCTGGCAAGGCCGCTCAGTCCGCTCACAAAACCTGCATATACATGCTTGCGGTAACCGTTGACATCCCAAATGCCCACGGGCTCACCGCCACGCCATCCGCCATTGGCATCGTTTGTGCACCACTGGCAGATACCCCACTGCTGAGCGGGCGGTATTATGCGCAGATACTCACTGATTATCCATGCGTAGAAACCGGCCATATTCTGATGTTGTGCCTCTGTCAGTTCACTGGTCTTGAGAGTTTTACCGTTAATGTCTACATAACCCATATCCATTTCGCTCACGCGGACCAGTTTGCCCGATTGCTTCATAAGCGTAAACATGTTGGTGATAGCTCTCTTCTTGCTAGTCTGCGTATTGTAATTCTCATAATATGAGATATGCATCTGAGTGCCTATACCGTCAATCCTGGTAACACCGTCAAGTTCCCATTTACGAATCCAGTCTATAAGTGAGACAAGTTTCTTGTTATTGTCCCAATCAGACTCCAGGTTATAATCATTTATAAAGAGGACAATATCATCGGGACCGTATTTACGTGCCAGACGGCAGGCCTGGCGGACATAATCCAGGTCACCCATGTAATCCTGCCAGTAGAAAGCATCACCGCCCACATCCCATGTAGCATCGGGATTGGCATTGGCGCTGTAACTCTCAGAGTGCTGCAGCCCGTAATGGCCCCAACCGTCGTCACCGCCACCGGATATGGCCTCGTTGACCAGATCCCAAGCCTTGACCTTGCCGCCGCAGGCTTCCATCATACCCTTAATCCACTTGTCCATGGCATAGACCAGGGTATCATGCATCTCCTGCTTTGTCTGCTTGACCATCTTGACACGGGATCCCTCAATCTTAATGCTCTTGATATATACGTCACCCACAAAATCACCGCACTGAAGCATCACGAAATTGTTGGCCATGACGGTTGTGTAATTAACCTCCAGATCCTGCCATTCGGTAGTAAAGGGAATGTCTTTATATGCACCGGTACTCCAATCACCAAGTTTGCTATGCAATGTACCTGCTTCAGAACCACGTACCGTAATGGTCATCTTGTAATCCTCATCCACATCCAGGGCGATATTATTCATTACTACGAACTGCACATCCCATGAGTTGGTATTCACCTTGGTGCAATGTACCTTGAGGCCGTTGGAGGCATCATAACTGATTGAAAAGCCGTACTGGTCCGTACTGGAGTTCCACACTATGTTCTGAGACGTACGGAAATCCTTGCTTGCGAGCACTGCATACTCTCTCTCGCCGTTGGGATCGGGCTTATCGGCCAATAGTTTCAGAAGCCAGGTCTTGGGCTGCTGTGAATGCCAGGCCAAAGTGTGACCGTAGACATTGAGTCCGGCCGTTGTAGCCGCGTTTACGTAATTTCTGACGGTGCCAAAGTTCATTTCACCGTTGCCGTTTACCACGCTTCCCATCTTCATGGCGTTACCTGCAACTGTCTCGGTAAAGTTGTTGTTGATCATTTTCTTTACCGTAGAATTGTTGAGATATTCATTCACAGTGGTACCGGCCCCGAGCTTGAAGTTGGGGTACTTGGTATAGTCGATATAATCCTTCAGATTATCGTACGCATCCAGATAACGATAGTTGTCGTTATTAGGTTTACCTTGTTCAAAATTCTCTTGCGCAACAGCCGGGACTGCCAGGCTGAGGGCCATTATAAAACAGAATAAGTCCTTCATAATCATGCAAAAGTACACAAAAAAGAGCATCCGGCAATCCGAATGCTCTTTTTTAACTAAAACGGTACCAAACGGAACCGTCCCCAATGGTACCATTTGGTATTATTCCCAGTTTTCCTGAGTCTTGCGGATGTAGCTCTTATAGCGGAGCTGAGCCATACGCTGAGCCTCAGCGAAGAGCTCCTCAGCCTCATTGGGATATGCCTTCTTGACTGAGAGGTAACGTACCTCACCCATCAGGAAGTCATGGAAGTTCTCCCAGTTAGGCTCCTTTGAGTCGAGTGAGAACGGATTCTTACCCTCCTCGGCAAGAGCGGGATTGTAACGCCACAAGTGCCAGTAACCGCACTCGACAGCCTTCTTCTCCTCGGCCTGGCTCTTACCCATGCCACCCTTGGCCTTAAGACCGTGGTTGATACAGGGAGCGTAAGCTATTACGATTGAAGGACCGTGCCAAGCCTCGGCCTCGCGGATAGCCTTGAGGCACTGTGCGTGATCGGCACCCATTGCAATCTGAGCAACATATACATAACCGTAAGTGGTGGCAATCATACCCAGATCCTTCTTGCGGATACGCTTACCCTGAGCGGCAAACTGAGCGATAGCACCCAGAGGAGTAGCCTTAGAGGCCTGACCGCCGGTATTTGAGTAAACCTCGGTATCCAGAACCAGGATGTTAACGTCCTCACCGCTGGCAATTACGTGGTCAAGACCGCCGTAACCTATATCGTATGATGCACCGTCACCACCGATGATCCACTGCGAACGCTTAACCAGATAGTGGTCAAGAGTCTTGAGCTCAGTGCATACGGGGCAACCCTTGGCAGCACCGTCAGCAATGCACTTACGCAGCTTGGGAGCAATCTCCTTGGTCTTATCAGCATCCTCCTTGTTGGCAATCCACTCCTGAGCCAGCTCCTTGTACTCGGCGCTGGTCTTGTCAGAGTCAATCATCTCCTGGAGCAGCTTGGTAACGCGCTCTTTCATCTTCTTGTTACCCAGAGCCATACCCAGACCGAACTCGCAGAAGTCCTCAAACAGTGAGTTGTTGAATACAGGACCCTGACCCTTCTCGTTCTTGGTGTAAGGAGTTGAAGGTATTGAAGCTGAATAGATTGATGAGCAACCGGTAGCGTTGGCAATCATCTGACGGTCACCAAAGAGCTGTGAGAGCAGCTTCACGTACGGAGTCTCACCGCAACCTGAGCAAGCGCCTGAGAACTCAAACAGAGGCTGAGCGAACTGTGAGTTCTTGACGTTACTCTTGATATCAACCAGATCCTGCTTTGAGGGAACCTTAACAAGCTTGTCCCAATCGGCAGCCATCTTCTTCATATCGGCTGCATCGGGGTTGAACGGAACCATTGTGAGGGCCTTGCCGGTCTTGGGGTTACCCGGGCAGATGTCGGCGCAGTTGCCGCAGCCAAGGCAGTCCAGAACTGAGGGCTCGATGACAAAGTGCATTCCCTTCATTGCGGCAGGAGCCTTCATCTCGATGGTATCAAGACCGTCAAATCCTGCCAGCTCTGCATCGGTCAGGACGAACGGACGGATGGCAGCGTGAGGACAGATGTATGCGCACTGGTTGCACTGGATACAGTTGTCTTTGTTCCATGCGGGAACGAATGCCTCGACACCGCGCTTCTCATAAGCGGCGGTACCAACCATCCATGAACCGTCGGCAGTACCATGCTTTGTAAAGTCAGAAACCTTGAGCAGGTCACCGGCCTGGGCGTTGATAGGACGAACCAGCTCCTTAACGAATGCGGGAGCGTTATCGGCCTTAGGCTCATCATCGGGCAGGTTAGCCCACTCGGGCTTAACGGTAAGCTGCTTGTACTCACCACCACGGTCAATAGCGGCGTAGTTCAGGTCAACAACATCCTGACCCTTTGCACCGTAAGACTTCAGGGCGGCAGCCTTCATCTTCTCAACGGCAAGCTCTACAGGAATAAAGTCGGAGGCCAAGCGGTCTTAGGAA
>JAZMZT010000168.1:0-7120 GCA_045586125.1 Bacteroidaceae bacterium | reverse complement strand
AAACTTAAAAATTTAAAGATATGAAAACCAATAGATTAGCTTTGACAGTCCTTGCATTTGCAGCGTCTCTTGCAGTCAGTGCCCAGACATCGTTCGATGCAGCCAAACTGTATGAGGAGGAACTTAGCGGAACAGCACGTTACGTAGGTATGGGTGGAGCAATGGGCGCTCTTGGAAGTGATGCATCGGTTATCAGCCATAACCCGGCAGGTATCGGAACATACCGCACCAGTGACATCAACTTCTCGTTATCAGCATTCGGAACATCAGTCACTACTGATCCTCTGGCAACTAAGACCAATCAGATAACAAGCAACGGCCGCACATACTACTCACACAACTATAAGTCTGACATCAATATGTCCCTTGATAACTTCTCGGCCATATTCTCAGGCAGTGAGTCAGGTCCCAACTATCTGAACTTCGGTATTTCTTACCGCCGTCTCCAGAACATGGACCGCAACCTGGATTACATTGATGCATTCCTGGATGCCGACGGCTACGAGGTATGGCGTGAGTATAAGGACCATCAGCGCAATAAGGTAGGTTCATGGGATTTCAACCTCTCAGCCAATCTGTCCGATAAACTGTACCTGGGTTGGACATTCGGTGTACTGACAAACGATATGTGGTCAGAGGGTTATTTCTATGACTACTACAATGCAGGTGCACTGCCCGCCTCAATCGACCCCGAGGGCGACGGTATGGACTACACTACTGTAGACAAGATGAATCAGTCAGAAGGCTCAGGTTGGAACATGTCAGTAGGTGCAATCGTACGACCCATCCCGGCATTGCGTCTGGGTGTGGCAGTCAAGTCACCTACCTATTACAGACAGACCCTTGAGTATGCCGATTACCTGTACTCAGTTATGGGTGAGCCCAAGGACGGCACCAAGTTCCACAACTCAGTTGACTACAAGTTCACAGCCCCCTGGTCACTTGACCTGAGCGCAGGCCTCACATTTGGCGGTCCCGCATTCAGCATGGCTCTGGGCGCAGAGTATGAGAAGCACTTTACACAGCGCACATCACTCAGCATAGGCAACACCAGACTTGAGAGCCAGGGAGCCGTAGACTACAAGGACTACTCAGTTCTTAAGTTGGGCGCTGAGATGAACATTGGCCAGATATCCTTGAGAGGAGGTTACAACTACAGGGAGTCAATGATGAACGATGCATCATATCCTTTCCTGTATGACACAGACTTTAACGGGTGGAAGAAGGATTCAAACGGCAACGTAACCGATGTGGGCCGTACCGATTTCCAGATTGACCGTCTTGGCAAGACCCAGTACTTTACCGCAGGTATAGGTTACTGCTCGGCACCTGACGCTGACGGCACACAGTTCTACATTGACCTGGCACTGGTACACGGTATCAGAAACAGCGTAGTCAACGTAAACGAGTACGTTGAGGATGTAGACGTAGACTATAAGTATAAGTCCGATAAGGTATTGCTCTCAATCGGATGGAACTTCTAAAAAGACACTTCATATTTGGTTTGACTTTGAGATAATTTAGGTGATTCCGGCTGGTCTTGGCGACCGGCCGGAATTTTTTTATCTCAAAAACCGGGAAATCAGAACTTGCCCAGGATACGGTCCATCACCCAGTTGGTGGGAGTGGCGCTGATGCCGTCACAGGTGCATGTGCCCTTGCCGTTAAGATGATCCACCACAGCCTGTACCAGCGGGAACTGTACATGCTCGGGATTGGGAATGTCAAACTCATAACGGCCGGTGCTGTCATGCAGCGCAATGGGCTGGAAGGTAAAGATTGAGAAACAGATCATGCCCTTGTCGCCTATCAGTTCAATGCGGTCCTCCTTGGCGGACTCATCGGCCACAAAACACCAGGAGCCGGAGCCTACCAGACCGTTCTCAAACTTGAAGCAGGCGCTTACGGTGTCCTCGGCCTGATACAGACCGCCGCGGTTGCTGCACAGTCCGTAGGCGTCTATGATGCAGCCACACAGTTCCTGCACCATATCAATCTGATGGGGTGCCAGGTCATAGAAGTAGCCGCCGCCCGATATGTCGGGGATTACGCGCCAGGGAAGGTTGGTGCTGTTGTAGTCCAACTCCTTGGGAGGCTGTGCAAAGCGTATCTGTACGTTTATGAGTTTGCCTATCTGCGGAATCAGTTCCTTAACCTTGAGGAAGTAGGGCAGGTAACGGCGGTAGTATGCAACAAAGCAGGGAACGCCGGTTTCGCGTGACACGCGGTTTATGCGCATGCACTCGTCGTAACTCTGGGCCATAGGCTTCTCAATGTAAACCGGCTTGCCGGCTTTCATGGCCATTACGGCGTAGGTGGCGTGTGATGAAGGCGGGGTTGCAATGTAGATGGCATCCACGTTGGGATCCTCAATCAGATCCATTGCATCGGTGTACCATTTGCGGATGTTATGTCTTTCAGCATAAGAACTGGCCTTGGCCTTGTCGCGGCTCATCACAGCCTCGATTGCCGACCCTTCGGCCTTGGCGAATGCGGGACCGCTTTTCTTCTCGGTCACCTGTCCGCATCCTATAAAACCCCATCTTATCATAGTATTGTGTGTTGAAAAGGACTGTTTTTAATCGTAGAAGGTCCAACTGAGACCAAAGTTAACCATACCCGGATTTGCCGGATAGCCGGGAACTATGAACGAATCGCGGTTGCTCATGAGCCCGTCATTGAAATGGTAGTACATTACGTAGAAACGTACTCCGCGAAGCATGCAGTTAACGTAACCCGACAGGAGCGGATATCCGCCCACCTGCTGTATGCAGGCATCGTTCTGCAGGTGATATGAACCCACTGCGGGGCAGTAACCCGGAGCGGCATAACGGGTAAAGTAGAGTGCATTGGCACCCACCTCCAGATGCAGTCTCTTGTAGTATATGAACTTGAAATAGAGGTCCGAGAAGATGTTCAAATCAGGCAGCGGAATGATCTTTTTGTCGCCCGATAACTGATAGGTGATGTGGTTGTCCCAGTGCAGCGGACCCAGTTTGAAGTTCTGCTGCAGCGTGGCGCTGAGAATCTGGATGGAGCCGTTGTGCTGGGCAGCCGTGATGGAGTAGGTGGGCTGAGTCACACCGTCAGCGTTCACGTATGCGCCGCCGTTGTTCTTAAGGTAGACATAGTTTGCCACGTTCTCAACATCCAGTTGGAAACGCGTGCCCGTCATATCCAGGTCTATGTAACCGCCAAAATGTGTGCGGAACACCTTCTTGAAATCACCGTCCCACCAGGCATATGTTGAGTGCATGCTGCCGTAATAGAACGGAGCCTCCTTGGTGGACATATCGGCAAAGGCGCCTATGCTTGCGTCCCGGCCAAACACCGGATACTTGAGTTCCATCTGACCCGACAGGCTGATGTCACCCAGGCTGGCACCCAGCAGAACCGTCTCAATGTCTCCGCTGAAAGTCAGGTTGTCACCCTGCGCCTTCTCCAGATGCGCGCCCACTGAGAAATCACCCTCAGTGTACCGTCGCATATACTCACCCTGTCCCGTAATGGTATCGGGCATGGCAAAGTTGCGGAACTCATATCTGGCAAACGCCGACAGACCTGCAAAAGACCACTTGGTGGCACCCTCAAGCAGTGACAGCGAAACCGTGTTGGTGATGTACAGGTTCTTCATCACGTCAATCGAGTCATTCTTAAGGAACCTCTTGCCGTAGAATCCGTCAGGAATGGCGTAGTAGATATACCTGCGCTGCAGGTTACCCACCTCAAGGGTGTGTGCCGCCTTACCCAGTTCAACCACGCGGCTGAAAGTATAGACCGTATCGCCTATGCTGTCAGTGCGGTGAGTGGTCTTATGTATGGAGAGTTCCTGATTGAAGATACCCTGTGTGCGTTTCAGGTTGTTCCAGTTAAAGTACATACGGAACGGAATATCCTCAGGGGCATACTGCTTGCGTCCCTCGGCCATAGCCTCAGGCGTGCGTACGTAACGCGGATCCTGAATACCGCCGTTCTCGGCCACCTTTATATTATCCCTGTTGGCCGATACGTACATCTGGTAAATGTCACCGCGGTAGTAGGTGTAGACCCTTGCATCAAACATTGATGTGGACTGGTTGGTGTAACGGCCTCGGCCCAACTGATAATCCAGGTCAAAGCCGATACCCGACTTGCGGCTGAAATTGGCTGCAAAGTAACCCTTGATACGCTCCTCGCCGGTACGCTTGTTACCGCCCTTGTAGTAGTCAATGCTCACGTGGGGTGACTTGGCATCGGTAAACAAAAAATCAGGCGCATCCTTTACCCAGAAATCATAGGGGGCGTCAAAGATGAAATCCTTGGGCTGCTCACGCTCAAAATAAAGACGTGACAGACGGGGAGAACCCATGTTGCCCAGGTGACTGTATGTTCCGTAGTAACCCTCGGTAAGGTGGGCGTTGTGGAACGAATGGTGCACCGTATCGGGTTGAACCACATCGGGCAGACCCGTGTTGGTGTTGATGACGAACTGGTAATAATCCTTGGATACGGTCCTCTCAATGACGGTGGAGTCCTTGTCGGGGTCCATGTTCATGAAACCGTCCATAGTCTCGCCGTTGAATCCGTCCTGATTCTGTGACAGCGTACTCTGGGCGCCGGCATGAACGGTCAGCAACAGCGCTGCGGCCATTGCCATGAATGTCTTGGTAAACTGTATCCTTATGGTCATCTTAAGGGATGAGTCTTAATATGTACTCGGCAATCTTGATAAGAAGCGATATGCCGCATGCAATGTAGAATGGAAGTGTGCTTATGGCACCGCTGAACTGCAGTATGAACAGCACCGTAGTCACTGCAGCACCTGCCAGGAACAGCGTGTTAAGCGTGTATCGGGCCTTCTCAGTACCCTGCAGGTCACCTGCGCGATGCTTGCGGATGCCGCCTCTCTTAACCTTACCGGTAATGTCATAGGCCGCGCGGCTGTCCATATCGGACAGGATGGTATAGGCCTCTACTATGCGTGAGTGCTCTGCCGTACCCTCGGGTGTTGTCTCGATAAGACGGTCGTACGCAGCCTTGATCTCCGCGTCCGATGCCGACTCAGCAACACCCAATACCGTATATAACTCCTTTTGTGAGGACATCTGGATCAGAAGTTACCGGCTACTGCGTCAGTTGCCTTCTGGAACAGCAGATCCTTCAGGTCAATGGTCTTGATACGGAACTTGCCAGTGCTCTTTAAGAACTTGGTGCCCTTGCGGTTATAGGCCTCGCTGTCGGTGATCCAGTCCTCGGCGGTGAATGACTTGCCGCCTGTCTCACGACCCTCCTCGTAGCGGTACTTGATGTCAGTCATTGTCATTGTGAACTCACCGTTCTTTACGGCAACGCTGAAATTGTATGCTATCTTGGACTCATCGGCCACGAATGATGTGCTCTTGAACACAATCATCTGGTCTACGTGGAAAATGAAGCGGCGTGTGGTGGCGTCCTCGTTCAGGATGCGGCCGGCATTTGCGTAAGGCAGTGCAAAACGGCCTTTTGCCCAGTTGAGCAGGATGTTGTAGCATACGTCCTCACTCATGTTTTCAGGAATCTTTACGGCTGTGGTAAAGTATACGTTTCCGTTCTCGTCTTCAGGTACGGCGCCGTGTCCGTATTTGGGATCTATCTCGTTACCGCCCTTGGCAAAGGCCATCAATGTTATCAGTAAACCTACTATTGTAAGGAATGATTTCTTCATACAGTACCTTATTTAATTTACAGCACAAAAATAGTGTTTTTTGCTGATAATGGAATCCGGCTGTTCCCTATTATTGGAATATGGGGTCCGAATTAACATGCAAGCATCGCTTAGGGCTATTACAGGGCCGATTTTGACCGATTTTACCCATTGTATAGAAAAATTTGACATTTTTTTTAAAAAAACATGGGCTAATCTTTGCGACTATTGGAATTAGTATTATTTTTGCGTCAGTATGGATTAACCAATTAATCATTTCAATAACAAACAACTATGGAGAAAATTTTGAAACAGGCTGCTGAGCTTTACGCAGCATTTGCAAAGGACGCATGCGCACAGGTTGAAAAAGGTAACAAGGCTGCCGGCACTCGTGCCCGCAAGGCTTCTCTCGAGCTCGAGAAGTTGATGAAGGAGTTTAGAAAGGCTTCTCTCGCTGCTGCAAAGTAAAAAGTAGACTTAGAATAAAAATAGGGCGCAAAAACTTGCGCCCTATTTTTATTCTAAGTCCACTGTCCTTTTTTTAGTTTACTCCGTAAACGGGCGGCCTCCGGCCGGGTTATTCTAAGTACTGCATGATTCTGCCGGAGATCTGGAGGAGGGAGATCTCGCAGACTTTGGTGTCGTACTGGACTTGGAGGAGGCTTTCCTCGGCGTCCAGGAGGGATTTCTGAGCCTCGCGCATCTCGATTCCGGACAGGTTTCCCAGCAGGTAACGCTCCTGTGCAATGTCCATAGTCTCCTGTGCGGTCTTAAGGTTCTGCTCCTGCAGTTCCAGCAGCATCAGGTTGTTCTGGTAAGCCTGCCAGAAATCGTCCAGGTTGGCACGCAATTGAAGTTCCAGTTGGTCGATGGTGATATCGGCCGACATCTCATCCAGACGGGCGTTACGCTCCTGTACACGCTGCTTTCCGCTAATCAGGTTTATGCCGATGGTGGCGCCGAATGACGGGCCCCAGTTGGTGCGGTCGGTGTAGTTGCTGTTTCCGTAGATATTGTGTGTAAGACCGTATGCGGCGTTGAGCCTCAGGTACGGGTAGTTGCGTGACTGAACTGATCGGCGGTCCAACTGAGCCACCGTGCGGTTGCTCTCGGCGCGCAGAAGTGACGAGTTGGTGCGCATCATATCCTCATAGAGAGACTCGTAGTCAAGCCCCGTGAGCAGGTTGATGGCGGTATCGGCAGCCACATGAACGGAACGCAGGTCCTGATTGGACATAAGACGGTTAATGCGGATGTTGGCTGATCCCAACGCCTCATGCTGCTTAAGGCTCCTGGCACTGTCGGAGTTGAAATAGACCTGAGCCTGCTGCATATCCAGACGCGAGTTGCCGCCCATATCATAACGCTCGCTGGTAATACGCAGACGCTCCTTGCTCAGCGCGGTGGCGTATTCCAGGTTCTTAAGGTGCAGGGTCTGCTAAGTCGGATCGTAGCCAT
>JAZMZT010000167.1:0-20836 GCA_045586125.1 Bacteroidaceae bacterium | reverse complement strand
ATTGATGACCGGATGAAAAAAATTGGGCTTATCACTAGGAAGAATTCCTATGGTAACTTTGTATTCTCCTGCAGGTATTCTGCCATTGTTGATGATAGTTTTATTAGAATAAATGAAATTATGTCTTGAAATATATCTGTTGGAATTCTTGTCAAATAATGCTGAACAATAGTTCCTGTTGTCTTTCAAAATGGTTTCACAATCACCGGCAATAAAAGGATTATAAAGCCTCATTGTACCCGGAGTTATATTGGTTGATACCACCTTCTCTATATTAGGACAGTCTATGAATACATCTTTGTTTATGATTGGACTGCCTTTGAATATTATCTCAGTCAGGGCGTGGCATCCCTCGAATGATCCCTGCTCAATCTCGGTTACGCTTTGGGGAACAGTGACAGAAACCAACTCGTCACACTCGCTGAAAGCTTCACTTGCAATACCTGTAACTGAATATTCTGTTCCATTGATTATTACGGAAGATGGTATAATAACAGCTCCTTTATAATTGTGGTGTACTACAGAGACTGTCTTTTCAATATCTGAGGTTATCTCGTAACAGATACCGTCTATATTCAGTCCGCATTCATCAAGTAATCTTATATTCTTAAACCTTGACCAAGTGGAATGTTTGCGATATGTCTCCTTGCTTCCGGCTGGAACATACAGAATACAGTTATCAAAGTCGATATCATAAAAACCATAATAATTTATAGGAGTACTTGAATGTAAGTATATGGATTCTATATCAGAACAGTCCCCAAAATGCCATTCATATTCCTTCCCACCCATGGATGCCGGTAGAGAAACGGTTTTGATGCCGGTACAATACCCAAAGGCATAAGGTCCTATGTATGTGATGTCCTCCGGAATAGTGACGGAAGTAATTCCTGTGCAGCCTTCAAAAGCATAATCTCCGATATACGTCAATCCGTCAGGAATACTGGAAAGGCCGATACATCCAGAGAAAGCACTCCTGTCAATACTTTTTACACTACTTGGGATGTTGATATCTTTAAGGTTGTAACAGTATTTAAACGCAAAAGCCTCAATTGTTGTAACACTCTCAGGAATATTGATGTAGGTGAGACTATCGCACTCATCAAACAAACCCCCGCTTATTACAGTGATACTATCCGGCAGAGTGATTGAAGTCAGTTTGCGACAATGCATAAAAGCTTGCCATTCAATAGTTGTAACACTCTGAGGGATGTTAATGGATGTAAGATTTGTGCAATTTAGAAAGGCATTACTTTTAATGCTTTCCAAGCCTTGGGGTAAAGTGACAGAAGTCAGATTATCACAGTTAGAAAAGGCGTGATTCCCGATTGTAGTTACTCCGTCAGGAATCACTATAGAGGTAAGATTTGTACAATAAGAGAAAGCTTCAGCTCCAATGCTTGTTACATTCTCGGGTATTGTTGTATTTGAACAACCCTGAATAAGGGTATTGGTTGCAGTCTCTAAAATGGCATTGCAATTCTCCCTGCTGTCATATACACTGTTCTCAGGGTCAACGCATATGGTTGTCAAGTACGGGCAGTTATAGAATGGACCTTCTCCGATACTGGTAACACTCTTAGGTATGGTGATGGCGGATATACCACAACCAAAGAAAGCACCATGTTCAATAGTTGTCACGCTTTCAGGAATGGTAACGGATGTTATCTGGCCATCGTTTTCATCGTATTCGGTAGGTATAAAGGCATTTGTCGCAATACCTATAGTACCCTGCTTTATCTCAATCTGTGTATTGTTAGGAATAACTCCTTTGTATCCTACGAGCCAGTTGTCAAGATACACAGGTCCGTCAGGCAGACTTTCATACCACTCCGTATCTCTTTTGGCATAACCTAATCCTCTATGTTTTATCCAATTATCGCCGTATACTATAACCTTGTTGTTATTATAGTAATTATTGCCAACAATAAATGCTTCAGGGTAGACATTTATACTGTTCCAATACAAAGTGTCATAGTTACAATCTAATGCTCTATCCCCTATGATTATTACACTTTCAGGAATAGATATTGATCTCAGATAATAACAATCATAAAAAGCATTGTCTCCAATAATTTGCACACCGTTGGGTATGACAACTGATGTGAGTCCCCAACAATTGGCAAATGCTCCATCTCCTATGCTTGTCACACTTTCAGGAATTGTGATTGAGGTAAGACCTCTACAATCGGCAAATGCTCCATCTGCAATTTTCTTTGTTCCGTCTTTAACAACAATCGTGGTGCTATCGGGCATTATGCCAATGTAGTCGTATAATATGTCATTTATGTACAGCACTCCATTTGGTAATGGGCAACCGGAGAATACTCCATATCCAATACTTGTTACACTTTCAGGGATGGATATGGAAGTGAGTCCGCATTGGGCGAATGCATTATTGCCTATGCTCGTTACGCTACCGGGAATAGTTACTGATTTAAGTTTCCTGCAATATTGGAATGCTCCATCTTCTATGCTTGTTACACCTTCAGATATGTATACCGAATCAAGTATTGAGCAAGATGCAAAAGCTGCTTCTTCAATTCCTGTCACGTCAGCCCCAATTGAAACAAACTTTAGAGAATCACGGTACAATCTTTTAAGTTGGGATATGGAAACATTAGGACAATTCCAGAATAGAGTATCTATACTGCAATCCCAATAATCAAACGCTCGTTGGTCAATATTAGTTATACTTTTGGGGATTGAGACAGTAGAAATGCTTTTGCATCCGTCAAATGCTCCTTGTGCAATGCTTGTCACACCATCCTGGATGAAAACCGAGGTCAGTCTGGTGCAGTTTTCAAATGCAGATCTTCCAATTTCTTTTACACTACCAGGAATAGTAATTGAAGTAAGCGCGGAGCAATCCCTGAAAGTGGACACTTCAATAGCTTCTATTCCACTTGGAATAATAATGGATTTGAGGCTACAGCCGGAAAATGCTTCGAATCCAATGCTTGTAACACTTTCGGGTATAACGATAGATGTAAGACCTGTGCAACCGGCAAAAGCGGAGCTTGCTATTCTCTTTGTTCCGTCTTTTACAACAATTGTTGTGTTTTCAGGCATTTCACCTACATAGCTAAACAGTACATTTCCTGCGTACAAAGGTCCATCTGGCTTATCTGTTTCCCAATCTTCAGGAAGCGCATAATCCCGGATATCCGTAACGCTTTCCGGTATTATGGTGTTTTTACAACCTAGAATAAGAGTGTTGGTGGCAGTCTCAATTATTGCATTACAATAGTTGCGGCTGTCATAGACCGTATTTGCAGGATCAACTTGGATGGAAATGATATTTGGACATTCGCCTAAAACGCTTAATCCTATGGTTGTTACACTCTTGGGTATTTCTATAGAGGTGAGGTTTGAACAACCCCAAAAGACACTGTTCCCAATTGTGGTTACGCTATTGGGAATAGTCACAGAGGTGAGGCTTGAACAATTATAGAAAGCCCAGCCTCCAATTGTGGTTACGCTATTGGGAATTGCCATAGAAGTGAGGCTTGTACAATCATAGAAAGCTTCGCTTCCAATAGCGGTTACGCTATTTGGAATAACAGTGTTTGAGCAGCCTTGAATAAGAGTACCGGAATCAGATTTAATTATTGCATTGCAATTATCTCGACTGTCGTATGATTCGTTTTTAGAATCAACTGTGATTTTTTTAAGATTACTGCACCCTATAAATGCTCCATCTACAATTGTTACACTCTTAGGAATTGAAATTTCAGTCAAGCCGCTACAATAACCAAAAGCCGTACTTTCAATGGTCTTAACCCCATTGGGGATATTGATGGAAGGCAGATTCCAACATCCCTGAAAGGCCGCAGTTCCGATATGAGTTACACCATTAGGGATTATGACAGACTCTAGACCATAACAACCTGAGAACGCCCATGCTCCAATTGATGTTACGCTCTCAGGTATTGTTATGGACTTTAAAATTGAACATTCTAAAAACAATCCTTCTGGAATGGTGGTAGTACCATCCAGAATTGCTGCAGATGTCAAACTATCACATTCTTCAAATGGGGCATAATCTGTCCTTATCTTACCAATAGTTACGTGTTTGAGGTTGGGTAGCCATTCAAACAACCGAATCGAAAATAATACATTGTCATTATCCCAAATCAGAGTGTCTATGTTTTCACAATAAGAGAAAGCGGAATTATCTATTTCTGATATACTTTCAGGAATGTTTAAACGGGAAAGCGATGTACAATTACAAAAAGCACCTCTTCCAATCTTTGTTATGCTGTTTGGTATGGTAATGGCGGTTATGTCACTACAGTTTTCAAAGGCGCTCTCTCCTATGGCCGTGACCTTATAGTCATTATCACCAAACTTGATTGAACTTGGAATGGTTATCCGTCCTGAACAATAAGGGCGTTGGAAATTTCCATTGTAATAGGGGTGCACTACGGTCATTGTTTTACTGTTAAAATCAATGTCATAAAACAGTCCTTGAAACTCCAAATCGTAAGCTTGGATACCACTGGAAAATGCAATGAGCGTAATCAGTGCAGCAATTGTTCTTTTTCTCATAAGCAAGGTCAATTTAGAAATGCCGCGGTGCCCATGCGGGGTAAATAATAACGAAAGTGTGAGCCCACATAACTCATTTCTCTCGAAGGGCTCTGGAATGCCTTATAGCAGAACTTGAATTAATGTATGCTCACACAGAAGGCTATAGAGTGAGCATTGCTCAAAATACAACCAAAGTGAGCGTCTATCATTATTCCCTGCTATATATAGAATTTTCCAGATTCTTCGAGTAGGAATAAAGCTATACGCTTTCTAATATGTCAGCACCAGTGTGCAGATTGCGCGCTGATACCTAGGCAAATATACAAATATATATAGTATTTTCAACCAGCCGTTTTGTTTTTTTTCTCTTGAAACAGTATCTTTACAACCGAAACAATAAAACTATTATCATCATGGAAACAGAGAAAAAAAGAAAAACTCCCAGGAAGAAGATGAAGAAATACACTCCTGAGGAGAGGAGAGCCATTAATGCAACTATTGTTCCACAGAATAAGACTATGAAAGCCTTTGCGGAGCATCAGGGAGAGTTTTGGGTCAAAGACCCGATGTTGTTGCTATAAAAGATGCTTGCTATGAGATACCTGATTGACACAAACATCTTTGTATACCTGAGCACTGACCGTGAGGGACTCCATCCTGATGTCTTGACTATTCTAAGCGAACCCCACGCATTAGTTTATATCAGTGCCGAGAGCATCCGTGAACTTATTGTGATATACAATAACAAAGGTTGGGGTAACAAGAAATGGAAATCGGCCGAGGAAATGGTACACTCAATAGAGGATACCTTTTATATAGAAATCCTTCCGGTTCAGAAAGAGGTGATGTTTACTTACTCCCGTTTGCGCATAAACAACTCCCAGAACCATCGTGACCCAAGTGACCATGTGATTATTTCCCACGCAATGACATTGAAAATGCCACTGATTTCAAGTGACACGCGTTTTGACTATTATCGAAGGCAGGGGCTTGATTTTATCTTTAATGAGAAATAATATGAAAAAACGGAGCCGTATCGTTCTGGATGCGGCTCCGTTTTTTGTTCAGTTTTATCTGGAATTACTTCTTGAACAGCATCGGAGCAAACTGATGCAGGGAGCGGCGCCAGGTGAGCCATTCGTGGCCTGTGCCCGGTGACTCGTAATAGATGTGGTTGATGCCTAAGCCCTCAAGTGCTACATGCAGGTCGTGGATGCCCTGGTACATGCCGGCGGGCTCATCGGTACCTATTGATATGTAGAGCACGTGATACTGGTCATTGATGGACTTGGGATACATGTCGGCATCGCGACGGTCGTTGGGACCGCGGCCTGATCCGCTGAATCCGCCTATCCAGCCAAACATCTCCGGATGATCCAGACCGATGGTATATGACTGGAATCCGCCCAGTGAGAGACCGCAGATGGCGCGGTTGTCACGGTCGGTCAGTGTGCGGTAGTTGGCATCGAAATAGGGGACAATCTCCTCGACCATAACTTTTTCAAAGAAGGTAAAGTCAAACATGTTCTGACGGCCTCTCGCGTTGGGGTCATTGGCAACGGCATGCTCCATTACTATGATCATGGGCTCGGCTTCTTTTGCGGCAATCAGGTTGTCCATGATGTTGCCCAGTTTACCCTGGGTGCCCCATCCGGTCTCATCCTCGCCGGCTCCGTGGAACAGGTAAAGCACGGGGAAACGGCGGTTAGGCTCTTTCTTGTACTGAGGCGGCAGATATACCCAGGTGGTACGCTCGGCGCCGGTCAGTTTGGACTGATACTTAACTATCTCTATCTCGCCGTGCGGAACCTTCTTCTCCAGGTAATAGTCCACACCGGCCTCGGGAACGTCAATACCGCTCTGCCAATAGTTGGAACCGAAGAACTCCTTACTGTTGGGGTCCGATACGCGCTTGCCGTCAACATTCATTGTATAGTAGTGGAATCCCACAACCAGAGGATCGGTGGTAACCTCCCACATGCCGTCATCACCCTTTACAAGGGGATAGTTCTTGCCGCCTACATTGACGGTAACGGTTTTGGCTTCGGGGAAATCATTACGGAATGTTGCGCTCAGGTCAGGATTGATCTTGGGATACTCGTGACCTTCCAGGTTTGTTGTGGCGCTTGTGGGCTTGGTTATGACACCCACCTGCTTGGCTCCTCCGCAGGAAACCAGCAATACGGCTGCAAACAGCAGTGATGAACTAATGATTCTCATAACAATCGGTTTTATTTTAGGTAATCTTCAAAATAGTCGGTAACCTTCTGCATCAGGTGTACACGGTCGGTTCCCATCACATTATGCTCATGGGTGGGATAGGGGAAGTAGTCCAACTGGACACCGGCCTTGATGCAAGCCTCAACAAAACTCAGGCTGTGCTCCCAGACTACGGTGTTGTCAATGGCACCCTGGCAGATAAGCAGTTTGCCCTTGAGGTCTTTTGCGCGGGGAATCAGACTGGTCTTTTCAAATCCCTCAGGATTGGTGGCCTGAGTCTCCATGTAACGCTCGCCGTACATGACCTCATACCATTTCCAGTCAATGACGGGACCTCCGGCAACACCTACCTTGAACACCTCGGGATAGTTGACCATCAGAGATATGGTCATGAATCCGCCGTAACTCCAGCCGTGAACGCCTATACGGTCCTTGTCCACCCAATCATTTGCCATGAGCCATTTCATACCCTCCATCTGGTCAGCCATCTCGGCCTGTCCGCAATACTTGTGGATGGCCTTCTCATAATCGGCCCCGTGATGCTGGGTGCCGCGGTTATCCATTACGAATACCACATATCCGTGTTGGGCCATATACATTTCCCAACGGCGCAACTGTGCCTGGAATGTGTTGGATACCATCTGCGAGTGGGGGCCTCCGTATACATAGAGGATGACGGGGTATTTTTTAGCCGGATCAAAGTCTATGGGCTTGATCAGGCGGTAGTGGTTGTCATACTTGCCGTCGGCGCTCTTGATTGAGCCCAGTTCAATGGGGCAGAAGTTGAGGGCGGCCGTGGGGTCATCGGCACGGAACAGTTCCTTGGTTTTCTTGCCGTCAGTCTGGATAAGATTGACCACGCGCGGGGTGTTCAGTTCAGACCATGAGTCCAGGAAATACTTACCGTCAGGGCTGATCTGGCAGTTGTGCCATCCGGATTCCCTGGTAAGACGCTGGGCCTTGCCGGTCTTGATGTCGGCGCGGAACAGATGCTGCTCGGCCGGTGATACCTCAAATGAGTAGTAGTATACGTACTTGCCCTTGATGTCCACCAGTTCCAGGTCGGCATCGGTCTTGACTATGCGCTTGGGCTCACCGCCTTTGACACTGCCAAGGTAGAGGTTCCAGTAGCCGTCACGCACGTTTGTCTGGTAGATGAAGTGCTCGGGGTCATCGGGCAGGAATGTGAGCGGGTACTGTGGCTCCACGTATCGGTCGTCGTGATCGGTAAAGAGCGTGCTCAGGAATTTGCCGTCGTCGGCATCGTACATGTTAAGGTGCATGTTCTTCTGGGCGCGGTCCAGCACCTGAATGAAGATGCGGTCGCTTGCCGGGCTCCATGTGATGTTGGTCAGATAACGCTCCTGGTCAAAATCGGTCACATCCATCCATACGGTAGTGCCTTTGTCTATATCGTATACACCTAAGGTGATTATCTCTGATACCATGCCGTTCATGGGATAGCGAATCTCCTTCAAGGAACCGGTGCGGGTGGTGATGTCCAGCAGCGGGAAGAGTGTCACGCGGCTCTCATCCTTCTTGTAGAAGGCAATCTTGCGGCGGTCCGGCGATACGAATATGCCTCCGTTAATGCCGAACTCGTTGCGGCTTACGCTCTCTCCGCATACTATGCCCTTCTGGTTGAAGCTGGTTACCTGATGCTCTACGCTGTCGGCATCCATATACCATACCTCACCGCCACGGCTGAAGGCTCTGAAATAATCCTTTTTCTTAAGCTTTGCGGTGGGTTCTCCCATGTCGCGGCCGCTGCGTGCATCGGTATGCAGGACATTCCGCTCCTTGCCATAATAACGGTAGACTGAACCGCCTTCATCCCAAGTGTAGCCGGGGTTGAATACGCCGATGCCGGTGCCCAGGACGGCCTCCTCCATAGTAAGCAACCTGCGCTCATCCTGCGCCCGAACTCCCAATGCCACCAGAGCAGCGGCAAGCAATATAAACTTTCTCATATTCAGTTAATTCGTTCTACTTCACGGACGCCCTTGATCTGCTTGAGTTTCTTGACCAGACGGTCCAGCGATGAGAGGTCGCTTACCAGCACGGTCAGATGTCCCTGGAACAGTCCGCCGTTGGAATCAATGCTGATGGAACGCAACAGCGTATCGGGCTCCTTGTTTATTATTGATGAAATGTTTGATACAATTCCTATGTCATCCTGACCCACCACGTTCAGAGTGATGCTGTACTGGCTGCCGCTCTTGCCTGACCAGCGGGCGCGGACAATGCGGTAGGGGTAACGCTCCCGCATACGCATCAGGTTGGGACAACTGCTACGGTGTATACGTATGCCGCCGTTTATGCTCACAAATCCCGTCACGTCATCACCGTAAATGGGATGGCAGCAGCCGGCCATCTTGAAATCTATACCGGTCAGGTTGTCGCCTATAACCAGCACATCACTGTCCTGGGCTGCCTTCTTCTCAGTCTCAACAAAGGTCTTTTCAATGTCAAAGTCCTGGGCGCTGTGAACCTCCTGTTCACCCTGGGCATGCATCTCCTCATAGACCTTGAGAACGTCATCGACTGAAATCTCATCCTCCATAAGTGCATGGAAGAACGGGGTCTGTCCCTTGAATCCCATGCGGACAATAAGTCTGGACATATCACTCTCGGATATGTCAATCTTACGGTTCTTGAACCGCCGCTGCAGCAACTCCTTACCGGCCTGAGCCTCGCGGTTGCGAATCTCGTTTATGCCCTGGCGTATGCGCATACGGGCACGTGATGTCACGGCAATGTTCAGCCAGTCCTGCTTGGGCGTTTGGGTCGATGAGGTCAGCACCTCGACCGTATCGCCGCTCTGCAACTTATGGCTGATGCGCACGTTGCGACCGCCCACACGTGCACCCACGCAGGTGAGTCCCAGCTTGCTGTGAATGGAGAAAGCAAAATCCAGCACCGTTGCACCCTTTGGCAACTGGCGGACCTCACCGTTAGGAGTGAATACAAATATCTCCTCCTGATACATATCCAGCGCAAAGTCCTTGCGCAACTCATCAGGATTGGTGTTATGCTCCAGTATCTCGCGGATTCCGGCCATGATGCTGTCGGCCGCACCCTCACTCTTGATGCCCTTGTAAGACCAGTGGGCAGCCAGACCGCGCTCCGCAATGTCATCCATGCGTCGGGTACGTATCTGAATCTCCACCCATCGGTTCTCAGGCCCGTTAACGGTGATATGCAGGGACTCGTATCCGTTGCTCTTGGGAACGCTCAGCCAATCCCTCAAACGCTTGGGGTTGGGCTGGTACATATCGGTCACAATACTGTAAACCTGCCAGCACTGAGCCTTCTCCTTATCGGCCGGAGAATCCAGTATGATGCGGATTGCAAAGAGGTCATAAATATGGTCCAGAGTAGTGTTCTGGGCCTTCATCTTGTTCCAGATACTTGAAATGGACTTGGTGCGACCCTTGATGGTGAACTTGAGTCCCGCCTCCTCCAACTTGGCCTTTACAGGGCCGATGAACGACTGGATGTAAGCCTCACGGGCCCGCTTGGTCTCATTGAGCTGCCGTGCAATATCATCATAGACATCACGGTGCTCATACTTGACCACCATATCCTCCATCTCGCTCTTGATGGCGTAAAGACCCAGACGGTGGGCCATGGGGATATAGAGCAGACGGCACTCCTCAGTCACATGCAGACGGTAATCATTGTCATCATTTCCGGCCAGCATCTTCATAAGAACATACCGGTCGGCAATAAGGCAAATGATTACGCGAACATCCTCGGCAAAAGATACCAGCAACTTGCGGAAATTCTCATCAGCAATGGAATCATGCTTGGAGTACAGTTCCTTTACGCGGCACATACCCTGAATAAGCCCCGCCGCATCCTCGCCGAACTGCTTCCTGAAATCCTCGGGAGCAATCAGCCCCTTCTGAACCATAGGATCAAACAGAGCCGTCAGAAGCGAAGCCTTCTTAAGCCCCGTCTTCTCCACAATCACGGTACCGGTCCTGATGCACCTGTCCAGAGTGTCAATTCCGTGGGAATCCTGAGAGTAAGCCCCCTTGGCAATACCCTCCCGAAGCAAACCCTTAAGCCTGCTCCAGTCCTCAGCCTCAAACAGCGGTCTTGCCGCCCGAACCAACTCCCTATAACCCCCAAATTCCATACTCCCGCAAATATAGTCATTTTATCATTCCAAACTTACCTCTCTCCCCTTTTGCAGTAGCCGTACTGTCCCTTTTGGGGACCATCGTGGAGAGGCGTAAGCGAAGCCCCCCGGAGGATCCCGTTAAGAACGGCGCATGTTTGACGAACGTTAGGCCCCGAAGGGGACTATAAGGAGGAGTTCGACGTTTAGGGTCCGGAAGGGGGCGAAGTAGCCTCGGAGCGTTGTGTCCCCAAAGGGGATAGTACGGCGGTGCGTAGTTTCAGAGATTATACCCATAAAGTTTTCCCTAAATAAACAGAAATAATCTGCCAAAATTTCCGTATAAAAGGTAAAGTAAGTATTTTTGTCAGTCTATTAAAGATAGCTATGAATATAGAAGAGATACAGAGAATGAAGCAGAGATTCCGCATCATCGGAAACTCGCCCGAAATGAACCGCGCCATAGACGTAGCCATACAGGTAGCGCCCACAGACCTGACGGTTCTGATAACAGGTGAGAGCGGTGCCGGAAAGGATGTCTTCCCCAGAATAATACACGAGAACAGCCTGCGCAAAACCAAGAAGTTCCTGGCCGTGAACTGCGGCGCCATACCCGAGGGCACAATTGACTCCGAGCTGTTCGGCCACATAAAAGGAGCATTCACCAACGCCATAAGTGACCGCAAGGGATACTTCGGTGAGGCCGACGGAGGAACCATTTTCCTGGATGAGGTAGCCGAGTTGCCGCTTGCCACGCAGGCCCGTCTGCTCCGCGTCCTTGAATCAGGTGAATTCATACGCGTGGGCTCCAGCACGGTTGAGAAGACCGATGTCCGCATCGTTGCCGCCACCAACGTAGACCTGTTAAAGGCCATTGAGCAGGGCCGTTTCCGCGAGGACCTGTTCTACCGTCTTAGCACAATACCCATAAAGGTACCGCCATTGCGAGAGCGCGGGGCCGATGTCCAGCTGCTGTTCCGCAAGTTCGCAGCCGACTGCGCCGAGAAATACCGCATGCCAGCAATCCAGTTGTCCGAAGACGCCAAGCAGATGCTCATGACCTACCACTGGCCCGGCAACGTGCGCCAGCTCAAGAACATAACCGAGCAGATTTCCATCATGGCAACCCAGCGCGTCATAACAGCCGAAATGCTTCAGGAGTATCTGCCCGACCGCCGCACCTCAATGCTCCCCATGCTTGCAGGAGGCCAGCGTCAGGAGAACTCATTCGAGAACGAGCGCGAGATACTCTACAAGGTGCTGTTCGATATGCGTCGTGATATAACGGACCTCAAGGCACAGGTAAACAGCATGTCGCAGAACCAGCAGCCCGTTCAGCAGCCCGTATCAATCATCACCCCCGATGAGGGTACCACTGTCCAGAACGTATCGGCCCGCAAGAGCACCGACGTTGATGATGACATCCAGGATACCGAGGTTTATGTAGAGGAGACCCTCTCGCTCGATGAGGTTGAAAAGGATATGATCAAACGCGCCCTTGCCAAACACGGAGGCAAGCGCCGCGGTGCCGCTGCCGATCTGAACATCTCGGAGCGTACACTCTATCGTAAAATAAAAGAGTATAACCTGGAATGAGAAACACAAAACTGAAATACATCCTTGTGGCGTTTGCATCGGCCCTGCTGTTTCAGGGCTGCAAGGTCTCATACAAGCTCAATCAGGCGGCTATTGACTACACTACCACCAAGACATTTACAATAGAGACCTTCTCCAACCGTGCCGCATATCAGTGGGCGCCCATGGCTCCCATGCTCAACACATCGCTGAGCGCCAGATACAACGACCAGACAAAACTCACTCAGGTAAGACGTGACGGTGACCTGAACCTGTCAGGTGAGATAACATCATATGATCAGACCAACAAGTCCATATCGGCCGACGGTTATTCGTCAATGGTGCAGCTCAAGATGACTGTCAAGGTCAAGTACGTCAACAACAAGAAGCATGAGGACGATTTTGAGCGTCAGTTCAGCGCCAGCCGTGAGTATGATTCGTCACAGCAGCTCTCAGCAGTTCAGGAGGAACTGGTTCAGCAGATGATTGATGATATAGTTGATCAGGTGTTCAACGCAACGGTAGCCAAGTGGTAATGGGGCAGACCAGGGATGAACGCATGATGTCCCTCCTGGATACATTTCTGGAGGGTCAGGGAGAGAACGCCGATGTCTCCAAGGAGCTGGGTGCCGTTCCGATGGATTATGTAGCGGCTTATCTGGATACGCCGACGGCAGCCGAGAGTGCATCGGACAAGGTCATACGCTCCAAAACAGAGCAGTTGCTGGACACGTTCCTGTCATCGGATTACAAGAAGCCGTCATTCGCTCCGCTGCCCGATGATACGCCTGTAACAGATGTCGCCGATGAGGACCACGAAGATGCCGAACCGCTTGAAGATACGTATTTTACCGAGACTCTGGCACGCATCTACCTCAAACAGCGCCGATATGACAAAGCATTGGAAATTATTCGGTCCCTTTATTTGAATTTTCCGAATAAAAGCATTTACTTTGCGGACCAAATCCGGTATTTGGAGAAATTAGTTTTGATAAATCAAAAATAAGAATAGAAAATGTTTAAGGTTTTACTCGTCATTATTGTGATTCTGGCAGTGTTCCTTTGCTTCATTGTCACAATCCAGAACTCAAAAGGCGGCGGTCTGGCTGCCGGTTTTGCATCATCAAACCAGATTATGGGTGTTCGCAAGACTACCGATATCCTTGAAAAGACCACTTGGACTCTGATTGCAAGCATTGCAGTCCTGAGCATCCTCACAGCATACGTGGCTAAACCCAAGGTTATCAACTCATCTTCAGTTCTGGAGAATGAGGCTATAGAGAACCGCTCAATCAATCCGGAGTCATCAACTACCACATTTGATTCTCCCATTGAGATCCAGGATCTCCCCGAGGAATAATCAAGGGACTTGAAAATAAGTGGAGGCGGTCATCAGATCGCCTCCACTTGTTTTATACCAGTTTGTTGTAGACCTCCATCAGCCGGTCGGCCAGCACCTTCGGACTGAAATTGTCCGTTGCATACCGATATCCTTTCTCTGCAATTGACTGCCGCAGTGCATCGTCCGTAAGCAGCATCTTCATTTTGTCGGCAATGTCCTGAACGCTGCCCGGGTCAACCAGCAGTGAGTCTGGACCTGCAGCCTCGGGCAGTGATGAGACATTGCTGGTCACTACAGGGCAGTTGGAGAGCAAGGCCTCTACCACGGGCAGTCCGAAACCCTCATAGAATGACGGATAGACCAGCAGGCGTGCGTTTGAGTAGAGGTAACGCAACCCCTCGGTTCCCACCTTGTCAAGCGAGAAGATGATACGGTTCTCAAGTTTGTGCTCAGCAATGTAATCCAGAACCTTCTGCTTGTACTCCCTGCCGTTTCCAATGACAATCAGTGGTATCTGAATATCCTTGGGCAGGAGTTCAATGGCCTTTACTATTCCCAGCAGGTTCTTGCGGGAGTTTATGGAACCCACATAGAGCATGTAGGGGTTGGCAACGTATTGCGCCAGGCCGGTAGGGCAGACTCCCTCATCGGCCGTATAGTAAATGGTGTTTACGGGCTGATAAACCACGTCAATCCTGTCGGGGTCAACACCGTAGAAACGTATAATATCCTGTTTGGTTGATTCGCTGATGGCTATGATGCGGTCGGCCCTCTTGCATGCGTGACGCCATTTGCGGTCGTAGATGATGCGGTCGGGCAGGTGATACATTTCAGGGAAAGTCTTGAAGGCCACGTCATGAATGGTCACCACTGACGGTATCTTGAGCCCGGCGGGCAGTTCGTTGGAGAGTCCGTGGAATATGTCCGCACCCTCTTTCTTTACGGCCGATGCCAACCCGAATGTCCTCCAGACGCTGCCTCTGAGCAGGCCGTGGGGCATAATGGTGCGGCAGCCGGTGCGCTCAGTATAAGGATCGGTTACGCTGTTGTGCTTTATCTTGGGGGTATAAAGAAGATACCCGTTCGCGGGGTAGAATTCCGTGAGGATATCAACTGTCGTGCGGCTGTGGTTGCCCAGGCCGGTGAAGTTGTTGAACAGGCGTTTTGCGTCAAAGGCTATCTTCATACCTCGTCAGGCGACCAAACCATTGAACTTGCTCCCAGGATGGCGGCATCGGACTCCTTCAATGAGGAGTACATTATCTGGACCTGACCCTTCCAGACCTGCATCAGGTTGTCGTTCATGGCCTGTACCATCTCGTCATGAAAGAACTCGCGTGACTTGGTCAGACCTCCAAAAAGCACTATGGCCTTGGGTGAACTGAACTTGACGAAATCACCCATGGCGCGGCCCAGGATACGGCCTGTGTAAGCGAATATCTCCTTTGCCATGGCGTCACCCTGAACGGCGGCGTCATAGATATCTTTTGAGGATATCTTGTCGGGATCAAGTTTGCGCAGCAGGCTCTCCCTTGAGTCCTTCTGCAGCAACTCGCGTGCGGTACGTGCCACACCCATGGCGCTTGCGTAGGTCTCCAGGCAGCCTTTCAGTCCGCAGTTGCACTGGCGTCCGTTCTGTTCCACGCATACGTGACCCAGTTCGCCGGCAAAACCGTCATGGCCGTATATGAGACGTCCGTGTGATATGATTCCGCTACCCACACCTGTACCTAAGGTGAGCATTATGAAATCATCAATGCCCTTTGCTATGCCGTAGGTGCGTTCGCCGCGGGCGGCTGCATTGGCATCGTTGGTGATTCGTACATGGAGGCCCGTAGCCTCTTTCAAACGGTCGGCCAGATATATCACTCCGGGCTTGCCGTCAGCGCCGCGTGCCCAACGCAGGTTGGGAGCGTAGCGTATCGTACCGTCCAGGCGGTTGGCATTGGGGGCGCCGATGCCTATTCCTATGACATTGCCGCGGTCGGCAGTCTTGCGTACAAGTTCCTTTACGGCACCTGCCAGCAGTTCCAGATACTCGTCAAAACTGTCAATCAATGACGTGACCACACTCTGGCAGAGTATGGTCCCATCTTCGGTCACGACTCCGCACTTGGAGGACTGACCGCCTATATCTATTCCTATGGCTAATCTTTGCATCAGAGCTCGGCCTTGATTCTTGTCCACTTGGCAAGGATGTCGCGGTAGTACTTCTCAAGTTTGTTCCACTCGTAGAAATAGGGATATTCGTTACCCTTGGCATCCTTATAACACTCAACCGGAAGTTTTGCCTCTTTCTCGTCAAGCAGGGCTCTTACCAGGACGGTGCCCTTCTTGTTCTTGAAGAATATGAGTTGCAGGTTGCTGCCCATGTGTACTATATCGTAGTTGACCCATTTGTTGGCCAGGTCCTCAATATCCTTGGGAGCGTATGCGCAGTCATTTACCTCCATGAGGCAGAGCAGGGGGTAGAGGGCTGTGTCATGTCCGTAACGCAGGTTGGCGGCAGGTGTTCCGCTTGCAAGAGCGGCATCGGCCTTGTCCAGGAAATCCTGAAGCAGGGTTGCGTGGCCGTAAGGAACCAGATTCTGGGTCAGGTCGTTGTAACCTGATACCGAATACCAGTACAGATTGTTCTGGAGCCAGCAGTCATACCACTCATCGAATGTGAATACGTCATCCAGGTCAAATCCCAGATAGTCGTGGCTGCCCATGTTTGCGGCAATGTCATAGATCTTGGTGTAGAGATCGTCTGAACGGTCCGATGTCGAAACGCTGGTGGTTGTGGTCTCCTGACCTCCGCCTGCCATGCCGGCGCGTGAACTTGAAGATGTTCTGGGATAGCGGGTGATGAATGTGGTGTCAGTGAAGAGGGCGCACATGAGACGCTCCGGATTATTGTGCTTTGCGTTGAAGGCATTCACTGCAGCATTTCTCTCGCGGCTGTTCTTGGCGCTGTTGATGGCACGGTCCTCAGAGTTCATGTAACCTCTGTCAAAATCGCTGCAGTTATAGTCAATCTTCATCTGGGGCAGTATGCTTGAGAATTCCATCATGGCGGCAGTCATACTGGCCATTACACGGTGTGAAGTGGTTGAACGGGCCACAATGGTTGTCTTCTTGTTGAATATCTCCGGATAGTTGCGTACCATACGGCGGGCAATTCCGCGGTGCTGGGCCTGTCCTGTCGATGTCAGGTCTCCCAGGTGTCCGTCGGCATCCTTGGCCATGATCTCAAGACGTCTCAGCACATCCTTTCCGAATTCGGTCAGAACGCCTTTGTCATCGGCCGCCTTAAGTATTGAATAGGGGTCGTTGTACTGCGGGGTGTTGAGCAGGTAACGTGAACCGTGACGGCCGTAATGGCTCAGGTAGAAAGGCTTGAATCCTTTAGGGGCCTTTGAGTATGTAACTCCCGGATCAACGTACTGCAACATACTTCCTCTGAACTTGTAGAGGTTGTCTTTGTTGATGTCTTCTTTCTTGGTGATTTCTGCACACAGGGTCAGCGGAAGGAGCAATGCCAGGCTGATAAGAATTGATTTCTTCATTTGTTTAGGTCAGTATGATTTATATTGTTGCAAAAGTAAGGAAAAAGGCCTAAATTTGCAAGCTACTGCGCAAAATCGGAACGCAAATTCAAACTAAACAATATAACAATGAACAGTAAAGAATTGATGAACAAGGCAGCCGACAATATCCGTATTCTGGCTGCATCAATGGTCGAGAAGGCCAAGTCCGGTCACCCCGGTGGTGCTATGGGTGGCGCTGATTTCATTAACGTGCTTTTCAGCGAGTTCCTGGAGTATGATCCCCGCAACATGAAGTTCGAGGGTCGTGACCGTTTCTTCCTGGATCCCGGCCACATGGCTCCCATGCTTTACTCACAGCTGGCACTCACCGGCAAGTTCTCAATGGAGGAGCTTGCAACTCTGCGTCAGTGGGGTTCACCCGTAACCGGTCACCCCGAACTTGAGGTTGCACGCGGTATCGAGAACACCTCAGGTCCCCTTGGTCAGGGCCACGTATTTGCAGTAGGTGCCGCTATTGCTGAGAAGCATCTGGCAGCCGTACTGGGTGAGGAGGTTATGAACCACAAGATCTACGCTTACATCTCTGACGGTGGTATCCAGGAGGAGATTTCACAGGGCGCAGGCCGTATTGCCGGTACTCTGGGTCTTGACAACCTCATCATGTTCTACGATTCAAACGATATCCAGCTCTCAACCGAGTGCAAGGTTGTAACGTCTGAGGATACTGCCGCCAAGTATCGCGCATGGGGTTGGAACGTATATGAGATAAACGGTAACGATGTAGACCAGATCCGCGGTGCTTTGACCATGGCTCAGAACGCCAACGGCAAGCCTACTCTTATCATCGGTAAGTGCATCATGGGTAAGGGTGCCCTCCAGGCCGACGGCAGCAGCTACGAGCGTAACTGCAAGACCCACGGTGCTCCTCTGGGCGGTGACGCTTACGTTAACACCATCAAGGCTCTGGGCGGTGATCCCGAGAATCCTTTCCAGATTTTCCCCGAGGTCAAGAAGCTCTATGCTGACCGTGCCAAGGCTCTCCGTAAGATCATGGACGCCAAGTATGCCCGCAAGGCTGCATGGGAGAAGGCAAATCCTGAGAAGGCTGCCCTCCTCAAGGAGTGGTTCAGCGGCAAGGCTCCCAAGGTTGACTGGAGCAAGGTTCAGCAGAAGCCCGATGACGCTACACGTTCTGCATCGGCCGCTGTTCTGAGTCAGCTGGCTCAGCAGGTTCCCAACATGATCTGCGCAAGTGCTGACCTGAGCAACTCCGATAAGACCGACGGTTTCCTCAAGTTTACCCACAACATGGTTAAGGGTGACTTCAGCGGTGCATTCTTCCAGGCTGGCGTAGCCGAGCTCACCATGGCTTGCTGCTGCATAGGTATGGCTCTGCACGGTGGTGTCATCCCCGCTTGCGGTACATTCTTTGTATTCTCAGACTACATGAAGCCCGCCGTACGTATGGCTGCTCTCATGGAACTGCCCGTCAAGTTCATCTGGACACACGATGCATTCCGCGTTGGTGAGGACGGTCCTACACATGAGCCCGTTGAGCAGGAGGCACAGATCCGTCTCATGGAGAAACTCAAGACCCACAAGGGCAAGAACTCAATGCTGGTTCTGCGTCCCGCCGACAGCGACGAGACTACACAGGCTTGGAAGCTTGCTATGGAGAATACCACATCACCCACAGGTCTTATCCTGAGCCGTCAGAACATCAAGACTCTGCCCGCAGGTAATGACTACAGCCAGGCTGCCAAGGGTGCTTATGTAGTAGCAGGTTCAGATGCTGACTTTGACGTAATCCTTCTGGCTTCCGGTTCAGAGGTATCAACCCTGGTTGCCGGTGCCGAGCTCCTGCGCAAGGACGGTATCAAGTGCCGCATAGTAAGTGTTCCTTCCGAGGGTCTGTTCCGCAGCCAGTCAAAGGCTTACCAGCGCAGCATCCTGCCCGGTAACAAGCGTAAGTTCGGTCTCACTGCAGGTCTGCCTGTAACCCTCGAGGGTCTGGTAGGTGCCAGCGGTAAGGTTTGGGGCCTCAATTCATTCGGTTTCTCAGCTCCTTACAAGGTGCTCGATGAGAAGCTGGGCTTCACCGCCGAGAACGTTTACAATCAGGTTAAGTCATTGCTCAAGTAATGATAGGAATAGCAAGTGACCACGCTGCTTTCCCGCTAAAGCAGTTTGTGATAGAATACTTGAAGGAGAAGGGGCTGGAGTTCAAGGACTACGGCACCTATACTCCCGATAGTTGCAACTACGCCGACTACGGCCACGCTCTGGCCCGTGGCATAGAGAACGGAGAGGTAGAGAAGGGTATAGCCATGTGCGGCAGCGGAGAGGGTATCTCAATGACCCTCAACAAGCATCAGGGCATCCGCGCCGGCCTGTGCTGGATCCCCGAGATTGCCCACCTTATCCGTCAGCACAACGATGCCAACGTCCTGGTAATGCCCGGCCGTTTCATCGACACCGACATGGCCCGCAAGATCATGGACGAGTACCTGAACACCCCCTTCGAGGGCGGTCGTCATCAGGCTCGCGTGGACAGCATCCCCGTTCGCTGAGCAAAATCATTTAGAGCCGAGACAGTTAGTTGCTGTCTCGGTTCTTTTTTCTAATAATTGAATATTAGCCGTAAAAAAATGTTACATTATCTAGCCACCTTCCAACTGAATATCTTTATTGAAAACTAATTTAAATAACTGAAAATGAGAAAGATATTATATGTTCTGGCCACATTCTTTTTGATAAGTATGCTGTCTTGTAAAAAAGAAAAGGAATATGTTCCAACTGATAGTATAATATTGAATGTAGATAAAGTGAATTTGCTGGTTGATGAACAATTTCAGTTGACTGCGACAATAAATCCGGAAGATGCAACAGAACGAAATATAATTTGGTCGTCTGAGGATAATACAATTGCTACTGTTTCAAACAGTGGCCTTGTAACTGCTGTTGGTTATGGTGCCACAACAATAGTTGCTAAAATAGAAGATATAAAGATTACATGTCAAGTCAAGGTTCTTAATTCATGTGATGATGGCGGTATTACCTTACAGGTGGGCAACATTATAGATGATTCCCCCATTTTTCATTTTGAAGGGGGGGATGATAGCGTGAGCATATCAGGTCCTTTAGAGTGGATTTCATTTGTCAGGAATGGTGCTGATTGGTGCAGTATCCAAAAAAATGGAAATTCACTCATTGTTAGTACGAGTGAAAATAATTCTAGCAAAATACGGGAAACACAAGTAATAGTTGCTTCTGGTCATCAAAAGAAAGTCATTACTATATATCAAGCACCCCAAGTGAGGAAAATAAAACCTTATCCCTCACGTCGTGTGCGGATGCAAGAGAAAGTAAAATGGAGTGATAGGTCAATGTCGGAAATAGCCGTCTTTATGCCATTTCCAGAGACATGTGAATATCAAACTATTAACAATCTCGTATATAATAGTCCTGGTGAAGTTTTTGAAACAGAAGAAAGAAACGCTCGTTATG
>JAZMZT010000166.1:0-19564 GCA_045586125.1 Bacteroidaceae bacterium | reverse complement strand
GCTGGGATCCCAGCGGCGGCAGTTGGCAGCCACAACCTCTTCACGCTCCTGAGCCATCTCAAGGCCGTGGTGCAGCAGGTCAATCGCAAACTGACGGTCCTCATCGTCCTTGAACTCTGTCTTAAGGGGCTGCTCACCTACCTTTCCGTCCTCAAAAGCCTTGATGGTCTTGAGCACGAACGAATCAATGAGTTCCTTGTCACCGTTCCAGTATATATTCTGCTCTTCAAGCAGGGTGTCAAGCTCATCGCCGTTCTCTATAAACTCCTTGTAAAGTCTGCGGACCAGTTCCTTATCGGCCTCAAAATCAAACTTGTCGGCCTGGAGATAATCATCCATTGCCTCTGATTCCAGAATGGCGGCGCAGGTATTCTTCATCCAATCGGACTCGTAGAGCCATTCAAAATCGTTGCTCTGTACATATGCGTCCAACTGGGCGTTGCCCTCCATCTGCGCAAGGAGGCGGTTATCAGCCAGCAACTGCTCGCGGCGTGAAACGTGCTCGTTCATGCGTTTGAGTCTGGCTACCGATTTCCTTATCTGGCGTGCCCAAGCAACTGGAATAAACAAGAGGGTTTTGTAAAGAGAATACGCGCTGTCAATGCTCTGAGCGAGCTCACGGTCGGCATCGGCAGTCTTCTGCCCGCCGTTCTGGTAGTACGCGTAGATTACCTGAACTACTTTCAGTCTGATGAGAACTCTGTTTATCATTTGTGTCTGAACCGTTAAGCGGCCTGCAAAAGTACAAAATTTTTGCTCACAAGCCCCAATTACGTGCGCTATTTCTTGGTTAGATAGAATCATTTCACCATATTTGTGGAAATTTAGATTTTATGGAGGATTTCAGGAAGAAGACGGCCGATGATATTGAGAAAGATGTGATATTCTCTCATGCCATCAAGGCAGGCAAGCGCATCTACTACATGGACGTGCGCAAAACCCGCAAGGAGGAGATGTATCTGTCCATCACAGAGAGCAAGAAAATAGTCAGCGGTGAGGGTGATGACCAGCAGGTAAGTTTTGAAAAGCATAAGATTTTCCTGTACCGTGAGGATTTCAGCAACTTCATAGACGGTCTGACCAAGACAATCAAGTTCATACATGAGGCCGAAAAGGCTTCAGGGGCCGATGAGCCCGCCGCAGAGGCATCGGCCGATAACACCGGCGATGGTGCATCGGACTTCAAGATTGAGTTCTGAACATTTGTTTTTATAAAATAATTGCACTACCTTTGCGCCGCTTTTACGTAAAGCATGCCGTAAAAGGTAGTGTTTTGTGTGATGGTGAATTGAGTAATAACAATTTAGAGTAACACGTTTTAAAATGAAATCAATTGACGTAAAGGGCACAGCCCGCAACGAGTTCGGTAAGAAAGGTGCCAAGAACCTTCGTAAGCAGAATCTTATTCCTTGCAACCTCTACGGTGTAGAGCGCGACGCTAAGGGTCTTCCCGTAGCAAAGGCTTTCAGCGTAACTTTTGAGGAGGTTCGCAAGCTAGTATATTCACCCGATATTTTCTCAGTTAACCTGACCATCGACGGCAACACCGTTCTGGCAGTAATGCGTGAGATCCAGTTCCACCCCGTAAAGGACAACATCCTGCACATTGACTTCTATCAGGTTGATCCTCAGAAGCCTATCGTTATGGCAGTTCCCGTTAAGCTGAACGGTCTGGCAGCCGGTGTTAAGGCTGGTGGTAAGCTGGAGCAGATCCTGCGCCGCGTTAAGGCCAAGGCCCTCTACACTGCAATTCCTGAGAAGGTTGAGATTGACGTTACACCTCTTACCATCGGTAAGTCATTCAAGGTTGGTGACCTCAAGGTTGACGGCATTGAGTTCGTAAGCCCCAAGGACGCTGTGATCTGCACAGTTATGTCAACTCGTTCTGCTGCTGCCGCTGAGGCTACCGAGGAGGCTGCTGCTGAGGCTCCCGCCGCTGCTGCTGAGGCTCCCGCTGCTGAGTAATAAAGTATGAAATATCTGATTGTGGGGCTGGGTAATCCGGGCGACGAATACCAAGATACCCGCCACAACATAGGATTTATGGTATTGGACGCCCTCGCAAAGGCGTCCAATGCTGTTTTTGAGGACAAGCGTTACGGTTTTGTGGCACATATGCGCATCAAGAACCGCGAGCTTGTGCTCTTAAAGCCTACTACCTTCATGAACCTGAGCGGAAACGCCGTCCGCTACTGGTTGAACCAGGAAAAGATTGACCCGCAGAACCTTCTGATTGTGGCCGATGACCTGGCACTGCCTCTGGGCAAGATCCGCCTTAAGAGCAAGGGCAGCGGCGGCGGGCACAACGGTATAGGAAATATCATTCAGGTGCTCTGCTCCGAGCAGTTCAGCCGCCTGAGATTTGGCATAGGCAATGATTTTCCCATGGGTGCGCAGATAAAGTTCGTGCTGGATCCGTTCAACGATGAGGAGCGCAAGATTCTGGATGAGCGCATACCGGTAGCCGTAGAGGCCGTAAAGAACTTCTGCCTGGCCGGTATTGACGATACCATGTGCAAATTCAATAATAAGTAACAGGTTATGGCTGAGGCTCGTATTGACAAGTGGCTCTGGTCCGTGCGCATCTTCAAGACCCGAACCATTGCATCGGAGGCCTGCAAGAAGGGCCGCATCACCGTGAACGGAGTTCAGGTAAAACCTTCCAAGATGGTGCATGAAGGCGATACCGTACAGGTGCGCAAGCCGCCCGTAACCTACTCTTTCAAGGTTCTGCAGTGCATAGAGAACCGTGTGGGAGCCAAACTGGTACCCGACATGATGCAGAACATCACCCCCCAGGACCAGTATGACCTGCTGGAAATGAACCGAATAGGCGGATTCGTAAAGCGCGCCGCCGGCCTGGGCCGACCCACAAAAAAAGACCGCCGCGACATGGAGGATTTCCTGTCAGACGCCCCCTTTGACCTTCCCGAAGAGTTTGATTTTGATGAATGAGCAATTGGGGTCAGGCCCCAATTGCACGCACCAGCCCGTCCCACCAGCGTGCCGGCAGGATTGTGTGCAGACCAACCATAAGTCCCGAGCCTGCACCCAGACGGTAACGCACCTTGGGACGACGGGCATTGGCGGCGCGGCTGATTGCCTTTGCCACCCTGATGGGGTTGGAAAGAAGGTTCGATGTGTAGCCGTACTTGAGAATGCGCGCCATTTTCAATCCCGATTTCTCATACGCAGTACCCTGGGATGAGGCCTGTAGGTTATCGGCCGCAATAATACCCCAGTCGGTCTTTATTCCGCCCGGCTCTATAAGTACCACATTGATTCCAAAGGGCTTAGCCTCAATTCTCAATGCATCGCTAAGCGCCTCGACCGAGTATTTGGAAACGTTGTACCAGCCGCCGAAAGGAATTACGGCCTTGCCGGCAACCGATGATGTATTGATTATACAGCCCTGTTTCTGAGCACGCATATACGGCAGCACCAACTGTGTAAGACGTGCCAGTCCGAACACATTTACCTCCAGTTGGCGCTTGGCCTCGGCTATGGTAACGTTCTCAATAGCACCCATATAGCCGTAGCCTGCGTTGTTTACGAGCACGTCTATACGGCCCTCGGCATCGATGATTGCCTTGACGCCATCGGCCATTGACTGCTCATCGGTCACATCCATCCTGACAGGTATGACGCCTTTGTCGCGGAGTCCTTCCATAAGTTCCACACGGCGGGCGGCACCATACACTTTATGGCCCTGCCCCGCCAGAATAAGTGCAGCATCATAACCTATTCCGCTGCTGGCTCCGGTTATCAGGATTACCTTCTGCTTTTTCATACCATCACCATGTACGCTGAGCAACCAGTTCTATGATGCGTACAACCGTCATCATGGCCTTCTCCATGCTCTGTACAGGCACCCATTCGTAGCGTCCGTGGAAATTCATGCCGCCGGCAAAGAGATTGGGGCAAGGCAGACCCTTGAATGACAGTTGGGCACCGTCTGTGCCGCCGCGGATGGGAACCTTGACGGGATTGACACCGGCCAGTTTCATGGCTTCGCACGCAATGTCAACCACAAACGGAACCTTGTCAATCTGCTCCTTCATGTTGTAATACTGGTCTGAAACCTCAGCTACAACAGTTCCCTTGCCATATTTTGCGTTCATTTTATCGGCAACACTCTTGGCAAATTCCTTGCGTGCCTCAAACTTGGCGCGGTCGTGGTCACGGATTATGAATACGGCCGATGCATGATCAACCTCACCGGAAAGACCAACCAGATGATAGAATCCCTGATACCCCTCGGTTGTGCCAGGAGTCTCATTGGCCGGGAACATCTGGATGAGTTCGGCAGCCAGAAGTGATGCATTAATCATCTTGCCTTTGGCATAACCCGGATGAACCTCCAATCCCTGAATCTTGAACACAGCCTTTGCAGCGTTGAAATTTTCGTACTCCATCTCGCCTACCTCACCGCCATCGACAGTGTAACCGAACTCGCAGCCAAAGCGCTTCACATCAAAGTGAGCGGCGCCCATGCCTATCTCCTCATCGGGATTGAATCCCACGCGCACCTTGCCATGCTTGATTTCGGGATGCTGCTGCAAATATTCCACAGCGGTGATTATCTCGGCAATTCCAGCCTTATCATCGGCGCCCAAAAGGGTCGTACCGTCGGTCACGATCAAATCCTCACCTTTATGTGCCAGCAGTTCGGGGAACAGGCTCGGCGAAAGCACTATATTCTGCTCCTTGTTAAGTATGATATCGCCACCGTCATAGTTTTCTACAATTCTGGGCTTGACATCCTTGCCGCTCATGGAGGGGCTGGTGTCCATGTGAGAAATGAAACCTATTGTGGGAATCTTCTTGTCGGTATTTGCGGGAAGTGATGCGTAAACGTATCCCATGTCATCCATGAAAACTTCCTCAAGTCCCATGCCCTCAAGTTCGGTCTTGAGAAGGCGTGCCAGATTCATCTGTTTGGCGGTGCTGGGAACGGTCTGGGAGTTCTCATCGGACTGTGTATCAACGGCTGTGTAGCCTAGAAATCTTTTAATCAGATTCATATTGTTATTGAGTTTAATTTGTCTAAATGCAAACTTACACAAAAAAAGGACTACATTTGCAAAAAATAACCTTTTACAAATTGGACGATAATGAGAATTAAGCATTTGTTTTTCATGGCTGTGACAGCAGCATTTGCCTTTGCAGCATGTGAGGACCCCATTGAGGGTAATGATCCCGGTACTGTTACCGGCGACGGCAACTTCTGGACTACCTACAATCTGGCTCCCAAGGGTGTTAAGTCTATCACTGAGAACGGTTTTACCGAGAATTATGACCAAAACGGACGTCTGATCTCCACCTCAAGAGAAGATGATACATATACATACACTTACAACCCTGACGGATATGTATCAAAGATAGTAAGCCAACACCGTGATTGGGAAGGCAATGTAGTAAGTAGTACTCAGACCTTTGAGTTCAACAACGGTGACAAGTTCTGCCCCATTCCCATGGGCCCGGGCAACATCTTCCATATCTTTGAGAACGGTCTGGTCAAGGGTCTGTCAAAAGTCACACTTCAGGAAGATGACAGCACCACCGTCATGGAGTACAAATTCAAGGACAACACTCTGACAGTCAGCACATCGGGCGGATACTGGACTTATGACACAGCAGATCAGAAAGTTTACGAGCGTTATGAGGACATCGTCATTGAGTACAAGGACAACTATCCCTACTCACTCATACGCGAGCATGAGTTCATAGGTCCCATCACTTATCAGGCCAACGGACAGTTTGACACATACACCGAAGGTTTCTTCAGTTGGGATCCGAAATATCCTGATTTCAAAACCACCGTACGTACCCGCACAGTAAACAAGAACTTCAAGGATAAGTTGCTGATTGATCGGGAGGTTGGCACATACTACAATGACGGCGAGACTTCACCTTATAACATTGAGACTATAACATTCTTCTACAACGAGAAGGGTGACGTGACCAAGGAAAACGTTACAAACACTGCCCCATACAGCGAGAATTACGAGACCACATACACTTACACGTATGACTCCCACGGCAACTGGATAAAGTTAGACGCACGTAAGGTAATAGTACCCGAGAATCCGCAGTCCGAGCCTCACACATGGTCTTCGGAGCGCCAGATCATTTACTATTAAGCCGCTTACTAAGCAATAAAACAAACCCCAAAAGTCTGTCAAGGCTTTTGGGGTTTCTTTTCGCCGAATACGCACCAGCGTATGAACGGAATCCTGTGCAGTACCTCGTAGATTACGGGGGTCAGTGCAAATACCGCCACGGTAAGGATGAGATACATTGCAACAGACGGCAGGTCAGTATATACCTTCATCTGATAGCCGAAGGCCGCAACAACCAGATAGTGAACTATATAGAAGCCGTAACTGCTGCGGGTCAAGTACTCTGAGAATGTGTTGGTGCAGTCATAGCGGGCGTTAAACAGTCCCATCAAAGCCAGGCACATGAGCCATCCGTACAGACAGTTCATCGGACTGCACAGATACTGCGGTGAGGTATTGTTCTGCCCCCAAGTGGTCACGATAAGGACGATGCCGGACACAACCGCACAGATCATCAGCGGAATCCAAGCCTTACGCACCTTTTCCTGTACCTCATCATGTGAGAATACAAAGTATCCCATCAGGAATACGACGAAATAGAACAGCGGCTTGTAGAGGTTGAACAGACCATCGGCCGAATCCTCACGCGGGTTCTTTATCAATGTCTGTTCGGCAGCCCAGTACAGCAAGCCAAGCAATACGATCACAACTATTCCGCTCTTTCCGCAAAGCGTCCACAGCTTGTCCTTTCCGTCAAGTTTGCGTACCAGCAGAAATATCAGCGAGAAGAGCCAAAGATCCTGCGCAAACCACAAAGGACCCGTACCGGAAACGGCAAAAATCATGTATTTGGCCACAGCAGGCATATCCTTGAATACAATCTCGGCCGCAGTAACCGTATTGAAATAGCCCACCATCCAGTGGAATACAAACAGACCTATAGTACTGGGCACAAGCAGTTTAAGCGTACGGGAACGGAACCACTCCCTGCCCGTCCGGCGCTGCAATGAATATCGGGCGCTCACGCCTGCCAACAGGAACAGCAGCGGCATGAACCAGGGATAGAGAATATACATTACAACATCCTGGTATTGCTGAACTTCAGGAAAATCCCCAAAACCACCGATACCACCAAACACGCCCTTGTTGTTGTAGAAATAGATTACATGATAAAACAACACCAGCAGCACTGTAGTCCAGCGCAGATTGTCAATCCAATGTTTCCTCATTTTGTAAGCCCTCCCATGGCCTGGTCAATAATATTCTGAAAAATGTCAGTCTTGAGCATGGCTATACCCTTCTCGTCGCCCAGAAGCATCAGCGAGTCTCCCGGCTTGATATCGTACATGTTACGAACGTCCTTAGGGATCACAATCTGTCCCTTATCACCCACCTTCACTACTCCGAAGATGTATTTTCCGTCTCTCTCTTGCATACTACTTGTGGGAAAAGTCAGAAATTTCCCACAAATATAACACATTTTGCAATTCAGTTGCAAATGATTTTTTAGTAAATTCGCCCAAAAATAAAGAGGAGGTATGAGAAATACACTGATAATACTGCTGTTACCGTTTTTTGGAACCGCGCTGGGATCGGCCTTTGTGTTCTTTATGAAGAAAGAGATGCCCGCTTTGCTGCAGAAGATTCTGCTTGGTTTTGCATCGGGCGTAATGGTGGCGGCATCGTTCTGGTCACTGATTGTTCCGGGTATGCAGATGGGCGGCATCAAGCCCTCTACAACAGGTCTGCTGGCAGGTTTTGCATTCCTGTTGCTGATTGACTACGCAACCCCTCACCTGCACGCTACCGGTAAAGCCGAAGGTCCCAAGAGCCGCCTCTCCAGGACCGCAATGCTGGCACTGGCCGTAACAATTCACAATTTCCCTGAAGGAATGGCAGTAGGCGTAGGTCTGGCCGGTGCAATGAGCAGCGTGGTCAACATGACAGGTTCCGCAGCACTGGCACTTGCACTGGGTATTGCAATTCAGAATATTCCCGAGGGCGCAATCATATCCATGCCTCTGCGCGCAGCCGGCAACAGCCGCCTCAAATCATTCTGGATTGGCGCCCTAAGCGGTATCGTTGAGCCCATAGGTGCAATTCTGGTCATATTCCTGGCATCGTTCTTTACCCCCATCATGCCGTTCATGCTCACTTTCGCAGCCGGCGCAATGCTATATGTAGTAGTAGAAGAGCTCATCCCCGAAGCATCCGAGGGTGAGCACTCCAACATCGGCACCATCGGCTTTGCCCTTGGGTTTGCCCTGATGATGGTGCTGGATGTAGTTCTTGGTTGACCTGATCAGTTCTTGATTACGCCGAACAGTACGGCAGCCACAAGAAGCGTAAAGAGGATATTGAATCCCTGAGCACTCAGGAACGCCTTGAGAGACTGGTTGTTCTCCTTTGCAAAAATCTGCTTGAAGTTGGTCTCAAGGCCGATGCACACGAATGCGATTGAGAAGAATATGTTCTGGAAGTTCTTGGCCAGGCTCTTGTAAGCAATGCCGTCGGCGCTCTTGCCTGCAAAGAAGATGCTGAACACGATAGATGCAATCACCATACCTACCACAAACTTGGGGAAACGCTCCCAGATAACCTTGCCGGATGTCTTCTCAACACCCTTGGTGCCACGGATTGACCAGTAAAGAGATATAAAGAATGCAGCAACGCCTATCAGAACATTCTGTGATGCCTTAACGATGACAGCGGTCTGCCCTGCCTCATCGCCCAGGATTCCGCCCGATGCGGCAACGGCAGCGGTGGTATCAATAGTACCGCCAATCCATGCGCCTGCCACCTGAGCCTGTGCCAGCTCATTGGCGGGGAAGAACAGCGGAAGCAGCCAGTTGCACAACAGCGGCATGATATAAAGCATGGGAATGGCCACAACCATTACCAGGGATATTACGTATGAGAGTTTCTTCTGGTCACCCTTGATGGTACCGCAGGTTGCAATGGCGGCCGATACACCGCAGATACTTACTGAACTTGCCAGCATGGTGGCCATCTCGTCATCGACCCCGAACACCTTGCGTGAAATCCAGAAACCAAAGTACCACACGCACAGTACCACGATCAGGGCCTGAGCCAGACCGTAAGCGCCAGACTTGAGCACCTCCTGATAAAGCACGGTTGCACCCAGACATACAATACCTATCTTGATATAGAACTCACTCTGAATGGCGGGTTTGAGCCAATCGGGTACCTTAAAGCAATTGCTTATGATCAGACCCAGGATAACTGCAAACAGCACTGCCTCAAGACCGTATTTCTTGCAGAACGGTATGGTGGCCAGCGCCAATGAAACCACTGTCAGCAGGCAGATTACCAGGAATGAAAAGAATATACCCTTGAACGGCTTTCCTGTCAGGGCCTGTGCCAGATAAAGCAGAGCCAGCACAAACACAAAAATGTAAACTGCGCCCAGCCATCCCTGCAGGCTGCCCAGAGCACTTGCACTCTGACTTGCCAGGATTCCGGGAATCTTGAGACTGTTCATTGTATTAGGAAACAAAACTGACAGAGCCAGCACGATAAATCCCAGAACGACAACTATCCATTCGTCGTTCACCAAAGCTTTTCTTGTATTACCCATATATTAATCGGTTAATTAATTGTGCAAAGCAACTCATTTTCATCCACACTGCAAAAGGAATGCTATCTTTTTGTCAGCCTGAGTCATCCTTTCTCAATAGACTTGTCGGTCATGGCGCATACGCACGAATCGGACCATACGTTCTCGGCGGTCTCAACCATGTCAATGATAGTGTAGATGGGGAGAATAATTCCCAGAATAGCCACGGGAGCACCTATTCCTGACATAAGTGACAGTGTCAGGAAGAAACAGCCCATGGGAACACCGGCATTACCTATGGCCGATATCACGGAGATGAGTATCCAGAGCAGTATCGTGCCCAGGGTGATGGGAGTTCCACCGTTCTGCATTACAAACAGCGACGTTACCAGGATGAACGCAGCGCAACCGTTCATGTTGATGGTGGTGCATATGGGCAGCACAAAACGGGCCACCTCCTTACGTACGCCCAGACGGTCCTCGGCCGATTCCATCGTCACGGGAAGCGTGGCGGCGCTGCTCTTGGTAAAGAGCGCCATGAGTACGGCGGGGCTCATGCGTCCCAGCACATGAATGGGATTCAGTCCGCGTGAGAGCAGGAACAGCGGCAGCACCACAAAGAACTGTATGAAATTGCCGCCAAGCACTACCAGGACATACTTTCCTATTGAATCGGCAATCACGCCGGCCGATATCTGGGCCGACAGTTGGGCCGAGAAAGCCACGATACCCAGGGGCAGAGTCCAGATGAGGGCACGTATAAGCAGGAAAAGCAGATCCTGCAGACCTGCCAGTCCCTTTACCACAACCGCCTTATTCTCTGAATCCGGCAGTTTGGAAAGGCCGATGCCCACGGCAAAGGCCAACACCAGGAGTGAAAGCACGTTACCCTCCAGGAATGGACGTACTATATTGTTTGGAACCACGCCCAGGATATGCTCCAGATAACTCTCCTGGGATGCGTTCTCCAGTACGGCAGAAGCGGAGCCCACAGACTCCAGAGGCAGATTGCCCGGAGCGATTATGACATAGAGCAAAGCCCCCACTGCAGCAGCCGCAAAGGTAGTCAGGAGTGTATAGGTCAGGGTCTTGCCGAATATCCTGCCCGACCCCTTGGAGCCGAATGTGGCGAATGTGGTGATGACCGCAAGCACTATGGTAGGTACGGCAAGCAACTGGAACAGCCTGGTATAGACCGTGGCAATGACATTCATTATCTGATCCAGCACCTGAATACCCAAAACTCCAAGGACGGCACCCAGCACGAGTGCGCCTATCCAAATGACTATCTTCTTCATTTACAGTTCAATCGTTAAGTTCAGATATATGTTCCTACCCTTCTGCGGAATGCTGTTCCAGTCAGAATAGGCCGAGTATTTCCTGTCAAAAAGATTCTCAACACCGCCGCGCAGAGTGGCTGTCTTGTATCTGTAAGACGCCCACAAATTTACAATATTCCAGCCAGCGGTAAGAGTTTCACCGTATTTGGCTGCATAATTGGTCTGACGTCCGTTACCCCGCAGTTCAACCTGAGCCTGCAGAGCGCCCAGATCATAATTGAGCTGCGTGCTCCAGGCCAGCGGAGATATGAGCGGCAGTGCATCGGCCACATCATCACGGCCCAGGCTGTAACTCAGTTTTCCGTTCCACGCCAGACGCTTGCTGATCTGCCAATCAGCAGTGACTGAAGCATTTGCAATAACGGCATGCTCCAGATTGCCGTAAACCTTAACGCCTTCGGCCCCAACAGTCATTGCCGAAAGCCTGCTGTCCAGATGGCCGATGATATAGTCCTTAAAGAAGAACGCGTTCGCGTCCAGACCGATGCCAAAGTCCTGCGCAGAGAATCTGTAGGCACCGTTAACCTCAACCGCCGATTCATTAGCAAGGTGAGGATTGCCCATATAATCATACTGATCAAATGTGTTATTCAGATAGTATCCGTAAGCCTCGGTCACAGTGGGTGCACGACTGCCCCATCCCGTTCCCAAAGATATTGACGAATGTCCCAGCGTGACCTGATAGGCCGCTGCCACACGTCCAGTGGTCTGATAGTAAGTGTCTGTCATAAGCGGAAAGAACACCTTCTGGCCATTATAGCCCTCCTCGTTGTTAAGGCGCTGATTCTGCCATGCTATCTTGGCCGAAAGGCGCAGCGACTGATTGGCTGTAACGATCACGTTATCAGTCAGTGCCAGACCTGTATTGAATGTGCCCACATCGGGCCAGGTAACCATATACATGGGTGCGGCACCGCCGGGATACATGGTCATGTCGGCAAACAGACGGTTGTAATAGAGGTCATAGTTGACCGCTACGTCATGCTGCAGTTCTGCCAGGTCCAGTGAGGTGGTAGCCAGGCTGTAGAGACCTGCGGTCCAACTGTCGCCGGGCATATCCATGTGAATGGCCACATCGGGACGCTTGGTATCATCCATGATATGGATTATGTGATTGTAATAGGCCTTTGTCTCCCAGCCCACATTACTGAACTGATGCTTGTATGAGAGTGATGTAATCAGGCCCTGAGCCTTTGATACATCCATATTGAGCGCAGGATAACCAACATCGGTGGCACGGTCAAATATGAACGTGGTCTCAAGCACGTCAGCATCGGTAAGACGCAGTCCTGCATTGGCAAAGAAGTTCACCTTGCCAAACTGCGAGTAGTTGAGAAGTTCACCTCCGCCCACCCTGTAGCAATCGGCAGAGCGGTAGAACAGTCCTGCGTTCAAATAAGTCCGATAACCGCTGAATGCGGCATCGGCCCCGTACACCTGCAGGTGTCCGTTCCACTCGTGTCCGGCCAGGATGTTCAGGTGCCGGGAATCGGCCTCAAAGCCTATCTTACGCAGTTTCAGGTCCAGACTTCCGCCTATGTTTCCGGTAGCCTGCGGATTGCCGTCCAGCCCGGAGTTCAGGCTGATACTCTGCAGGTTGCCGCTCTCCACATAAGAGGTGACAGGATCCATCTTGTCAGTGCAGGCATATAATATCTTCATGCCGTCAATGGTAGTTGACAGCCTCTCTGTCTGCATGTTGTTCACTACGGGTTCCCATGCGTATGATCCGCGACGGACCAGATTGACGTTACGCAACCCGCTCAGATGTTCATCAATGCTGGCAGCCTGTCCTTTGACAGAGCGTTGTGGGGCTCTTCCGTCATAGGACACAATGAGCACTTCGTCAAGATTTTGCACCTTGTCGGGCGCCACTGAATCGGCCAACAGAACTGATGTCAAAAGGACAGTTTCCAGCATCTTGAAAAACACAAAACTTATGAATCTGTAAATAGATTCTTAAATAGTCACGTCAAAATAGAGTGAGCTATATCCTTCGTCAAGGTCGTCACCACCGGCAACGACATTGCCCTGATTATCTTTCACTGTAAGGTGTATGCGCCATCTTCCAGTCATGGTCAGATTGACGGTACCCTGATAACTGCCGTCACCCTGCAGGCTCAGGCCCACGTTGTCGGGCGATGTATGGTTACCCATGTCGGGCATACGCGGATCAATCTCCACAGAGAACTGCTCCTGGGCAAGACCGTAAGGTGTTGTTGCAGGGGTATTCTTCTTTGATACGTACGCGGTAATGGCATTCTTGCCGGTCTTCCAGTCTGTAGGGTTGACCAGTGATATGTAGTAAGTATTTTCACCAGCTTTGAATGACTTGACCCACTCCTGACCTGCAGGCAGAGCATCGACTGTTATAGCTGCCTCAGAGGTAGTTCCTGTGGAGCCAAGTATTGAGTAATCATACTTGAGCGTCCATGAACCGGCATCGCTTGTGGCCATTACGAATGATATCCAACCATGCTTGACAGCAAGATAGTTGTCGTTGAAACTCTCCACACCGGCACTTACTGGAGTGCTGTGTTTCATGTTCATCTTAACCATCAGCATGTGCGGTGTAATACCTGAGATTTCAAAGTTCTTGACATAGTTTCCGTTCTTCTTTTTGGTTACCACAAAGTAGATGTCGTTGTATCCTACGTGGAAAGAACCGGTCTTTGAATAGGCATACACATTATACTTGCCGTCAATCTCTGTCTGCAGATCTGGTATTATCTTAACAGTCTGAATGAACTTATAGACCTGAAGAGCCTCTTCGGCCGAGCAGCAGTCAATATCACCGTCAAATGTTACACCCGGGATCTCAATATCCACTTTTCCTAAATCATCATTTGAGTTGCAAGAGCTCAAAACGGCTCCAAACAAGGCAACTGCTACAATCTTAAAACACTTTCTAATACTCATGATACTTAAACTGTTCTATAAACTTTCAATTCATTTTCTGACAGGTCTGACATTATAGCCTATATAGCCGTAACCACCCGTTCCTCCAAAACCTGCTGCATTGACTATTCCGGCCAGGCCGAATCCTTCATAACCCGAATCCTGAGAACTGGACCAGAGTGTACCCTGGAATCCCACCTTGGTGGTTACATCACCTGATTTCTGTCCACCGGCCGGGATAAAGATTGAGTTTCCGTTGGATCCGGTCAGTTTCAGGCCTTTAACACCGTTTACGGTAGTCCATTCAGGGGTGGTATTGTTCATCAGTTCCCTGATTTCGCCATAATTGGGAGTTCTCCATTCTCCGCCAATATTGCGTGCAACGGGATCAAATTTCACATTGCCTGAATAGTTTGCAGGAATATTCTTTACGTCAACCTCTGCATAATAGCTCTCACTATCAAATGATGACAACGGCTCTATGGAACCCCAGGCATAATACTCTCCATATTCTTCGGGTGAATCGGCTCCCAGATTCTGGTCAGACCATTTAAGTCCGCTTGGCAAGCCAAGGTCAACAGCATGTGAATCATATGCCACCTTAACACCTTGATCCTTTACAGCTTCATCATCCTTGCTGCATGATGCAATGGCTAAGCCCGCAAGCAGCAAGCTTCCTAATACTATATGCTTTCTAATATTCATGATACTTATTCTAATTATCAATTTTCAATTCTCAATTTAAAACGATGGGGAGACCCCCAATCGTTTTAATATCCCGGGTTCTGGGCTATACCAAGGTCCTCGCCGCGGAGACCGGTGGGAATAGGCTGACGGTAGTGCTTGCCGCGAACGTTGTTGTACTTGGCCTTAAGGTGGTTGTGAACCTTCTCAAAGTAAGCCTTCTGATCGGCAGTGAATGTCTGCTTTGATTCCCAGTCATCAGCAAAGTGCTTGTAGGTTGAAACCTTCTTTACTGATGAAACAAGATCCTTCCAACGGTAGCTGTTAAGTACCGAGAACTGCTCGTATGTGAACTCATAGTCCCACTCACGCTTTATCTGATCAAATGTAGGAGCGGCAACAGTCTCAATACCTGCACGACGGCGCAGCTGGTTGAAAGGCTCGGCAGCCTCCTGGTTACGGCCCAGCTGAACCAGAGCCTCGGCCTTGATAAGCAAAACCTCAGCATAACGGATCTCTATGCGGTCAACGGAGTTCTGTGTAATCTCCAGGTTCTCGGCATCCTCATAACTCTGATCAACACCCTTTCCGTTGATAGGAGTATAAATGGGTGAGTAATAGTGGTGAGTATTACCGGTCTCAGGATTGGTCAGCTCAACAAAGTAGGTCTTGGCAAGACGCTTGTCATTGGGATACTCAGCCAGCCATGAGTCATAAACATCATCATCGGCAGCCTCAGTATGGTTCTGGGTATAACCCTCGCCATGCTCACCGTTCTGGAACGGGAATGTCCATGAGCAGTGTGTCTGGTGGTTGCCCTGTGCATCCTTCTTGTCACCGTCATGAGCAATGGTGAACAGATGCTCGTTCTGACCCAGCTTGTTGCTCTCATAGTCACGTCCGTACAACTTGCTGAAATCACTTGCAAGAGCCAGCTTGCCGCTGTTGATTACACGGTCAGCATACTCGATGGCCTTCTCAAGACGGCTGTCGGTCTTGCTGAATTCAGGATCAGTCTGGGTATTTGCAATAGCTGCAACCTGGGCCGATGTCAGAGGATTGTCACCCCATACCAGATAGGTACGTGCCAGAAGTGCCTGAGCGGCCTGTTTTGAAGGAACACGGGGATCACCGCTGTAGTCAAGGAGCAGAGACTCGGCATCGGTAAGGTCTTTGATGATCTGGCCGAATACCACGTCAAAATCCTGACGCTCGGTGGTACTGCCGCCCTCCTCGGTGAATACAGGTACCTCACCCCACAGCTGTGTAAGCTTGAGGTAAGCCAGGGCACGCAGGAACTTGGCCTTACCGACAGCTGCGTTGTAACCGGCCTGTGATACCTTGCCGGCAGCAAGTGAGTTATTGATGGTGGTAATGGCTTCATTGGCCTGTACTATACCCAGGAACAGGTGGTTGAATATCTTAACCTGATACCAGGTATTGGCAACCTGCTCAAAACGGCTGTTCACAGGACCTGCCTCACTCTCCTCGCCCTCAAATGAGATGAGTTTGTTGGAGTTAAGTTCAATTATGAATGAGAATGATGATGAAAGCGGCTGCCAGTGGCTGTAAACACCGTTCACAAGTGAAAGTGCGCTTGCGTCGTCCTCAACGACATTCTCGTTTGTTACCTGATTGTCTATACCTTCATCGTCGTTTGTGCATGATACCAGAGCGACTGAGAGTATTGCTGACAGAGCAGCACTGAGTAAAAATCTCACTCTTCCATGATTGGAATGATTAGCAATGTTCTTTTTCATAGCTCATTAATTTTTAGTATGTTAAAATGAAATGTTAGTTCCGAATAATATAGTACGGGCCGATGGGTACGCACCTGAGTCAGTACCGCTGCTGACCTCGGGATCATAGCCCTTGTAGCGGGTCAGCGTAAGCAGGTTCAGACCTGTAACGTAGATGTGTACGGTGGGGAAATCCTTGTCCAGCGGCAGCCTGTAGCTCACGGTCACGTTACGCAGTTTCAGATATGACGCATCCTGTACGTATCGGTCATCAATATATGAGAACGGACGCGGATTTGATGCCAACGGCAGAGTGTTACCGCCGTTCTCAGGAGTCCATGAGTCATGCACGGTTGTGAGCACGTTATATGAATCACCCGTAAGTTCCAGACGGCGTCCCAGGGCGTTGTACACCTTGTTTCCGTAACTGCCTGAGAATGAAGCGGACAGGTCAAGATTACGCCATGAATACTTTGTCGAGAAACCGTATATGAACTTTGGCTGGACACTGCCCAGTATCTGGCGGTCATTGCCGTCAATACGGCCGTTTCCATCATAATCTTCAAACTTAAGGTCACCAGCTTTAGGTGTAAGTCCGTTCACGGTAGGCAGCTGGCTGACATCCTCATCCTTCTGCACGATACCCTTGAACACCAGTCCGTAGAATGAGCCCAGAGGCTCGCCGCGACGCAGAATCTGCTGGTTGTCACTACCCTGAATGACATTGTCGGTAACACCCATATCGGTTATCTCATTGTCATTATATGCAATGTTGGCCGATATGCTCCAACTCTTGCGCTTACGGCTTATCAGGTTCCAGTTAACTGACAACTCGGCACCCTTGTTGACTACGTTACCCACATTCTGAAGCTGAGTGGATACGCCTGCCGAGAACCCCAACGGAACCACAAGCAGAAGATCACTGGTCTTCTTGTAGTAGACATCGGTCACAATACTGACCTTGTTATGCCACAGGCCCAAGTCAACACCTACATTGTAACTTGCAGTGGTCTCCCACCTGAGGTCGTCGTTGGCGGTGTTTTTCTTGGCGTAACTGCTGCTGCCGGCATATGAACCGGTGGTGTATGATGTTGTAAATGCGTAGTCGCTGATCTCCTGATTACCCACCAGACCGGCTGATGCACGCACCTTGAGGTAATCCAGGTCATAGGCGCTGCTCAGGAAATGCTCCTTCTCTGCATTCCATGAGAGACCAAGTGAAGGGAAATAACCCCAACGGTGACTCTTGGCAAAACGGCTGCTGTTATCAGCCCTGAAGGTAGCCGTAGCATTGTATCGGTCCAGATAAGAGTAGTTCACACGTGCCAGGAATGAGTTGAGTGAAGACTCGCTTATACCCGTGTTGGGAGTATAGATATTGGAACCGTCACCCAGGTTGTACTGCTTGAGCGCCTCATTGGTATAGTGGTTGGTGCGTATGGACGAATAGGTCGAAGTCTGAGTCTGGCGTGTGTAACCCACAAGAGCATCCAGGCTGTTACTGTCGTTAATGTCGATGGCATAAGAGGCGGTGTACTCCTGCTGCCAGACATCAGTCTGACGGTTACCCACACCACCGATACCCTGGGTAGCCAGACCGAGTGAGGTATATGCTCCTGAGAAATACTCCTGAGTCAGTTTCTCACTGTTCAGTCCGACTGAGGCCTTAAGCGTAAGGCCACCCAGGCGGTAGCTTGCCCATACATTACTCAAAAGATAGTTGTTTATGTTGTCAGCAACACTCTCCTCAAGGTCATAGACCGGATTGGCCGAGTGACTGCCGATAGCAAAATAGGCATACTCATACGGGTTGTTGAAGTTGTAGGAACCATCAGCATTATATACCGGGACCACAGGCGGCATGAGCAGAGTATACACAAAACTGTTTGTTATACCGGCCGAGTATGGTGAAGAGTTGAATATCTGACTCTCTGTGGTTGTCAGTCCGCTCTGTTTGGAACGTCCGAATGTCACGTTGAGGCCAAAGTTGAGCCCCTTCTTGAGCTCCCACTCGGTATTCGTATGAAAGTTATAGCGCTCAAAGCCGGAGTTCAGGATGATGCCATCCTGATCTGTGTAGTTGAATGAGAAGGCATAACGGTTCTTCTGTGTACCTCCGGTTATGCTCAGCTCGTGAGTCTGCTGTACGGCATCACGCAGCACTGCATCCTGCCAGTCAGTACCCTGTCCCAGCGCTGCAATCTGAGAATCGGTATAACCGCCCTTGTTGCCAAAGTAATCCTTCTGCAGTTGAGCCCACTCGCTGGCGTCAAACAGATCAAGTTTCTTGCTGACACGGCTTACACCAAGGCTGTAGCCATAAGTGATGTTGCTGCTCTCCTGGCCCAGGCTGCCCTTCTTGGTGGTGATCAGAATCACACCGTTGGCTCCGCGTGAGCCGTAGATGGCAGTGGCCGATACGTCCTTGAGCACCTCGATGCTCTCAATATCATTGGGGTTGATGGTGGCAAGCGGGTTGAGTGAACCTTCAATGGCTCCAAGACCCGTGCTGTTATTGGCCGCATCCTTGAAATAGATGAACCCGTCCACCACATAAAGAGGTTCGTTCGATGCGTTCACGGAGTTGCCGCCGCGTATACGAATGTGACTTTCGGCACCCGGCTGACCGCTGCTGGCGGTAACGTTCAGACCCGATACCTGTCCGCTCAGTGCTGCGTCAATGGTTGCCTGACGGCTGTTCTCCAGGATATCGGCACTTACGGTTGTCACACTTCCGGTAAGTTGTGTGCGTTTCTGTGTGCCGTAGCCTATGATCACAACCTCCGAGAGGGTGTTCACCTCTTCACTCAACTGAATGTCTATAGGCTCTGAATCATCATAGACATCAATCTCCTCGGTACGGTATCCTATGTACTCTACGCTGAGTGTAAGAGGCAGGCTCACCTTTGTCTCCAGGCGGAAGTTGCCGTCCAGGTCCGTAGCGGTACCGTTTCCTTTGGCCGATGTCACCACCACCTGCGCTCCAATCAGGGGCTCATCGGTGGCAGCATCGGTGATACGGCCTGTCAGTACAACCTGTGCCTGGGCTGCAAGCACGACAAAAAGAAGTACAGATGTAAGAATTATCTTTTTCATAAGTACAGTAATCTCCAAGGGACGGGATTTAAAATGGATCCCGCTCCTTCAGTTTTGTGTTTTCTAAATAATGGGTAAAGTGTTAGTTCTGAGCGAGTTCCCTGTTTGATATGCGCTGCATCTGTGCCATCAGTTCACCCTGCGGCAATGTGAGCAGTCCGTAGCGGT
>JAZMZT010000165.1:0-2284 GCA_045586125.1 Bacteroidaceae bacterium | reverse complement strand
CGACTTCCTTGGCGTAGAGTATATATTCAATGATTTCCTGCGTAATGCGCTCACCCGGGGCCAGGATAGGAATTCCGGGAGGATAGCACATAACGAACTCCGTACATATACGTCCGTTGGTCTCACGGATGGGAATCATCTCCTCCTTGGGAGCGTAGAAAGCCTCCTGCGGAGTCATGACCACAGACGGGTTGATGTACTCATGGTCAAACAGACCGGTACGGTCCTTGCAGTAACGGCGCTTCACATCAACCAGCGCGCTCACCAGACGCTCCACCTCTCGCATGCGGTCACCTATCGATATGTATGCCAGCACGTTACCCATATCACCAAGTTCCAACTGGATATCATACTCGTCACGCAGCAGGTCATAAACCTCAATGCCGGCAAGGCCGATATCCAAAGTGTAGACTGTCAGTTTGGTGGGGTCAAAATCAAATACGCTGTCACCGTTTATCAGCTCCTTGCCGTAAGCGTAGTAGCCGCCTATCTTGTTTATCTCGGTGCGGGCGTAATTGGCAATGCGCATAACCTCCCTGAAGAGCTCCTTGCCGCGCAGGGCCAGGTTACGGCGTGATATATCAAGACTTGAAATGAGCAGATAAGAAGCACTGGTGGTCTGAGTGAGGTTTATCACCTGACGCACATAACCGGCACTCACACCCGGGCCAGTAAGCAGGAACGAACTCTGGGTAAGGCTTCCGCCCGACTTATGCATTGAGACCGATGACATATCGGCCCCGGCTGCCATTGCGGTAAGAGGCATATCCTCGCCAAAATAGAAATGGGTTCCGTGAGCCTCGTCCACCAGCACCAGCATTCCGTGCTCGTGAGCCAGTTCAACTATCTTCTTGAGGTTGGAGCAGATTCCGTAGTATGTGGGATTGTTCACCAGGATGGCCTTTGCCTCGGGATTCTCCTCGATGGCGCGCTCCACCTGCGATATCTTCATGCCCAGGGCTATACCTAAGCGGCTGTCTGTATCGGGATTTACATAGATGGGAGTTGCGCCGTTCACAACCAGCGCGTTGATGACGCTGCGGTGCACGTTACGCGGCAGGATTATCTTCTCGCCGCTCTTGCAGGCAGTCAGCACCATAGTCTGTACGGCCGATGTGGTTCCGCCCACCATCAGGAATGCGTGTGCGGCGCCGAATGCCTCGGCTGCCAGTTCTTCGGCCTCTTTGATTACTGAAATGGGGTGACAGAGATTGTCTAAGGGTTTCATTGAGTTGACATCCAACTCAACGCACTGCTTTCCCAGCAGCGAAACGAGTTCGGGGTTTCCCCTACCTCTTTTGTGACCGGGTACATCAAACGGTACCACTCTGTTCCTGCGGAACTCCTGCAGAGCCTCATAAACGGGAGCTTTTCGCTGATCCATCTACTCAAAAACGTTTTAAAAGTTCAACCATCCAGCCTTTTTCCTGACCCTCAGCGTGAGGGGACAAAAAAAAGACATAAACAATAAAACCTCTCTTGTTTACGTCTTCGGTACGCCGGCAGTAATGCCTTTTGTACTTTCAAATCAGAGTCTATATAGTAAACAAATACTTTTACTACTCTTCTTATTGACCGTTTTCCAAGTCGGGCGGTTATAAAGTAACCAACTTTAAAAAAAGGGGTACGTTACCGTACACAATGTGCGTTATGCGCACAACTCAATAATAGGAAAACTCTGATTCAATCCATTCTGCTTTCCTGACCGCAAAGGTACTGCTTTTTTATTACCCCCCAACCTTTTTTATAAAAAATGCATTATCTTTGCACCGCTTTTCTGGAAGAGAAGCTTACGGGATGTAGTTCAGTCCGGTTAGAATGCCTGGTTTGGGACCAGGTGGTCGAAGGTTCGAATCCTTTCATCCCGACAAAAAGGGGAGTCCGTTTGGGCTCCCTTTTTTGTTGAGGTGAAAGGATATTCCTATTTCAGAATCTCGTAGGCCTTGAAGCACTTAACCAGCTTCTCGGTGGCTATATCTATCTGCTCCTTGGTGTGGGTTGCCATGAGCGAGAAGCGGATCAGGGTATCCTCGGGGGCGCAGGCCGGCGGGATAACCGGATTCACGAACACACCCTCCTCAAACAGCATCTTTGTGATAAAGAATGTCTTGTAGAAATCCCTGATATACAGCGGAATGATTGGAGTCGATGTCTTGCCTATCTCAAATCCCAGCTGGCGGAAATTGTTTAGCGCGTAATCCGTAAGCTCCCACAGGTGAGCTATGCGCTCCGGCTCGTTCTTCATTATCTGCAGGTCAGCGCGGGCGGCAGCTGTAGCCGCAGG
>JAZMZT010000164.1:0-1592 GCA_045586125.1 Bacteroidaceae bacterium | reverse complement strand
ACCCAACTACCTGACCGGCCGCCAACTCAACCTCCGCATTATTGCCAATATAGACAAGTAAAAAAATAGCGCATCAGGGACTGCCCCAAATGTGTTTTTTTTCTATCTTTGTTACGCTTAGAGAATTATTGACAAAAAAGGACTTTTCTGTCTACTGTCTGATTTAATGGAACAGGCCATAAAGATAGATCTCAATGACTGGGTGCTCTCGGGAGGCGGTGCCAACGGCGAGAGTTATGAACACAGGACTGACCCTACGGTTATGCTCAAACTGTATCATCCGGGTGCCATACAGCAGCCTCTGGATGAGATGCATCTGGCACGTAAGGTTTACGATATGGGCATCCCCACTCCCAAACCCGGTGATTACGTGGTTACCGCCGATGGCCGCTACGGAATACGTTTCAGGCGCATCGTAGGCAAGAAATCATACTCCCGCGCCACCGGTGACGAGCCCGATAAAGTGGCTCAGTTCGCAGCAGAGTTTGCCGCAATGTGCCGCCAGTTGCACGCCACCCATGTGGATACAACCCAGTTTGAGAACGTAAAGGACCGCTATTACAGACTCCTTGAGCAGAATCCCTTCTTTACCACGGCCGATAAGGACAAACTGACCCGTTTCATTACCGATGTCCCTGATGAGGATACCGCCATACACGGTGACCTTCAGTACAGCAACGCCATATTTGCCGGTAATGACCGGTATTTCATTGACCTGGGCGATTTCAGCTGGGGCAACCACCTGTTTGACCTGGGTATGGTCTACCTGTGCTGCTGTCTTAGCAAAGAGGAGTTCATTGAGGAGACTTTCCACATGCCCAAGAGCCTGGCCATAAAGTTCTGGCAGTTCTTTGCACGGGAGTATTTCGGACCCGGCGTTCCTCTGGGTGAGATTGAAGAGATGATACGTCCGTTTGCCGGACTCAAGACTCTGATTGTTGAACGGGACACCCGCCGTCCCATGCCCGAATTACGCGAGGCGCTTAGCACAATAATATGAAGAAACAAAACTATAAAGCCCTGTTGCTGGTTCTGATAGCCGCCCTTACGCTTGAGGCCACTTCATTTACGCAATACTTTTTCTCACAGAATGTTATAAAGGAGGAGGCATCACTGCGTGCCGAAGGCCAGTTGGAGGTGGCCCGCAACAGGATACTGGATGTAACCAACCAGACCGAGGCTGCCGTGCGCAACAGCATGTGGATTGCACAGTGGTGCCTGAATGTTCCGGACAGTCTGGTCCGTGTGTGTGAGCGTATAGTGCAGGACAACCCCGTGGTGGTGGGTTCCACCATAGCGCTGGTTCCGGGGTATCTCAAGGACAAGCCGCTGATGGCACCCTATGTGTGCCGTAATGAAGACGGCTCCCTCAAGAGACTTTCGCTTGCCACCGAGCAATATGACTACCCCAACCAGGAGTGGTTTACCAAGCCTATAGAACTTGACGGAGGCTATTGGTCCGAACCCTATGTGGATGAGGGTGGATGTGAGATACTGATGATAACCTACTCCGTACCCATCAGGGACGAGAACGGAAAGATTGCGGCCGTACTGACATCGGACATATCCTTGGACTGGTTAACTGAGATGAC
>JAZMZT010000163.1:0-4615 GCA_045586125.1 Bacteroidaceae bacterium | reverse complement strand
TATACGGATCGTATGTTTCCATTATTTCTCACGAACGATTGTCTGGTGGCGGTCAGGACCTACTGATACTATTGATACCGGAGTCTCAAGATACTCCTCCAGGAAGGTGATGTAGTTGTTGAACTCCTCGGGGAACTCATCCTCATCCTTAACCTGAGTCAGGTCTGTCTTCCAACCGGGCAGTTCCTCATAGATAGGCTCTACACCCTCGCAGTCAAACGGGAACTCATCGGTCTGGGTTCCGTCGGGCAGCTTGTAGGCTACGCAGGCCTTGATGGTGGGGAATGTATCCAGAACGTCGCTCTTCATCAGGATCAGGTCAGTCACACCGTTCAGGCGTACTGCATAGCGCAGAGCCACCAGGTCAACCCAACCGCAACGGCGGCGGCGACCGGTAACTGCACCGAACTCATGACCGCGGTCAGAGAGAGCCTCACCGTCCTTGTCAAACAACTCAGTTGGGAACGGACCGCTGCCCACGCGTGTGCAGTAGGCCTTCATGATACCGTAAACCTTACCGATGTTACGCGGGGCAACACCCAGACCGGTGCAAGCGCCGGCGCATATGGTGTTTGAAGAAGTTACAAAAGGATATGAGCCAAAGTCAATGTCCAGGATTGTGCCCTGAGCACCCTCGCAGAGGATGGTCTTGCCCTCATTAAGAAGGTTGGCAACAAAATGCTCGCTGTCCACGAACTTGAACTGTTTCATGTACTCAATGCCCTCACGCCATGCCTTCTCCAGCGGAGCCAGGTCATACTCAAAGTTCAGGCTCTTGAGTGTGCGCTCGTGTGCGGCACGTGCAGCAGCATAACGCTCCTCAAAGTCGGGACGCAGCAAATCACCCACGCGTACGCCTGTGCGAGCTACCTTGTCGGTGTATGTGGGGCCGATGCCTCTGCCTGTGGTACCTACCTTGTTTGAACCCTTTGATGCCTCAAGGGCGCTGTCCATAAGGCGGTGGGTAGGCAGAATCAGATGTGCCTTCTTGGATATGAGCAGACGGTTCTTCAGGTCAATGCCGGCAGCCTCAAGTGACTCGGCCTCTGCCTTGAACAGAGCTGCGTCAAGCACCATACCGTTGCCTATGATATTCTGTTTGTTGCCCTGGAACACGCCCGAAGGAATGGACTTGAGCACAAATTTCTTGTCATCGAAAATAAGGGTATGACCGGCGTTGGGACCTCCCTGAAAACGTGCTACAACGTCATAGCGCGGTGTGAGCACATCCACAACCTTACCCTTGCCTTCATCTCCCCATTGCAGTCCCAGCAGGACATCAATCTTTTCTGTTTTCATTTCCTGTCTTTATCTTTTTTATTCAACTTATTCTGTTTCCGTTTCTGGTCTGCCGTACACTTACTGCACAACCCGAATATTCTCAGTTCCCAACCTGTAGCGTTAAAACGGCGCGTACGCAGTTGGGCGATCTGACGGCGCACCTTGTCGCCGTTCATCTCCGTTATCTTACCGCAACCGTCGCAAACCAGTTTGATGACGCCTTTGCTCTTATCGGTCCTCTCATACAGGACCTTGTCATCCTGGAACACCTTGCGCAACAGACCGGCTTCCTCAAACAGATGCAGGTTGTTGTACACCGTGGCGCGGCTTATCCTGAGGCGTCCCCCTTCAGTCATCAGGCGGGCCAGTTCTTCGGCCTGCATGGGGACATCGGTAGAGTATACCACCTCAAGCAACGCATTCCTCTCAGGGGTGTTACGAAGTGAATTCAGACGCAGGTAATCGGTCAGATTCTGTCGCGCCTGACCAAGTCCGTCCGCCTTATCCATTCTCTGCTTCCAGTCTGTCCAGAGCCGCCTTAGCCGCCTGAGCGCACATTATGTCCGTGCCACTGATGGCTGCAGCCGCCTGATCCCTGAGTTCCTGCACATAACGCTGGCCCATCTCACGTCCCGAGCGCAGCATGTGAGCCAGCGTCAGAAAACCGCAATACCGGGCCATAGCATTGTCGGAGGCAATCCAACGGAATGCTGACTCCGACGCACCCTGCATCCGGCTGAAGAGATACATTGAGCACACTTCAGCCAGATCGGGGTATTCTATCTGTTCAATCCACAGGTCAGCCATGTCCGGCATGAACTGATCCTGAGGGTAAATCAACGCAGCAAGTATTCTGCATTCGCGGATATCCTCTTTCCAAAGAGCTGCTGCAAGCTCATGGCTCTTCTCTATCTCCTGTGCTATTTCCCTGAGTGCCGGAAGACCCACGCCGAAATTCAGTTTATAGCCGATGCCCGCCTTCCTCATATCGGCCGACGCAACACCGTTCATGGACAGCCTGAGTCTCTGTTTTACATCAAGGACTTTCTCTTGAATAGTCATCTGGAAGATATTGTCAAAGCTGTTTGTTCACTTGGAAAGAAGACGTTTCTTGTACTGGTGAGGTGCCTCACCCTTCTCCTTGAAGAATGCAGCGTAGAACGACTGACGGTTGGCAAAACCGGATTTACGTCCTATCTCATCCATCGTAAGGTCCAGATAACGTTTATCGGTAAGCATGTTAGCCGCATCACGTACCCTGAACTCATTCACCAGACTGGAATAGTTCATTCCGAATCTTGAATTGATCACAGCCGACAGATACCTGGGGTTGGTGCCCAGATCCTCGGCCAGTTTCTTGGCAGAATAATCGGGATCGCGGTACTTTTTCTGTGCCACGATGATAGTCAGAATCCCGTCATAGAGTTCATCTGCCAGTTCTGCACGGATCAGACCTCTGTAATCAGCGTCCTTGGAGGTCTTCTCCCTGATTTTGTAAGGTTTCGTTTTTGTTTCCATAAGGTCAGTTTTCGTTCACAAAATAAATCATTTTCCTTCTAATAATAACTATGTTAATGTCAATATTATTTAAAAAGATTTCTATATGGAACATACGTTTACGGGGATGGGATTTTTTTGTAATTTTGGCATCAATACACTTGCCTGGAAATGATTGACCAGTTAACCATAGAGAAGATACTCGATGCAGCCAACATTGTCGATGTGGTATCCGAGTTCGTCACCCTGCGACGCCGCGGCGTGAACTTTGTGGGACTGTGTCCTTTCCATAACGAGAAGACCCCCTCGTTCTATGTTTCACCCTCCAAGGGAATATGCAAATGCTTCAGTTGCGGCAAGGGCGGCAACGTGATACATTTCCTCATGGAGCATGAGCAGATGTCATACTGGGACGCCGCCAAGTGGCTGGCCCGCAAGTACGGCATACCCTACAGCGAGCGTGAACTCACAGAGAGTGAGAAGGCCCTGCAGAACGAGCGCGAGTCAATGTTCATTACCAATCAGTTCGCATTGGATTTCTTCAAGGATACGCTGCTTAACACCGAAAAGGGCCGCGCCATAGGTCTGGCCTATTTCCGCAAGCGCGGATTCCGCGACGACATACTTGAAAAGTTCCATCTGGGCTACTGTCCCGATGAGCCCGATGCACTGGCCCGCGCCGCACTGGCCAAGGGATTCACCAGGGAGAACCTCATCAAGACCGGCCTGTGCTACGAGCGTGAGAACGACGGCCAGCTGCGTGACCGCTTTCACGGCCGCGTGATATTCCCCGTTCACTCCATATCGGGCAAGGTAGTGGCCTTTGGCGGCCGCATTATGAGTGCCGATGCCAAGGTGGCCAAATACGTAAACTCGCCTGAATCAATCATCTACTCCAAGAGCCGCGAACTCTACGGACTCTGGCAGGCCAAGCAGGCCATAGTACGCAAGGACCGCTGTTTCCTGGTTGAGGGTTATGCCGATGTCATCAGCATGTTCCAGAGCGGAGTTGAGAACGTTGTTGCATCCAGCGGAACATCACTCACTCCCGGTCAGATACGTCTGATACACCGTTTCACCAACAACATAACTGTGCTCTATGACGGCGATAGGGCCGGCATCAAGGCTTCGCTTCGCGGCATAGACATGCTGCTGGCCGAGGGCATGAACGTAAAGGTTCTTCTGCTGCCCGACGGCGAGGATCCCGACAGCTTTGCACAGGGACGCGGAGCCACCGCCTTCCAGCAGTACATTGACACCCATCAGGTGGATTTCATCCGCTTCAAGGTAAACCTCCTTATGGAGGATGCGGCCGATGATCCCTACAGCCGCAGCGAACTCATAAAGAGCATCACGCAGAGCATATCGGTCATACAGGATCCAATCGTACGTTCCGTATACATTACCGAGTGCAGCCAGATAATGAAGATTGATGAGCGTCTGCTCATAAACGATGTGAACCGCCGCCAGCGCGAGCAGGCTCAGGCTGCGCCGCAGCCCAAGCCCCAGCCCACTGCCCCTGAAGACGGGCAACCCGCTGAGTCCGAGCCCGCCCCGCAGCCCGAATCCTCCGATGAAAAGGCCCCGGAGCCTCAGATATCGGATCAGGAGAAACTGCGTCAGGACATACGCGCTCTCAAGCGTGAAGGTCTGGGGCCCATGATGGATAAGGAGCGTCTGCTGTCGCAACTCATAGTAAGATACGGAGGCCGTGTCATGTGCACCTACCAGGATGATGAGGGACAGGAGCAGGAGATGACTGTGGGACAGTTCATTGTAGGCTCGCTCCAGAATGACTCACTTGAGTTCCGCCACCCCGTTTACAAGCGTTTTGTAG
>JAZMZT010000162.1:0-8550 GCA_045586125.1 Bacteroidaceae bacterium | reverse complement strand
GGTTCATTCGCTGCAGGGCAAGCAACTGCTTGAAAACTTTGTCATTGACATTTGCGGCAGCCGCAGGGAGTGGACATCGGACTCATTTATAGATACTACGGTTGCACAGCTCAAGGCTGAACTTGGCAATGACAAGGTGGTACTGGGACTGAGCGGCGGTGTGGATTCATCGGTTGCTGCAGTATTGCTCAACAAGGCTATTGGAAAGAACCTTACCTGCATATTCGTTAACCACGGACTGCTGCGTAAGAATGAGTTTACCGATGTACTGAACGACTATGTCTGCCTTGGTCTGAACGTTAAGGGCGTGGATGCATCGGCCAAGTTCTTCAAGGACCTGGAGGGTGTTACAGAGCCTGAGCGCAAACGCAAGATAATTGGCCGCGACTTCATTGAGGTATTTGATGCCGAGGCCTCCAAGATAACCGATGCCAAATGGCTGGCGCAGGGTACAATCTATCCTGACCGCATTGAGAGTCTGAACATTACCGGTAAGACCATCAAGAGCCATCATAACGTGGGCGGTCTGCCTGAGAAGATGGGTCTCAAACTCTGCGAGCCGCTCAAGTGGCTGTTCAAGGATGAGGTTCGTGCCATCGGTCGCCGTCTGGGAATTCCCGAGCATCTCATTGGCCGTCATCCTTTCCCGGGTCCCGGTCTGGCTGTTCGTATCATAGGCGACATCACCCCTGCCAAGGTTGCAGTCCTGCAGGAGGCCGATGCCATATTCATAAACGGTCTGCGCGAGTGGAAACTCTACGACAAGATCTGGCAGGCAGGTGCAATCCTGCTGGCCGACCGCACCGTAGGCGTTATGGGCGATGAGCGCACCTTTGACAACGCAGTAGCCCTGCGTGCCGTAACAAGCGTTGACGCCATGACGGCCGATTGGGCTGAACTTCCCTACGAGTTCATGCACTGGGTGAGCAACGAGATCATCAACAAGGTCAAGGGCGTTAACCGCGTCTGCTACGACATCAGCTCAAAACCGCCTGCCACCATTGAATGGGAATAAAAAAAAGTACCATTGGGGTCTGACCCCAATGGTACTTTTTTTTGCGCGTTTTGCTTATTCAAAATATTCCATGACTCGGGTAATGGTGCTGGTGGAGACCTGGCCGGTCCAGCGGGCAACGATTGTCTCGTCGCGAGTTACCCAGTTGCCGTACTTGTCATAGGTGTAATCGGTCCAGGTGTCAGTGTAGGTAGGCACTGTGTCACTGTTTGTTGTGTACCACTCCTCATTCTTGACTATGTCAAAGTGTGAATCGTATGTCTTCTTCATAGTTTGTGGAGTGAGTGATATACTGGAGGCTCTGCCGCCCAGACTGAATGTGTCAACAGCCAGATAGCGTGGATTATCCAGCATCTTGTATGTATGCAGGTCCCATCCGGTATCGAAGTTATAGGCATTCTCTTCCTTATAAACAAAGTCCTTGTACATTCCGTTGGGATAGTAGGTTATGTTCTCAACCTGGAAACGGAGTCGGTTGCTTGACAGGCTTACTGGGTATCCGTCCTTATAGATAAAGGCGTATTCCAATGTGTCAAAGTCTCTTCTATCCTGGGAGCCGTAGTTGTTGATTTCGTAATTGTATTCCACTATAACAAGACTGTCACCGCTGAATGTATAGGTGCATTCGCGATATGTGTTTGAGATAGGCTGGACTGTAACATACAATGCTTTGGAAAGGTCTTTACATATACCGTCCTCTGCATTGGAAATTTCGGGACCCATCATAAACCACTCGCGTGCTACGAACTTACCGGTGTTCTCATACTCATATTCATAGTATGAAGAGGGTTCTCCTTCAGAGAATATGTCAAAATACTCAGCCTTGATGCAGTGTCCCTGAGAATCGTAAGTATAACGCCATTCATGGTTCTGGTCTTTATCCTGAGTGTTTACATACCGTTCCTTGACAAGACGTCCGGCCTCATCATATTCATACTCATCGTATGTGGTATATGTGTCGATGTGCCATTTCTTGACTGGGCCCCTGAGACCGGCTTTCTGGCGGTCAGTACGCTCCCAGAAATTGACGTTATACCATGCCGGATCACTCCAGTCAATCTTATCATTAACTTGGGTTGAGTCATTCTTGCTGCCTCCTCCGTTGTTGTTGCCGTTTTCCGGATCATCGATATCCACAGGTTCGCAAGCCCAAGTGATGCACAGGGCGGCGCCTATCAAAGAGAGAAGTGAAAAATGTTTCATATCATTAATTTTTTAGGTTAATAATTTGCTATTTACCGATGCAGAAGTGCTTGAAGATATTGGCCAGGGTTTCGCCGGGGGTGATGGCGCCGCCGGTGATTTCGGCCAGATCCTGAAGGACCAGACGCAGGTCCTCGGCAATGAGGTCGCCTGACAGTGTGGAGTTCAGGCCGTTTATGACGCGCTCCAGATTCAGGTGAGCGTGGTTCAGGGCGTCAAAGTGACGGGCCTGGGTTACTATTACCATATCAGCGTTAATCTCGGGAATATCAGCAAGTTCATAGATGAGGTTCTCTAGTTCAGCGATGTTTCTGTTGAACTTGGCCGATATCTCTATGCTCCTGATGTCATCGGCGGGAAGGTTCAGGGCCGATGCGTCAAAGGCGTTGTAACTGTTCATATCTGATTTGTTGAGTGCCAGAATGAGTTTCTTGCCGTCAATGTGAGAGGCTATCTCTTTCAGCTCATCGGCGGAGGGATGAGAATCCAGCATCCAAATCACTATGAGCGCCTTCTCTATAGCGGCAAAGGTGCGTGATATGCCAATCTGCTCTATTGCATCAGCTGTCTGGCGGATTCCGGCTGTATCTATGAAACGGAATGTTACGCCGTTTATCTGGATGGTATCCTCAATGGTGTCACGGGTGGTGCCGTGGATATCGGACACTATGGCGCGGTCATCCTTGAGCAGGCGGTTCAGAAGGGTTGATTTGCCTACGTTGGTCTTGCCCACAATTGCCACGGGAATGCCCTGTTTCAATGCCTGTCCGGTCTTGAAGGAGCGGGCAAGTTCGGTTATGCGGTCATCGGCCCTCTGTGCAAGTGAGAGCAGTTCTGTACGGTCGGCAAACTCAAGTTCCTCATGATCGGCAAAGTCCAGTTCAAGTTCCAGCAGTGAGGTCAGGTTGAGCAACTGGTCCCTGAGTACTGAGAGTTCCGATGAGAAATGGCCTTTGAGTTGGCTCATGGCTATGCGGTGGGTGGCGCGGTTGCCCGATGCAATCAGGTCGGCCACTGCCTCGGCCTGGCTCAGGTCCATCTTGCCGTTCAGGAAGGCGCGCTGGGTGAACTCGCCCGGCTCGGCCTGGCGGCATCCGGCTTCAAGGAGCAGACGGCAAACCTGCTCAAGTATGTAGGCCGATCCGTGGCACGAAATCTCGGTGCTGTCCTGTCCGGTGAAGGAGTGGGGGGCGCGGAAGACGCTTATGAGAACCTCATCCACTGTTGATCCGTCGGCGTCAACTATCTGTCCGAAACTCAGGGTGTAGGGGGCGGCACTGGCAAGCGGATGTCCGGATGCGGCCCTGAAGATGCTGTCTGTCAGGCGAATGGCCTCGGGGCCCGATACGCGGACAATGCCGAGGGCTCCACCGGGGCGGGTGGCTACAGCGCAGATTGTATCGTCGTTTACTGTCACTTAGATGCGGTCAAGGATACGGATTATAAGCTCCTTCATCAGGGGCTTGTAGTCAGTGTTCATCTCTTTGGCGTAGCGGTTGGCTATGACCATGCAGACGGTCATGGCCCGATGTCCCAGCAGTGCAGACAGTCCTGCTACGGCCGAACTCTCCATCTCAAAGTTGGTTATACGCATGCCCTTGTACTCAAAACTCTCAACCTTGGCGTTCTGGTTGGGATCGGCCAGCGGTGCGCGGAGCACGCGTCCCTGCGGGCCGTAGAATCCGTTGCAGGCTATGGTTACGCCGGGTACCATCCTGTCGTCATCGGTCATAATACGCTTTAAAAGGTCGGGGTTGGCATTGGCTACGTAGGGGGCGCCTTTCTTGGTGGGCCACTCCATGTGGGCTATGAAGGCGCGCTCAAAATCAAGGTCGCAGACGCTGTCGCGGCCGGCGTAGAAGTTAAGCAGTCCGTCAAAGCCGATGCTCTTGACCGAGCAGAGGTATGTGCCCAGCGGGGTGTAGGGTTGAAGGCCTCCACAGGTACCTATGCGTACTATATCGAGTGTGCGGTGCTCAGGTTTCTCGGTGCGGGTGGCGTAGTCTATGTTGGCCAGGGTGTCCAACTCGTTGATGACTATGTCTATGTTGTCACAGCCTATGCCGGTGGACTGCACGGTGATGCGTTTGCCTTTGTAAAGACCTGTGGCGGTGCGGAACTCGCGGTTGCTGACGGTGCATTCAATGCTGTCAAACAGCTTGGCTATGGTGTCCACGCGGCCGGGGTCGCCTACAAGTATGACCTTATCGGCCAGCTGCTCCGGTTTAAGGTGCAGGTGGAAGCAGGAACCGTCATCGTTTATGATAAGTTCGGATGGTGCAAAGTAGGTACTCATAGGCTTATCGGTTTAGGAAGTTGATCTCGGTTGTTCGGATATCGTTCTCCATCTTAATGACTTGCTGCTCAGTCTTTAAGACCTTATCCTCAAATTCAAGCAACTGGCTTGTCATGCGCTCCTTCTCCTGACGTGAGGCGTCGGCGTAGTCGTCACGCTGCTTGTTGAGTTTGGCCAGGTCAGTCTCATACTGGTGCTTGAGTTCGGTCCAGCGCTGGTAGAGTTTGGCGGCATCGGGACACTTGAAGTCATCCAGGTTATGATAGGTGGTGAAATCGTCAATGATATATGTGAATGAACCCTGCTCGCTTTTTTCGGCCAGTTCATAACGCAGCAGCGTCAGGCGCTGGCGGGCTGAGCGGACTGCAAGAAGGTCAGACTGCGTATCGGCAATTGATGTAAGACGGGCGGCGCGGTGTATGGCCAGGGTGTCACCGTCCTCGTAGTTGAACTTCTGGTTGCGCTCGTTGGGTATGAATACATATACGCAGACGGTATCCTTGGGCTGACGGCGGTCTGTTGCAAACCAACCCAGGTTGTTGTCCTCATCAATCACGTAGAGATAGTCATTGGCCTCCGAGTTGAAAGGCATGCCTATATTCTCAGGCTTGAGATACTTGCCTGTGGCGGTGTTGTAACGTGACACGAATATGTCAAGGCCGCCCATGGATTCGCTGCCTGAGGCTGCGTAGTAGATGGTTACGCCGTCATTCTGCAGGAAGGGGTAGCGCAAATCGCCGTCGGTTTCAAGTCCGCTTACCGGGGTCTCATCGGTCCAACGGTCAAAACTCTTGAACTTGGTGTAGAATCGGAACACGCCCTGCGGGGTCATACGGCTGTAGAGTATGTTCTGACCGGTTTCAGGCAGGAAAACCTCACCCTCGCTGTCATCTTCAAAGAAGGCCGATGAGGGATAGAACGATCCGGTTGACTCGCCTATGATGTAGGTGCTGAAGAGCTCGTTCTTGCTGACCCGGAAACTGTCGATGAAGCAGATGCGACTGGTGTTTCTAAGCATGCGGAAGAGCACCTTCAGACTGTCGGTTGCCTGGGTCAGGCTGTCCTCAAGCGCCTGATCATGGAGTTCCTTATCGGACGAAATACCCTTTACAAAGGCTTCCAGGTTGGTTATGGCGGGCTGATAATCCTCACGCTCCAGGTAATACTCACCGAGTGCGCGGTAGGCTTTGAATATCTTCTTTGCTGCGGCCTTCTCAAGGTAGGGTATGGCTTTGTCCTTCTCACCCGTCTCCATGCAGCATACTCCGTACCAGTAATTGCGGCTGGCGTCATCGGGTTTCTGTTTCAGGTACTTGAGCATGATGGGCTTGGCCTTTACATAGTCCCCCTGTAAGAAATAGTTGCGGCCCTGCTGCAGAGTTTGAGCGTTTGATAAAACGCAGATCAATGCAGATATGATGATTAGTTTGATGCGTTTCATAGGGTCAAAGATATGTAATTATTTGCTACTTTTGCGCCCGTAATTCAAAATACGGAACAAGATGAGAGGAATTGGGACCGTTTTACTTCTGGTTGTGTCTAACATTTTCATGACTTTTGCATGGTACGGAAACCTTAAGCTTCAGGAGATGAAGATCAGCACTGACTGGCCTCTTATCCTTATAATACTGGCATCATGGGGCCTGGCACTGTTCGAGTACTGCTTCATGGTTCCCGCCAACCGCCTGGGGTCCGATATCAACGGCGGCCCGTTCAACCTGGTTCAGCTCAAGGTCATCCAAGAGTGCGTCTCATTGATTGTGTTCTCGCTTATCCTGGCGTTCTGCTTCAAGACCCAGAGCCTGCACTGGAACCATCTGGTTTCCTTCGTGTTCCTGGTAATCGCAGTCTTCTTCGCATTCCTGAGATAAGCGGTACCATTGGGGACGGTTCCGTTTGGTACCGTTTTGTTAAATAAGAAACAGCGGCTTAGTTGTAAGTCGCTGTTCTTTTTGGAGTTAATTATAAAACGGTACCAAACGGAACCGTCCCCAATGGTACCGCTTTACTTGCTGAGTGAGGCATGCATGCTGGCGGCAGCGCGGCGGCCGTCACCCATGGCAAGGATTACTGTAGCACCGCCACGTACGATGTCACCACCTGCAAAGATTGTGGGTATTGATGACTGCATGTTGTCGTTTACGGCGATGGTGTTCTTGCGGCCCAGTTCCAAGCCCTCGATTGACTTGGGTACGATGGGGTTGGGGGATACGCCTACTGCTACGATTACCATATCAACATCGATTGTGATGGTCTCGTCGGTGGGAACCGGGCTGCGGCGGCCGCTGGCATCGGGCTCACCAAGCTCCATCTTCTCCAGGACAGCCTGCTTAACGCGGCCGTTCTCGTCGCCGATGTAGCGGATGGGGTTGTGCAGGGTCATGAACTCTACACCTTCCTCCTTGGCGTGTTTGACCTCCTCAAGACGTGCGGGCATCTCCTCCTCACTGCGGCGGTAAACGATCATGGCGCGCTCGGCACCCAGACGAAGTGCGGTGCGGACAGAGTCCATAGCGGTGTTACCGCCACCAACGATCATCATCTTCTTACCGAATGTTACGGGGGTATCGGACTCCTTGCTTGCGGCATCCATCAGGTTGACGCGGGTCAGATACTCGTTTGATGACATTATATTGATAAGGTTCTCACCCTCAATGTTCATGAAGTTGGGCAGACCGGCACCTGAGCCTACGAATATGCCCTTGTAACCCTCAGCCTCAAGCTCGCTTACTTTGATGGTCTTGCCTACGATGCAGTCCTTTACGAACTTTACACCCATCTTCTGCAGGTTCTCAATCTCCACGTCAACGATCTTGTTGGGCAGACGGAACTCAGGAATACCGTACTTGAGCACACCTCCAATCTCGTGCAGAGCCTCAAATACTGTTACGTCATAACCGAACTTGGCCATATCGCCGGCAAATGACAAGCCTGAAGGACCTGAGCCGATGACCGCGATCTTCTTACCGTTTGATGCTGCAACCTCAGGTACTGAGATGTTGCCGCTCTCGCGCTCGTAATCAGCAGCGAAACGCTCCAGATAACCGATGGCAACCGGCTTCTTACCCATCTTAAGGTGTATGCACTTGCTCTCGCACTGCTTCTCCTGGGGGCAGACACGGCCGCAGACGGCGGGCAGGGCGCTGGTGTGCTTGAGCACCTTGGCGGCAGCCAGGTAGTTTCCGCGCTCAATATTCTTGATGAATGAAGGAATCTCAATGTTTACGGGGCAGCCCTCCATGCAGGACGGGTTGGCGCAGTCAAGGCAGCGCTTGGCCTCCAGCAGAGCCTGCTCCTCGGTAAGACCCTGGTTGACCTCCTCCTTACGGCTGTGACGACGGTAGTCAGGAGCCAGTTCGTTCATCACGCAGCGCTCTATGGCGGTGCGGTCCTTGGGTTTCATGGTGCCGCGCAGGTCAACTCTCCACTGTGCGTTGCGGTCAGTCAGAACCTCAATGGGCTCAACCTCAGCCTTAGCCTTGGCACCACCGCAGCAGCACTCCTCCTTGGCAGCGGGTGCTGCGGCTGCAACGCTCTCCTCAAGTTTCTTCATCTCCTCGCGCTCGGTCTCCTTGAAGGCACCCATACGCTTCATCATGCCGTCCCAGTCAACCTCGTGGCCATCGAACTCAGGTCCGTCTACGCAGACGAACTTGGTCTTGCCGCCAACGCTTACACGGCAGGCACCGCACATACCGGTACCGTCCACCATGATGGTGTTCAGGGAAACATCGGTGGAGATATTGTATTTCTGAGTGAGCAGGCAGCAGAACTTCATCATGATGGCGGGGCCGATGGCAAAGCACTTGTCAACCTTCTCGCGGTTGATTACCTCTTCCATACCAACGGTTACCACACCCTTGAAGTCGGATCGTAGCCATGTCGTTCTGTGAGCCAAGGAGTTGAATTACTAAGTTGTCTTCCTAAGGACCGCTTGGCCTCCGACTTCATCATGATGGCGGGGCCGATGGCAAAGCACTTGTCAACCTTCTCGCGGTTGATTACCTCTTCCATACCAACGGTTACCACACCCTTG
>JAZMZT010000161.1:0-5954 GCA_045586125.1 Bacteroidaceae bacterium | reverse complement strand
CATGAACTCGCTGTAAATACGGCGGGTCTGCATCTCTTTTACAAGTGCCGAGTGAGCGCGGCCAAAACTCTGGAGCATGGTTATGCACCGGCGGCGCGTCTGCTCGGCCATCTCTACCCGTAGGCGGCTCTCTATGTACAGGCGGTCCAGATCCGTGCTGGGTGTGATGCCGTTCAAAGATGCTGCGTTCAGATAAGCGCGGTAGTTATTCTCCAGGCCACGGCGCTCATTGTCAATGAGTGATTTGAATTCATCAGACTTAAGTACCGATACCATGGTCTGGACACATTCATCAACCAGTTTATCGCCGTGGGTAAGCATGCCCTGAACGGTCTTGCGCTGGTGACGCTTGCCGTACTGCTCGGCCAGGTAACCGCTTGTGCGGCCTATCTGCTTGGCAATGCCCGGCTCATACAGCGTACCCCAGTCCAGTTTGTTGTAGGCTATGGCAAGCGAATCCAGGTTGCGGCCGATGCCCCTGAGTTCGGTGCCGTTCTGTTTCCAGCGGGTCTCGCTGCTTACGGAGCGTAGTGCCCGTACGTAACTGTTCAGGATGTTGATGCAGACATCGGACTTATCGGCCAGGCGTGACATCTGGGCGGTGGCATCGGCCAGTCCGTTGAGTTCCCGGATGCGGGTATCGGCCCCCTGAAGGGAGGCGGCGTACATGAGGCCGCGGTCCAGACGTACCTGATCAAGTATGCGCAGAACGCTGCCCGGACCGGTTATGGCCGAGTCGGACACCACAGCCAGCGAGTTGACGCGTTTTAGTTGCGCCTTGGTCATGGATGAACAACCAGACATGTAAACCAGAATGAACAGCATGGTGCACCATAGGGCGATGGCCTTGAGTACCTTTACGCACTCTTTGATGACTGTCTCGGTGATGTCAAGCGAGCGGGGAATGCGGTTCATCTTGGTAACGAGAGCGCGTATCTCCTTGGCTTGCAGATTGATATTGCCGGTGCTGTCAGTGAACTTCTGGACAAGACCGCTCTCAACATCTACTATGGCGCTGCGTTCCGCTTCACGGAGTGTTACGCACGCCTTTTCCATTATCACTCTGTCCTCTGGGGACAACTCCGGGCTCATACGGCCCGCATCGGCTTTGGAGAGAGCACTGGCTATCTCATCCAAGCGCAAACAGGTTTCTTTTTTCATATTACTGGCAAAAAGGATGTGCAAATATAGTAATTGCAAAACAAAAATGCCTTTTGTTAATAAATGTTTGCAGATGCCGCGTCATTGTGGTATATTTGTGATTTAAAACGATTCTAAAAGAATCGTGTTAAAAACCACAGTCTGCGCAACCCTCTTGGATAGGAGCGGAACGTATCGGCTTACCGTCAGACAGAGCCGAGCAAGACTGCACTTTCACCCGCCCCGCGGCTTTGCTTGCTGGAGGCGGGGGAGAGACGGGTTTGTCTGTGTTTTCTGGAGTCTAAGAATTTCAAAATGAACATATTAGTAACTGGTGCTAACGGGCAGTTGGGTAACGAGCTTAGGATTGTGGCGCGTGGCTCCAACCATAAGTTTGTATTCACTGATGTGGTTGATGTCCCGGGACAGGCAACCGTGCATCTGGACATAACTGACATTGAGGCTGTGCGTGAGCTGGTAAAGTTGGAGGCGATTGATGTGATTGTCAATTGTGCTGCTTACACAAACGTGGATAAGGCGGAGACTGATGCAGAGTTGGCTGAACTGCTCAATGCCAAAGCGCCGCAGAACCTGGCCATTGCCATGAAAGAGGTTGGGGGACTGCTGGTGCATATTTCTACTGACTATGTTTTTGGTAAGGAGCCGTACAATACTCCTTGCCGGGAGGATATGGTTGGTACACCTACTGGGGTTTACGGACTGACCAAACTTCATGGTGAGCAGAATATTATGGCATCCGGATGCAGATATATCATAATCCGCACTGCGTGGCTATATAGCGAGTTCGGTAAGAACTTTGTCAAGACTATGCTGAACCTGACCGCTACACGTCCGGAGCTTAAGGTGGTGTTTGATCAGGTGGGTACTCCTACTTATGCCTATGATTTGGCTCAGGCCATTGTTACAATACTTGCTAATCCAAAGACTGGAATCTATCACTATAGCAATGAAGGAATATGTTCATGGTTTGACTTTACCAAGATGATAGCAGAGTACAGTGGGCAGACGCAGTGCAACATCCAGCCTTGTCATAGCGACGAGTTCCCAAGCCCTGTCAAGCGCCCGGCATTCTCAGTACTTGACAAAACCAAGATCAAAGAGACATTCGGCCTGCAGATACCCTACTGGACCGATTCACTACGCAAGTGCATAAAGAACCTATTATGATAAACGTAATAAAAACAGATATAGAGGGAGTTGTAATCATCGAGCCCAGCGTGTTCGGTGATGAGCGAGGCTATTTTATGGAAACCTGGTCCCAGCGCGATTTTGACCAGCAGGTAGCACCTGTGCGCTTCGTCCAGGACAACGAGAGCAAGAGCCGCTACGGTGTGCTGCGCGGCCTGCACTTCCAGAAGGGAGAGCACGCCCAGAGCAAACTGGTAAGGGTTATCAAGGGCCGCGTGCTGGATGTGGCGGTTGATATCCGCAAGGGCTCACCCACCTTTGGAAAGCACGTCAAGGTGGAACTCACGGCCGATAATCACCGCCAGATATTCATCCCCCGCGGCTTTGCCCACGGATTTGTAGTCCTGAGTGACGAGGCGGTTTTCCAATACAAGTGCGATAATCTGTACGCCCCCCAGAGCGAGGGTGCCATTGCCTGGAATGATCCCGCGCTGGGTATTGACTGGCAGATTCCGGCATCGGACGTAATCCTATCAGAGAAGGATAAGCATCATCCTTTGCTGGCTGACTGCAAAGATCTGTTTGACTATAACCAAGATTACCACAAATAACCTAAACCATTTTAAACTTTAATGACTATGAAAAAGAAAGAACAAAATGGCGGTAATGAAACCGCACAGACTCGTGAGCAGAAGATTTTAGAGGCTTCCAGAAAGTCTTCCAGAACGTTTTCGTCGGCTAAGGCATTCTTAATGTCGGCCGGAATCATAACGGAAGACGGTGAGTTATCTCCTATTTACAAGTAACAGGGCCTTTTTTTTCAGAAATCCATGAATTAATACAATTTTTGCACAATTATGGAACCTAAAACAGGAACAATTGAGATTCATATTACCGGAAAGAACGGTAACGAATCACTTTCCCCTGATAATTTTGATATCAGGGAATTAAAGAAACTGTTGGATGGAATAGAGGATATGCTGTTCCCCAACAGTAAGCAGGGCAGACCTACAATAACTTATAGCGTAGAGTCTGGCTCCGTGAGAAACATATTCCGTACCAGCTGGCAGACTGTTGTTTCGTTTACCGCCGTTCTGAATCTGATTGCCTCAGAACAGTCAATAGATAATTTGGAAGTAACCACAGCCAGAGCATTTGAAACCATTCAGCAATCAGCTAAACAGAGTAATTACTCTTTTGAGTTTACAACATCGCAGGTTGATGATGCTATACTGAAAATTACCCCAGAGACCAATTTCTTCAGGAATGAGGATTTATGGGCCGATGCTGAATTCTTTTTCTACGGCGAGTTGATAAACGCCGGTGGTAAGAATGATCCCAATATCCATCTGGTTACAAAGGAAGCCGGAACCTTGTATATAGATGTTGATAAGGAATTCCTTAAACAGCAGGATGAAAACATACTATATAAGGAATATGGAGTCCGAGTCCAGGGAAAGCAGAACATTGCTACCGGTGAGTTGGACAAGAAAAACCTGAAACTGATAGAACTTGTTGATTATAATACCAGATTTGATGAACAATACCTATCCACTCTAATATCGAAGGTAGGAAACAAGTTCAGCGGGATAGATGTAGATAAATGGATTAATGAAATCAGAGGAGAAGCATAACTATGGAAAACTACGCAGTATTACTTGACACAAGTTTTATGATCAGGCTTTTGACAGAGTCTGACCAGCTACATAATAACGCATTGGCTTATTACAAATACTTCATGGAGCATGGAATTGATATGAAGTTTTCTACAATTTCCATAGCAGAGTATTGTGTTAGAGGTAACATATCAGAACTTCCGCTCAGGAATTTGAAGATAGTTCCGTTCAATTTTGACCATGCTCAAAGAACAGGCCAGTTTGCAGCCACATTATATTCAGCAAGAAATGATGGCAGACTACCAGATAAAAATGAAAGGTTGCTAATTCCCAATGATTCAAAACTGTTGGCACAAGCAGACTTGGATCCGACTATTAAGTATTTTGTAACTAGCGATGTCAAAGTAAAGAATACAATCTCTATCATAAACACAGAATGTGGAGCTCGAGTGCAGCATTTGGATATTCATACTCCAGTTAGTGTCACTTTTAGTGAGTTGTTTGGATAAAAATGGCTTGAATAAGAAATACGAACTAATTATGAGTGACTATCAGGATTTGTCAAGAGACCAGATTGTTATGGGATTTGTTGCATCGTGCGTAGAGGATGTGGCAAACAGGTTGGGCGCGGCTCCTGCGGAGATATACCGGAGGATGGATGCTGTACAGATGATAGATGGATACTTGATGGCGTTTTATGAAACTCTGCATACTGAGAGCAGAGAGAATTTGACTGATAGCTTGATTGACTTACTTAAAAGAAGAGAAGAAAAGAAATGATTAAACTGTATCATGGAACGAACCAAACAATAGAGCACCCTGATTGCAAGATAGGGCGCGATAACCTGGACTTTGGCAAGGGGTTCTATATGACGCTTCTGCGCGAGCAAGGTGAAGATTGGGCTAAACAGGTAACATTCAATCATGGGGGGAAACCTGTACTGAATGTATATGAGTTTGATATTGATGCCGCTTTGGCCGAATACAAATACATTAAGTTCCCGGCATACGATGAGGCGTGGATGGATTTCATAGTATTAAGCCGAAATGGGAACACCCCTTGGTTGGAGTATGATTTTATTGAAGGTGGTATAGCCAATGACCGTGTGATTGATACCATCCGTTTGTATATGTATGGCGATATGGATAAATCTACAGCACTTAGAAGATTGTCTGAGCATCAGCCAAACCATCAGCTGTGTATTCTCAACCAGGAGTTGTGTGATAAGTATTTACACTTTGTAGAAAGTATTGAATTATGACCAATAAACAAGTAGTCCGACAGATACTTCTGTGGCAACAGATAGGCTGTATCGTGGTTGCCCTTGCTAATAAGCTGGGCATCACATATAAGAAGGCTTTGGATATGTTTTACGCATCACGTACCAGTGAACGCCTTCATGACGAGCGCTCGGGGCTTTATCTTATGAGCGATGGGTATATCGTTGATGAGGTTTTGATGGAATTGTTAAATACTTAGAAGCTACAATTTGTTAAACATTTATTTCAAATATAGTGATAAGTATAATATAGATTGTACCCCCCCAAAAAAACATAATTATTGCAACTAATTATATAAATATGGATCAAAATCTTGTTGTCAAAGCTAATCCAGCAAAGAGCTTCTTTGTTTCAATGCTAATTAAAGATATCACATTACGTGATGCGATTGGAGATTTGGTTGATAATGCTGTAGATGCAATCAAAGCATGTGCGGAGGATAAGGAAAATCTGTCCGGCTATAAGGTAATGATTTCACTTAGTGATTCCAAGTTCTCAATAACAGATAATGGGCAAGGAATGAGCACCGATGTTGCCAGATCAACTGCTTTCAATTTTGGTAAGGCTAAATCTCATCAGTTGATTGATAATTCTATTGGGCAATTTGGAATTGGAATGAAAAGAGCTTTTTTCAAAATAGGATCAAGGATTAGCGTTCAATCAATTACAAAGAATTCTTTTTTTGATATAGATATTGACGTTCCAGAGTGGTTGCAACAAAATGATGATTGGAATTTTTCATTTAGAAAAGATACGCTTCAGGAAAAT
>JAZMZT010000160.1:0-1626 GCA_045586125.1 Bacteroidaceae bacterium | reverse complement strand
TTGGCGGCATCCATGGAGCCGGGCGCGGAACCTGCGCCTATTATGGTGTGTATCTCGTCGATAAAAAGTATTATGTCAGGATTTTTCTTGAGTTCCTGAATAATTGAGCGGAGCCTTTCCTCAAACTGTCCGCGGTATTTGGTACCGGCCACTACAGCCGCCATGTCAAGCGACAGGATGCGCTTGCCGAACAGCATGCGTGAAACCTTGCGCTTCACGATACGCTGTGACAGACCCTCAACGATAGCGGATTTGCCTACACCGGGCTCACCTATAAGGATAGGGTTGTTCTTCTTGCGGCGGGTAAGGATCTGAGCCAGACGCTCAATCTCCTTTTCACGGCCTACCACAGGATCCAGTTTACCCTCAAGGGCTGCCTGTGTCATATCCGTGCTGAAACTGTCCAGAACGGGCGTATTGCTGCCTGATTTGGACGCTGTAACGGCTCTGGCAGGCTTCTGCTTGCCGGAGTCGGCCGATGAGAACTCCTCATCCTCATCGTCCTCGTCGCTGTCCAGTCCCATACCCATCTGAATCTCGGTGCTTGTACCGTTCAGTTGGGCCAGCAGGCTGCGGTAATCGACATTATACTGTGACAGTATGTTGGCAGTGGCACTGGATCTGTCACGGGCTATGGCCAGCAGCAGATGTTCAGCCTCCACTTCCTCCTTCTTCTGGAGTCTGGCCTCAAGCATACTTATCTTGAGCAGACGTGTGACTGCAACCGACAGGGCAATCTTTTCAATTGGAATCTTGTCGGGAGCCGTATCCTGGGAGGTCTGGTCGGATTCCAGGCGCATACGCAGTTCAGACAGGTCTACACCCATGTCCGAGAGCAGTCTGACGGCCTTGTTCTGTCCGTCACGGAGCATTCCAAGCAGCAGGTGGTTTGCTGTCACCTCGGCGTGCATGAGACGCTCGGCTTCCTCCTTGGAGAGTGATATTATGGTATTCAGTTTATCTGACAGTCTGTATTCCATCATAATCTTTATTAGTTGGGCCAAAGGTCCGATATAATGCAAAGATAATCGGTTTCGGGCCGGTTTCTACCTGTTTTTCCAATAAGATATCAACAAATCACATGCCATTCATCAAGTTATGCCATAAAGTCCGATACGCAAACAAAAAAAACTTGTTAACACCTTATTAAAAATACGCGCGTAAAGTTGCTTATAAAGTATTTTTGAAGTACTTTTGAATGCTTTACGACAATAGTCCGTAAAGGTATTGTAGAAGACATAAAAACAAGACGAAATTGGAAAACCAGGACAGAATTATCAAGGTGAACATTGAGGAGGAGATGAAGTCCTCATACATTGACTATTCAATGTCAGTCATCGTGGCAAGAGCACTCCCGGATGCACGTGACGGCCTCAAGCCGGTACACCGCCGCATACTTTACAGCATGATGCGTGACGGTAACACATCCGATAAGGGTTATCGCAAATCGGCCCGTACAGTAGGTGATGTGCTCGGACATTTCCATCCTCATGGTGACTCTTCAGTATATGGTGCTCTTGTACGTCTGGCTCAGGACTGGATAATGCGTTATCCGCTCGTGGACGGCCAGGGTAACTTCGGCTCGATAGACGGTGACAGCCCGGCTGCCATGCGTTATACCGAGGT
>JAZMZT010000159.1:0-2327 GCA_045586125.1 Bacteroidaceae bacterium | reverse complement strand
GACAAGGCACTGGAACGCCGGTTCCAGACCGTCATGGTCGACGAACCCGACGTTCAGAGTTCAATCTCAATACTGCGTGGACTTAAGGAGCGTTATGAGAACCACCACAAGGTGCGTATCATGGATGAGGCCGTAATAGCCGCCGTAGAACTCTCAAACCGTTACATAACCGACCGTTTCCTGCCCGATAAGGCCATAGACCTTATGGATGAGGCCGCAGCCAAACTGCGTATGGAGCGTAACTCAGTCCCCGAGGAACTGGATGAGATAACCCGCCGCCTCAAGCAACTTGAGATAGAGCGTGCTGCCATCAAGCGTGAGAACGACACCGTAAAACTCAAGCAACTCAATGCTGAGATAGATGACCTTCAGGCTCAGGAAAAGCAGATCCGCCAGAAATGGGAATCAGAGAAAGCCCTGGTAAGCAAAATCCAGCAGGACAAGCAGAGCATAGAGCAACTCAAGATAGAGGCCGACAACGCCGAGCGTGACGGCAACTACGGCCGCGTGGCCGAGATCCGTTACGGCAAACTCAAGGAACTGGAGGCCGATATAGCCAAAATACAAGAGGAACTCCACTCCAAGCAGGGTGACAGCGCCCTTGTAAAAGAGGAGGTAACCGCCGATGACATAGCCGAGGTGGTATCCCGCTGGACAGGCATACCTGTAAACCGTATGCTAGAGAGCGAGCGCGAGAAACTGCTGCACCTTGAAAAGGAACTACACAAACGTATTATAGATCAGAAAAAGGCCATCAGCGCAGTTGCCAACGCAGTACGCCGCAGCCGTGCCGGACTGCAGGATCCCAAACGTCCTATAGGCAGTTTCATATTCCTGGGTACTACCGGTGTAGGTAAGACAGAACTTGCCAAGGCTCTGGCCGAATACCTGTTCAATGATGAGAAACTCATGACCCGAATAGATATGAGTGAATACCAGGAGAAATTCTCAGTGACACGTCTTATCGGAGCCCCTCCCGGATACGTAGGTTATGACGAGGGCGGCCAGTTGACTGAAGCCGTACGCCGTAAGCCCTACTCCGTGGTTCTGTTTGATGAGATTGAGAAGGCTCACCCCGACGTATTCAACATTCTGCTTCAGGTTCTGGATGACGGCCGTCTGACTGATAATAAAGGCCGTACGGTCAATTTCAAGAACACCATAATAATCATGACCAGCAATCTGGGAAGTGATTACATACGCGAGAAATCGGCCCAGATAGGACAAACCGATGCCCAGCGTCAGGAATGGCTTGACGAGACCCGTAAACATCTGCTTGAAATGCTTAAGCAGACCATACGTCCCGAGTTCCTGAACCGAATTGATGAAACCGTGGTATTCATGCCTCTGCGTGAATCAGAGATCCGTCAGATTGTAAAACTGCAGACCGATGGCGTATGCCGCATGCTTGCCGAAAACGGAATAAACCTGACAATAGACGAATCTGCCATTGACCTGATATCAAATGCCGGATATGATCCTGAATTCGGTGCACGTCCTGTGAAACGTGCATTGCAGACACTGCTGCTCAACAACCTCTCAACGATGATACTTTCGGGCCAGGTGGACCGCAGCAAGCCCGTAACGGCTACCGCCAGGGATGGAGAACTGATTTTCAGCTGATTATAAAAAACGTCCTCGCGTGACTACAATCAAATCACGCGAGGATCGTTTTCTATCAATTATTGGAAAAGGTATAAGATTAAATAATTATTTATCGTCTTTTGCTGTGACAAAATTACTTATCGAATTATTCATGACTTTATTAATTGTTCCCAAATTGATTAATTATTGTTCCATGCCAATGGCTGAAACAGCAAATTCACATTTTTTAAAGAACAGCCCATTCTGAATGGCATTTTTTTCTAAATAAAACGGGATACTATTAAGGTGGTATCAAAAAATCAATTACCTTTGCAACCGCAAAAGCAAATGGTACCTTGACCGAGCGGCTAGGTATCGGTCTGCAAAACCGAGTACGGCGGTTCGAGTCCGCCAGGTACCTCCAAGCAAGAAACCGGTCCGTCAGGCCGGTTTTCTTGTTTTGAGGTACCGGACGACAATACCTTAAAAAAATGACCACAAAGGCTGTTATACGTTCTATGAGACTCAGGACCCTGCCCCTTTCCACGGCGGGGATCGCATTGGGCATTATGCTGGCTTGCGCTGGGCATAGCGTTCCCTGGTATGTCATTCTTCTTACCGTATTGACAACTGTTTCACTTCAGATTCTTTCCAATCTTTCCAATGAGTTGGGTGACTGGCTTAGCGGAGTGGACGGTGAAGGCAGGTCAGGCCCCCAGTACAGCATGCAGGGAGGCGGTCTT
>JAZMZT010000158.1:0-4989 GCA_045586125.1 Bacteroidaceae bacterium | reverse complement strand
CATTGCATTCCTGTTCACTACAGTTGCGGCTAACGCCATTGCCATTGTAGGTACCAATCCCGTATCCGGAATGACTCTGATGACCCTTATTCTGGCATCGGTCATTATGGTGGCAGTAGGCCTTAAGGGTACTCCCGGTATCGTATCGGCCCTGATTATGGGTGGCGTGGTTTGTACCGCACTCTCTATGGCCGGTGGTTTCATCACCGACCTCAAGATAGGTTACTGGCTGGGTTCTACTCCTGCTGTTCAGCAGGGTTGGAAGTTCCTGGGTACTCTGGTATCGGCCCTGACAGTGGGTGGCGTGCTGATTATTCTGAACAAGACATACGGATTTGTGGGTGAGAACGCTCTGGTTGCTCCGCAGGCTAACGCTATGGCGGCAGTCATTGATCCGCTCATGTCAGGTACAGGCGCTCCCTGGTGGCTTTATGCTACAGGTGCCGTGATTGCTCTGATCCTGAATTTCTTCAAGGTTCCGGCTCTGGCATTCGCCCTGGGTATGTTCATCCCGTTCCAGCTCAATATTCCTCTGGTGGTAGGCGGATTCATCAACTGGTATGTAGGCAGCCGTTCAATCGACCCGGCGGTCAATACATCACGCGTAGAGCACGGAACACTTCTGGCTTCCGGTTTCATAGCCGGTGGTGCACTGATGGGTGTGGTAAGCGCAGCCCTGAGATTTGCCGGACTGGATCTGTTTATGGCCGATTCATGGACAGGCTCACATATGGCCGAGTGGCTGTCACTCATCATGTACGCAGTACTGATATGGTACTTTGTACGCAGCGTTATGAAACGTAAGAATTAAAACAGAGACCACGCGTAAAAGGCGTATGCCAATAGGAAAAGGATGCCTGCGGTACGGCCCAGGCGTCCTTTCTTTTTTCTCATTGTAGTGAAGATGATGATGAATACAGAGAATCCCATCATCCAGATGAAATCGTTTGCGTAGTCCCGGAACTCCAGCGATATGGGCTTGATAGATGTGGACACACCCAGAACGCAGAGTATGTTGAATATGTTGGAGCCTATTATGTTGCCTATGGATATGTCCATCTGCTTCTTGAAAGCGGCTGCAACTGATGCTGCAAGTTCAGGCAGACTGGTACCCAGGGCAACGATTGTAAGGCCTATCACCTTGTCGCTTACACCAATGGAGCTTGCTATAGTGGTGGCGCCGTCAACCAGAATATCGGCTCCGAAGGCAAGCATGGCACATGAGAGCACAATCAGTCCTATGGCGGCAAGTACGGTCATGGACTTTCCCTCCTGACTGTCAATATCGGCTTCCTGTGGCTGCGTACGCCCTTTCCTGACAGATATGGTTGTGAACAGGATAATGCCGGCAAATAGCGTGAGACCTTCAATCCTGGTTATGCCTGATTTGAGTGCAAATACCATCAGGAGCAGTGATGCGGCAATCATTATCGTGCCGTGACGGATCACTTTGCTGTTATCGGTCTCAATAGGGCATATCAGGGCAGTAAGTCCCAGAATAAGACCTATGTTGGCTATATTGGAACCTACCACGTTGCCGATGGCAATGCCTGCACTGCCTTTTATGGCCGATATCAGGCTCACCAACAGTTCCGGGGCCGATGTCCCGAAAGCCACTATGGTCATTCCGATAACGAGCGGAGAGATGCGGAAACGGCGTGCCAGAGCAACACCGCCGTCAACAAGCCAGTCGCCGCCAAAGAAAAGCATCACGAATCCGGCAAGCAATTTGATAACTGCCCAAATAGTTTCTGTCAAAATCATGCCGCAAAATTAGTATAAATAAGTGTGAAATTTAATCCGTTTGGATACAAAAGGTCACTTTTAAGGATAAGAAAGTATACTGAAAAACATTAACTTTGCATTCCGTAAAATTGACGATATGAAAGCAGTTTCAGGGCATGTAGCCCAAATAATCGGTCCGGTAGTTGACGTGGCGTTTGAGTCGGGTGAAGACCTGCCTTCAATCCATGACGCTCTGGAGATAACCCGTGATGACGGCCGCAAGCTGATAATAGAGGTTCAGCAGCATATAGGCGAGAATATGGTCCGTTGCGTTGCCATGGACCTGACAACCGGTCTGCGCCGCGGAATGGAAGTACGTGTTACCGGCAGTCCTATAACAATGCCTGTGGGCAAGCAGATCAAGGGACGTATGATGAACGTTACCGGTGAGCCTATCGATGACCTCAAGCCTTTGGACAAGGAGGGCGCGTTCCCCATACACCGTCAGCCGCCTAAGTTCGAGGAACTCTCAACCGTTGAGGAGGTGCTGTTTACCGGAATCAAGGTGATTGACCTGCTGGAGCCTTACTGCAAGGGCGGTAAGATTGGTCTGTTTGGCGGTGCCGGTGTGGGTAAGACCGTGCTCATCATGGAGCTCATCAACAATATCGCAAAGAAGAACAACGGATTCTCGGTATTTGCCGGAGTGGGAGAGCGTACCCGTGAGGGTAACGACCTGCTGCGCGAGATGATCGAGTCCGGTGTAATCAAATACGGCGATGCCTTCAAGGAGAGCATGGCCAAAGGAGAGTGGGATCTGAGCAAGGTTGACTATGACGAGGTTGCCAAGTCACAGGCCACGCTTGTGTACGGTCAGATGAATGAGCCTCCCGGGGCACGTTCATCGGTTGCGCTTTCAGGTCTTACCGTGGCCGAGTCGTTCCGTGACGGTGCCGGCAGCGACGGTGCTTACAGCGATATACTGTTCTTTATCGATAACATCTTCCGTTTCACTCAGGCAGGATCTGAGGTATCGGCCCTTCTGGGACGTATGCCGTCTGCCGTAGGTTACCAGCCTACACTGGCCAGTGAGATGGGTAAGATGCAGGAGCGAATCACATCGACCATACACGGATCAATTACATCGGTTCAGGCCGTATACGTACCGGCCGATGACCTTACCGATCCGGCACCTGCCACCACATTCTCACATCTGGATGCAACTACTGTGCTGAGCCGTAAGATTGCTGAGCTTGGTATCTATCCGGCCGTTGACCCGCTGGATTCAACATCACGTATACTTGACCCCAACATTGTGGGTAAGGCACACTACGATACCGCCCAGCGTGTAAAGCAGATTCTGCAGCGCTACAACGAGTTGCAGGATATCATTTCAATCCTGGGTATGGATGAACTCTCCGATGAGGACAAACTGACCGTGGCACGCGCACGCCGTGTACAGCGTTTCCTGTCGCAGCCGTTCACCGTGGCCGAGCAGTTTACTGGTGTCAAGGGCACCATGGTAAGCATTGAGGATACCATCAAGGGATTCAACATGATCCTGGACGGTGAGGTGGATGACCTTCCCGAGCAGGTGTTCCTGAATGTGGGTACAATTGAGGAGGCCATTGAGAAGGCTAAGAAACTTCAGGAAGAAATGAAGAAGTAATCATGCTCAAGCTTAGGATTATAGCTCCGGATAGAATGGTTTTTGAGGGCGATGTGGAGAGCGTCACCCTGCCTGGTACAGTAGGCAGTTTCACTGTCCTGGACCGTCATGCCCCTATAATCTCATCGCTTGAGAATGGCAAGATAAGCTACCGCGATGCGAACGGACAGGCTGAGGTTTCCGTAAGGTCGGGGTTCGCCGAGGTCAGAAACAACGTTCTCTCAATTTGTGTTGAAATATGAAAAAGCTGATTCTGACATATCTGATTGTACTTTCAGTACTGACCGTAGCGGCAGTGCTGTCATTTCGCATGGCCTGGCCCGATCAGTATCCGTCCCTGCTTTTCATTATTCCGCTGTTCTATGCGGTAATGCTTGGTGTTATGGTATTGCTCAAGCGCTCAAATGAGAGAAAGGGCAAGGACCGCAGCATATTCTTCCTTACCTACAGGGTGGTTAAGATTCTGCTTGCCATAGTACTGCTTTTGGTTTATTTCACTGCGGTGGGTACTCAGTTGCTGCCGTTTGCAGTGGTATTTATGATATATTACCTGTGCCTGTCGGCTGTTGAGACGGTACTGTTTATGAAAGGAGAGAAAAAGGGTTGAAAAAGATAATTGCCATATTGTCACTGATGTTTCTGATTGCGGTTCCGGCCATGGCGCAGGAGACTGCTCAGGATGAGACTGTCGATGTCAAGGGCATCATATTCGGCCATCTCAAGGATTCATATCACTGGCATATTATAACAATAGGTGATAAGGAGATCAGCCTGCACCTGCCGGTTATACTTTACAGCAAGGTATCGGGTTGGCATTTCTTCTCTTCACGGGAACTTGAACACACAGGCAGTTATGAGGGATTCCATATAACGGATGATGGTGCCTATGCCGGTAAACTGGTGGAGACGTTGCCCGATGGCACCGAACTCAAGCCGCTTGACCTGTCACTCACCAAGATAGCACTGGCAGTGATAATAAACAGCCTGCTGCTCTGCGTGATAGTGATGTGCACAGCCCGCTGGTACAGACGTCACAACGCTACCGATCCCGCTCCGGGCGGTTTTGTAGGCCTGATGGAGTATGTCATTGCCATGATTGTGGATGACGTAATCAAGCCTTCGGTAGGCAAGGACTACAAACGTTATACGCCGTTGCTGCTCACCATATTCTTCTTTATACTGCTGAGCAACATTATGGGTCTTATTCCCATATTCCCGGCCGGAGCCAATGTAACGGGCAATATCGCCATTACGCTTACTCTGGCGTTGGTAACTTTCTTTACGGTCAACGTGCTTGGTAACCGCGAGTATTGGAAAGAGATACTCTGGCCCGATGTACCCATATTCCTCAAGGCTCCCATACCTTTGTTGCCGTTCATAGAGATTGTGGGTATATTCACCAAGCCGTTTGCCCTTACGGTTCGTCTGTTTGCCAATATTACTGCAGGTCACGCCATCATACTGTCGCTTACCTGTGTGATATTCATAACAGCAAAGATGGGACCGTTTATTGGAACTCCAATGACAGTTCTTTCAGTGTTCTTCATGATATTCATGAATTTCCTGGAACTGCTTGTGGCATATATACAGGCTTA